>NZ_CAIZIZ010000117.1 GCF_903933125.1 uncultured Lamprocystis sp. | reverse complement strand
CCGGCGATTTTGTAGGGTGGATAAGGTGCGCCGCACGATGTTCGGGATTCAGCACATCGATTGTGCGCGCCGCATCCACCATGGGCCGCAGGAGACCCTCAAATTTGGAACTGCTGGCCCCGGCCGGGGCGGGTTCGATCAAGAGCGCCAGCAGCGCCTCGGCATCGCGGGGGGTGGCCGCCAGCACCTCGCGCAGCAGGCCGGTGGGGGTCAGAAAGTCCTCCAGGTCACTGAAGCCGTCGTCGCACTCCACCAGTCCGAGCGCCCGCAGCGGGGCGCGCCTGGTCATGGCGTTGTGCACCGTTGCCTGGTCCAGGCCCAGCAGGGTCGCCAGGCGCCCCAGGTTCATGCGGGCAGCGAGGCGGCCACTGGTGCGCCCGGTGGCGCGCAACAGGGTGCGCAGCGGTTCGCTCAGCTCACGCTGCTCCAGGTAATCGAGCATCCAGAGGGTGCGGTGATCGCTCATGCGCAGGTCTCCGCGTAGGGCATGAACCGGCGCTGGTCAAAGTGGAAGCTGACGAAGTCGCCGCGGCCGGGACCGGTCTCCCAGATCATGCCCAGCACGAGATCGCGACGCTCCCGATAATAGGTCGACCCGGCATCCGTCTCCGCATCGAATACCGGCGTCTCCAGCACCTCCAGCACCACCACCGGCTGGCCATAGCGCGGGAGGCGGTGGTTGCGCATGCCGGCTTTCCAGACGACCAGATCGCCGGGGGCGAAGCGATGCGGCTGGATGAACGACCGGTAGCGCTCCCGCAGGACCACACCGAGGTCGCCGTTCAGTCCGTCCAGCGGCTCGTCCGCGAGCAGATCCAGCGGGGCCTCTTCGCTCAGACCGATCAGGTCAAGCAGTTGGCGCGACGACAGGTCTTGGTTCTTCTGGGCCATGGCGGATTCCTCTGCGTTCGTTCAGGTTGGCTTTGCGGCGGTTGGCGGGACCTATTCAACCACCGTGGTGCGTCAGGGTCTGTCGTACCGGTGATGCACAAACAACCTGTAGGGGCGACTTCAGTCACCCCTAAGACCCCTACGGATCTGGCAGGCATACGCAGTTGGGATGTTAATTTTGAGAATCGCCTTACGTGATTCCCAGGGAAGGATCTACCGAGGAGGAGGGGCGACTACAGTCGCCCCTACAGTCGCAGCCTCGGGCCGGATCGAAATCCACCCACCACCGAGGACGTCGTTCCCGCGGGACACGCCGGGCTCAGTGCAAGGCACCCGGCCGCGCGTCAGAGTCCTTTACCGGCAGCAGGTCGACGAACCGGCCTTGCACCTCGGTGGAATGCTGATACTCGGGTTCGCCGAAGGTGCGGCGTTTCTTTGAGGCACCCTTGGGCTTGACCGGCACCTGGGCCAGCCACAGGCCGTGACGGGTCTCCAGTGAGAAGGACACCACATCGATACGGTAGGGCGAGGCGCCGATGGAGCCGTAGCGCTCCAGGATTTCCTTGTACCGGTGCACCTTGTCGCGCGGCAGACCCCAGGCATCCATGATGACAAAGATGAAGTCGGCCTGATGGATCGCGGCCAACTGGCGGATCAGGAAGGCCGAGTCGTCCTTGGTCTGCTCGGACGCCGCGTTCATCATTACCTGGTGCGTCTCGCCGGTGGTCAGGTTGCCGACGAAGGCGACCGGCACGAGTTGCTCGCCGTCTTCAAGGATGTTGCGCGCCACCCCGACCAGCGGGTCGATGATGTTCCGGTAGGCAGTTGGAATCGTGCTCATGCAGGACAGCCGTTGAGGGCGGCTTGGCCGCCGGAAAGCGCCAGTTTAGGCGATTTCAGTCAAAATTTGTCTGAAGAAAAGCCTTGCGGGATCACTCAGGCATCGGTATGATTAACGAGTGCAGTGTTTTCCTGTAGTGTTTCGGCAGTACCTCCTCTCCGTAGTGCGTGGCAGTCTTCCGTAATATCCCGACAGTTGTCTGCATATACACACGTTCAGTTCAATCAAGAGGTTTCCGAAATGGCAACAGGTACAGTCAAGTGGTTCAGTGACGAGAAAGGCTTCGGCTTTATCGCTCCTTCCGACGGCAGCAAGGACGTCTTCGTCCATCACAGCGCCGTCCAGGGCGGTGGCTTCAAGTCGCTGGCCGAGGGACAAACCGTCTCGTACAACGTTGAGCAAGGCCAGAAAGGCCCGAGCGCGACCAACGTCGTACCCCAGTAAACCTGGGTACCAGGTGCCTGGCACCTGGTGATAGAAAGCCCCGCCCATCGGCGGGGCTTTTTTATTTGTGGTCCGTCGAACGACGGCGCCCCGTCCTTCTCGCCCTTCGCTTTTTCGGAACCCAGTTTTGATTTCCACAGCCAACATCACCATGCAGTTCGGCGGTAAGCCGTTGTTCGAAAATGTCTCCGTTAAGTTTGGCGGAGGCAATCGCTACGGCCTGATCGGCGCCAACGGCAGTGGAAAGTCCACCCTGATGAAGATTCTGGGCGGCGATCTGGAGCCCAGCACGGGCAATGTGTCGGTGGAGCCCGGCAAGCGCCTCGGCAAGCTGCGTCAGGACCAGTTCGCCTTCGAGAACCACCGGGTGCTGGATACCGTCATCATGGGCCATAACGAACTGTGGCAGATCAAGCAGGAACGCGACCGCATCTACGCGCTGCCGGAGATGAGCGAGGAAGACGGCATGGAGGTAGCGCACCTGGAAGTGCACTTCGCCGAACTGGACGGCTATACCGCCGAGGCCCGCGCCGGCGATTTGCTGCTCGGGTTGGATATCCCGCTGGAACAGCACGAGGGTCCCATGAGCGCCGTGGCGCCGGGCTGGAAACTGCGCGTGCTGCTGGCCCAGGCGCTGTTCGCCGACCCGGACATCCTGCTGCTGGACGAGCCCACCAACAACCTCGACATCAACACCATCCGGTGGCTGGAAGAGGTGCTGAACGCGCGTAACAGCACCATGATCATCATCTCCCATGATCGGCACTTTCTGAACAGTGTCTGCACGCACATGGCTGATCTGGACTACGGTGAGTTGCGCGTCTACCCCGGCAGCTATGACGAATACATGACCGCGGCCAGTCAGGTGCGCACCCGCCAGTACGCCGACAACGCCAAGAAGAAGGCCCAGATCGCCGAGTTGCAGACCTTCGTCAGCCGCTTCTCCGCCAACGCGTCCAAGGCCAGGCAGGCGACTTCCCGGCAGCGCCAGATCGAGAAGATCAAACTGGAAGACATCAAGCCCTCCAGCCGGGTCAACCCCTACATCCGCTTTGGCCAGGACAAGAAGCTCTATCGCCTGGCGCTGGAAGTGAAGTCGCTGACCAAGGGCTACGACGGCGCACCCTTGTTTCGCGGCCTGGACCTGACCGTCGCGGTCGGCGAGCGGGTCGCCATCATCGGCCCCAACGGCATCGGCAAAACCACCCTGCTGCGCAGTCTGGTCGGAGAACTGACGCCCGACCGCGGCACCGTGAAGTGGTCGGAGAACAGCCAGCTTGGCTATTTCGCCCAGGATCACGCGGCCGATTTCGTCGCGGACACCACCCTCTATGACTGGATGGATCAGTGGAAACAGCCGGGTGACGACGAGCAGGTCATCCGCGCCACCCTGGGTCGGCTGCTGTTCTCTCAGGACGAGATCAAGAAACCGGTGAAGGTGATTTCCGGTGGTGAGCAGGGCCGCATGCTGTTCGGCAAGCTGATGCTGCAGAAACCCAACATCTTGCTGATGGACGAACCGACCAACCACTTGGACATGGAATCCATCGAGTCGCTCAACACCGCGCTGGAAAACTACCCCGGCACTTTGATCTTCGTCAGTCACGACCGGGAGTTCGTCTCTTCGCTGGCGACCCGCATCATCGAGCTGACGCCTCAGGGGGTCGTCAACTTCAGCGGCAACTACGAAGACTATCTGGAAAACGCGCGCGCGGCGGCTTGAGGCGCCCGTGCGTCATGGGCTAAGGTGATTTCCGACAATTTGGATACCGGTCAGTGTAGGTGCGACTTCAGTCGCACCTGCGTTCTGGTCGGTGCGACAGTGAGGCGATGCCTGGTGATCGTTTACAGCAGCTTGACCAGCGCCGCCATCGCACCGACCTGAGCGAACATCAGTGGGATGAGCCACATCAGCAGGGTATTGCGGCTGCGCTCGATCGCGGTCTTAACCTCGCCGCGTAATTGCTCGATGTCGGCCTTGACCTCGCCGCGCAACTGTTCGATCTGGGTCTTAACCTCGCCGCGCAACTGTTCGATCTGGGTCTTAACCTCGCCGCGCAACTGCTCGATGTCGGTCTTGACCTCGCTGCGCAACTGTTCTATCCGCAGGCTGAGATCAGCGCGCACCTGCTCGATCTCTTTCTGGAGCCGCAGTTCGGTTTCGCGCAACTGTTGATTGGTGACCAGGTCCGGCAAATGCGGGTAACGCTCTTCCAGACGCTCGAAGGCCGCGGCGATCACCCGCGCCCGGGTTCGCTCGTCCGGCGCGCTGGCCAGGGCTTCATACAGCTCGACGACAGAACCCATGGGATTGGTCCCTCCAGGGGATGAGTAGGGCGATTGCCGCTAGTGTAGCTGATTCAAGACTCACGCCTTGGACTCCAGGGCGGCGGCAGGGACAGGGTGTTCCACGGTGTCGGCCGCGCCCGTCACCTGCGGCACCCTGAACCAGGCCGCGTAGAGCGCCGGCAGGAACCCCAGCGTCAGCACGGTCGCGGCCAGGATGCCGCCCATCATCGCGACCGCCATGGGTCCGAAGAAGGCGCTATGGACCAGCGGAATCATGGCGAGCACGGCGGCGGCGGCGGTCAGAACGATGGGGCGGAAACGCCGGGTCGTGGCGCCGATGATGGCGTCACGCGGCGTTGCCCCGGCGGCACGGTCCTGCTCGATCTGGTCCACCAGGATGATGGAGTTGCGCATGATGATGCCGGAGAGCGCAATGGTGCCGAGCATGGCGACGAAACCGAACGGCAGACCAAAGACCAGCAACCCGGCGGTGACGCCGATCAGCCCCAGTGGCGCGGTCAGCAGGACCATCAGGGTGCGCGAGAAGCTTTGCAACTGGATCATCAGCAGAGTCAGCACGGTTACCAGCAGCAGCGGCACGCCGGCGGCGATCGAGCGCTGACCGCGCGCCGATTCTTCGACCGCCCCGCCGATCTCAATATGGTAGCCGAGCGGCAATCGGCTGCGCAGCGCGGCGAGTTGCCGGTCGATCCGGTTGGCTACATCCGGCCCCTGGGCGTCACCCAGCACGTCGGCGCGCACGGTGACGGTCGGCAGGCGGGCGCGGCGCCAGATGATGCCGTCCTCCTGTTCGTAGCGCAGTTCGGCGATCTGGGTGATCGACACCGCCTTGCCGTTGCGCGCGGGCAGGGCCAGGTCCTGAAGCGACGCCAGTTGCGCGCGCTCGGCGGGTTGGCCGCGCAGAATCACTTCGATCTGTTTGTCGCCCTCGCGGACATAGGTGACCGTGAGTCCGGACATGGTGCTTTGCAGGAAGGCCGCCAGGTCCTGAGTGGAAAACCCCAGCACCCGCGCCTTGTTCTGGTCGACCTTCAGGCGGATCACCTTGGTCGGCTCGTCTGAATCGAACTGGGCGTTGATGATCTGCGGATCGGCGCGCACCAGGGCCATCACCTCGCGCGCCAGCGCCCGCACCCGCGGCAGGTCGTCGCCGGAGACGCGGAACTGGACCGGGAAACCGACCGGCGGTCCGTTCTCCAGGCGTGTCACCCGACCGCGCAGGCCGGGGAAGTCCTCTTCGAACAACTGGATCAGCCGTGTGCGCAGCCGCTCGCGCGCGTCATTGTCCGTCGCGACCAGCACGAACTGAGCAAAATTAGCGCTTTGCAGTTGCTGATCGAGCGGGAGGTAGAAGCGCGGGCTGCCCACGCCGACATAGGCGACATAACTCTCCAAGCCTGGCTCACCGTCGAGGATCTGCTCCATCCGCCGCGTCTCGCCCAGGGTGGCGGCGAATGAACTGCCTTCGGGCAGGCGCAGATCGACGATCAGTTCGGGCCGCGACGAGGAGGGGAAGAACTGCTGCGGGACCAAGCGGAAGGCGGCCAGTGCGCCGATGAACACCGCCAGCGTCGCGCCGATGACGATCCAGCGGTACGTGACGCTCCAGCCCACCAGGGTCCGAAAGCGGCGATAGAAGGGCGTGTCATAGACCTGATCTGGATTGCTATGCGTGCCGCCGTGCGGCGCCGGCTCGGGACGCCCGCGCAGCCGCGCGGTCAGCCGCGCCGCGAGTGAGGCCCGCCGCGGCTGACCGAAGTCGGGCAGCAGCTTGAACCCGAGATACGGAATCACGATGACCGCCACGACCCAGGACGCAATGAGCGCGATCGCGGAAACCTGGAACAGCGAGCGGGTGTATTCACCGGTTGAACTTTTGGCCATCGCGATCGGCAGAAAGCCGGCCACGGTTACCAGCGTGCCCGAGAGCATCGGGAAAGCGGTGCTGGTATAGGCGAAGCTCGCGGCACTGAAGCGGTCGAACCCCTGCTCCAGCTTGATCGCCATCATCTCGACAGCGATGATCGCGTCATCGACCAGCAGTCCGAGCGAGAGAATCAGGGCGCCGAGCGAGATCTTGTGCAGACCGATGCCGAACAGCCACATGCACAGGAAGGTCGTGGCCAGCACCAGCGGGATCGCGATGGCGACCACCAGTCCGGTGCGCAGACCCAGACTCACCAGAGACACCGCGAGCACGATGGCCACCGCCTCTGCCAATGACCGCATGAACTCCTGCACTGAGCGCTCCACGGCACGCGGCATACTGGCGACCTGTCCGATCTCCATGCCGACCGGCAGTTCCTGCTCCAGCGCGGCGAGTTGCTTAGCGAGTGCATGCCCCAGCGCGATCACGTCGCCGCCCGCCACCATGGTCACGCCGATCCCTAAGGCTTCGCGCCCGTGCCAGCGCATTTTTTCCTGGGGTGGGTCCACATAGCCGCGTGACACTGCTGCGATATCGCCCAGCCGGAACAGGCGGTCGTTGACTCGCAGGGCGATGTCGCGCACGGCATCGAGTGAGTCGAAGGCGCCGCTCGGGCGCAGATAGATCCGGTCGGTCGGGGTCTCGAAGGCGCCGGCCGCGGCCACCGCATTCTGTGCCGCGAGCGTCTGAACGATCTGCTCGGGGGTGATGCCCAGCAGCGCCAGCCGGGCATTCGACAGCTCGATATAGATCTTCTCGTCCTGCTCCCCGATGAAATCGATCTTGGCGACACCCGGCACGCGCAGCAGTTCGGCACGAATGCGGTCGCCGAAGTCCTTGAGATCGCGATAGGTGTAGCCTTCGCCGCTGATCGCGTAAAGATTGGTATAGGTATCGCCGAACTCGTCGTTGAAGAACGGCCCCTGAATGCCGGGCGGTAGGGTCTGACGAATGTCGGCGACCTTTTTCCGGACCTGGTACTGAAGATCGGGAATCGCCGCGGGCGGCAGTGAATCCTTGAGTGAGACGAAGACCAATGACTCGCCCGGCCGGGAATAGCTCTGCACGAACTGGAGCGGCAGTTCCTGCAATTGCTCCTCGATGCGATCGGTGACCTGTTGCTCGACCTCGCGGGCCGAGGCGCCGGGCCAATTCGTCTTGACAACCATCACCTTGAAGGTAAACGGCGGGTCTTCGGATTGCCCGAGCTGGGTATAGGCGAAGCTGCCGGCCAGGGCCAGCATGATCATGAGATACAGGACGAGTGAGCGATGGCGCAGCGCCCATTCGGACAGGTTGAGGTTCAGGCGCGGGGTGGCTTGGGGTGTCATGGCTGCCATGTTGGAAAGAACATTGCCCGAGAAGGTCGCAAAACGACCCGTGGGAGCGGCCTCTGGCCGCGATGGGGCCTCGCGGGGTCGTCGCGGCATTCGCGTTCACCGCGGCGGCGCGTCGCGGCCGGAGGCCGCTCCCACGGTGAACTGGCATCGTCCGTGGCGAAGGCCCGTGCTGCCACGGCATCCAATACCTGCCGACAGACCCCCTCAGTTCACCCGCGCTGTTGCCGCGGCCGCGGGAACTGTCGGCTCAGGCGGGACGGGCCGTCCGGCACCGACATAGGGCCGGACCTGCTGGCCTTCGTGGAGCTTATTGGCGCCCGTGGCGACCACCCATTCACCAGCGGTGAGTCCGGCGGCGATCACCACGCCGTCTTCGCGGTATTGCGTGATCGCGACCGGGCGCAGCGACACCGTACCGATCGCGGGGTCGTAGACCCAGAGCGCGGGCCGACCATCGCTCGCCTGATGGAGTGCCGTCGAGGGCAGCAGACTGGCCGTCCCGGAGCCGGCGTCCGCCAGCACCACTTTAGCGGTCATCCCCCATTGCATGGCCGGCGTCGGGTCGATGACCGAGACGCGTACGGCGAAGGTCCGGGTCACCGGATCGACCGCCGGTGAGACCTCGCGGACCTGGCCGCGATAGCGGGTGTCGGGATCGGCCGCCAGCATCACCGCGATCTGCTGCGCCTGCTGGACCTCGGCGATCCGTGCCTCGGGGACGGCGATCTCGACCTCGCGTTCGCGCTCGCGGGCGTACCGCATCACCAGTTGGCCGGCGGCGACCACCTGGCCCGCCTCGGCGGCGACCGCCGTGATCACGCCGTCTTCCGGTGCGAGGAGCTGGGCATAGGCCGCCTGATTGCGGGTGACGGCGAGGTTCGCCTGGGTCTGTTCGAGCTTGGCCTGGGTCGCCTTCATCGCATTGCGTTTGGCGTCGAGGGCGGAGGCGCTGATGAACTTCTGTTTGAGGAGGTTCTCGTGCCGGTTGAGTTCGGCTTGGGCGAACTCATGGTCCACCCGTGCCGCGGCGACCTGCGCCTCGGCGGACTCGGTCTGCAGCGCCAAATCAGCCGGATCGAGCCGCGCCAGCACCTGGCCTTTGCGCACCCGTGCGCCGGCATCCACACCGCGGCTGACGATCTTGCCGCCGATGCGGAAGGCCAAATCCGACTCATAGCGGGGCTTGACCTCGCCGGCGAAGACGGCGGTCTGGGCGCCGCTGCCTGGTACCACCTGGGTGAGCAGCACCGGACGGATCGCGGCCGCAACCGGCTCGTGCCTGGTGCAGCCGGTGAGGGTGGTCACTATCAGGATCAGCAGGACGATCCCAAGCGCAACGCCGTCAGACCGTGGGAATGTCAACACGAAGCGCGATGGTTGATTCATGGCGATGCCCCGGCGGTTGACGCGGTGCCGATCATTCCCGACCAGAGTGCCCGTAATGCGTCTTCGAGTTCGACCGGGTAGCTCCAGGCGAAGACCGGCGGCAATTCGGGATCGGTGCAGTCCGCCGCGCAACCGGCCGCGGCCGACATCTGCCAGAGCCCGAGGATCAGCGCATAACTGCGGCGCAGCAGAACCACCCCGCGACCCAGGGTGGGTGTCGACGCCGACAGGGGGAAGTGACGCTCGACCCCGGCGCCCGCCCGTTCGAGTCGGGCCGCCATGCGTTGCTTGAACGCCAGCGCGGCGGCGGGCGGGACGCTGTGGGTCATCAGCCCGAAGCAGCGCGCCGCCAGCGGCAGGAACAGGGGCGGCTCGACCAAATGGGCGCGCGTCAAGGCGAACACCGCGTCGAAATCGACGTGCGGCGCCGCCTCCACCAGTGCAATCAAGTCCAGGAAAAAACGGTCGATCCGGCGCTCGTGAACCGCGAGCAGGAGTTCTTCCTTGCTCGGGAAATAGAGGTAAACGGTTCCCTTGGCGAGGCCGGCGTGAACGGCGACCTCGGCGACGCTGGCGACCCGTTCGGGCGCGTTGCGCAGAACACCCTCGGCGGCGTCGAGGATGGCATCGCGGCGCTCCTGTTTATCTTCGGCCTGAATGGCTCGCTGACGAACGGCCATGGCGATTGCTGCTCCCGGTGCGACCAATAACTGACTCAGGGTCATTTGTTCGATACAATAGATGACCGCCGGTCAGTTGTCAACGAGCAGGGATCGAAACGCCGCCCACGCGGTTCGCTGGAGTCCAAGGCAAAGGCACCGTGGGAGCGGCCTCCGGCCGCGATGGGACCATGCGGAATCCCACATAGCCATCGGACGTAATAACCGGACATAGGGGAGGGTTTCAAGCCCGCCCCTACATCAAGGGTCGGTCTGGATATCAGGTGCGAAGGCTATACCATGCGGCACCGCATCGCGGCCGGAGGCCGCTCTCACGGGGGCACCGGCTGGCTTTCACGTCCCCGCAATGCGGTCGTAATAGCGCGCCCTAAAGATGAGCCGCGGCACCGGCCCGTCGGTGAAACCGGTACGTGTGTGGAGCACGTTGTTGCAGATCAGGCCCCAGCCGGGCTCCAGGCGGCCTTCCAGGTGCCAGGGACCGGGTGTGTGCAGGACCGTCTTGAGACAATCCACGGCCGCGGCGCTGAGCGGGTCGTCACGCCACCGGATGTTGCGGGCGCGGTTGGTATAACGCATGTGCAGTCGGCCGTCGGGGCGCACCGAGAACACGGGGCCGGATTGCTCGGCGCGCGTGACCGTCCCGGCGGTCGGGGCCTCGCCCTCATTGGCGGGGATCGTCATGCACTCCGGGTGCATCAGGGCGCGGATGAACTCGGGGTCGCGGTCCCGGACCAGGCAGTAGACGATCTCATGGTCGAGCAGCGCGTTGGCGCCGCCCGCGGCGGCCGGGTGGACACAGTGCAGCAGCAGCCCGTGGATCTGCCGCTCGGGGGTGTTGTAGTAGCCGTCGGTATGCCAGGCGATGGGCCGGTCGGTATAGGGGATGTACCCGCGATGCCGGGCGTCGGTTTGGACCTTGAGCGAGGTGACCGCGTCCTCGTCCGCCCCTGGATTGTGATCCAGCCGGTGCAGACCGAAGCGGGCGCCGAGTTCCACCGGGATCGACTTGCCCGGATCATCGCCGGTCCGGCCGACATAGATCGCCATATTGGCCCGTCGGCAGCGGTCCAGGATGGCGTCGAACTGGATCTCCGTCAGTCGGCGCGGGTCCTCGACTTCCACCACCAGATCCGAAAGGCGGGTGGGGGCCGCGGCAAGCCGGGCGTCGCGCCAGCGTGCATAGCCGTCAGCGTTGTCAAGGTCGAAGGGGGAGGGCGTCGCGGTCGCCGCGGCCGGTGCCAACATGGTTTGCAGCATCAACAACTCCTGCGTTTGTTTTAGGCGATTGCCGGATTTGGCTGAAATCGTCTTCGCCCGTGATCGGCACTGACGTGTCGCCGGTGTTCATCATGACCGGCCGTTGCGATCGGCTCACCTGAGGGAGTTATCGTAAACCCATCCGCGCCGGTACGCCGACTCAATGCTTGTGGCTGATTGCCGCAGTCGTTCGCTCCACTGCACTTCAGATCATCACCAGGTCGCTGTTGCTGGGGTCGCCCACCGTGCTTATCTGGCGGGTGATTTCCCGCTCGACGACCTGCGCGAAGACACCGAGATGGACGTAAAGCGCAAGCGCCTTCAGGACGGGTTTGATCGAACGTGGATTGGCGAAGACGCAACGAAACAGGGTCACCCAGAAATAGCGCCGAGCACCCGGCAGGTGGCCGGGAACATGCCACAGCAACCGGGCGAATTGGCGCAGGTCCTTACCGAGAGTGGCGAGATGAAGGCTGCCTGAAGGCCCATCAAGCTTCAGCGCGCGCGCCATGCGCTCGACGCGACCGAAATACCGGTCCGGTCGATAGACCGCTGCGATCACGCGCCGATAGTCGCTTAAGACTTCCTTGCGCGGCCGGCGAGTAACGAAGTTCAAGCCGCTCGTACACTGATCCGCCGAGCCTTCGCTCGGGGCATCGACATCGTGGCCGCGGAACAACCGACCCTCCTGTTGCAGACGCCGCGTCAACTGCGTATTGGGCAGCGCATACAGGAGTCCAACCATGCAAACTGGAATCGCCGCCTCCTCGATCAGGCGGATCATGGGCTCGGAAATGTCGCCGTGTTCGTCGTCGAAGCCGACAATGAATCCGGCCAACACGAATAGCCCCGCCTGGTAAATCCGCGCAATGCTGTCGGCGATGGGGCCGCGCGTATTCTGTTTCTTACCGGTTGCCATCAGGGTCGCGGTATCCGGTGTTTCGATACCGATGAAGACCGCGAAAAACGCAGCCGCTTTCATCATCCCCAGCAGTTCGGTATCGTCGGCTAAGTTCAACGATGCCTCAGTCGAAAATTCAAATGGAAAGCCCTTGCGTTCCTGCCATTCCCGCAGGGCCGGCAGGACGTTTTTCACCGCCTTCTTATTGCCGATCAGGTTGTCGTCGACAAAATCCACATGGCCGCGGTAGCCAAGTTGGTACAAGCGTTCCAGTTCGGCCAGCATCTGTGCAGTCGTCTTGGCACGCGGTTTGCGGCCGTACAGTTCGATGATGTCACAAAATTCGCAGGTGAACGGACAACCACGGGAGAACTGCACCCCGATCTGCACGTAGTGGTTGAAGTTCAGTAAATCGAACCGCGGGATCGGGCTGCGGGTGACATCGACCTGAAACTTCGGAGACTCGAACAGGCCATTGGGGTGTCCGGCCAAGTAAGCCAGGACGAAATCATCGATCACACCCTCGGCCTCGCCCAGTACCCTGAAGTCGGCGCTCGCATAGCGATCGGGACTCGATGTCACATCAGGTCCACCAACGACCACGGGTTTGGCCTGACCGTGAGCCAATTCAACAATAGCTAAGGTATCGGCCTGTTGCGGAAGCATGCCGCCGGTCAGAATCACATCGGCCCAAGCGACATCCGCGGCGGACAGATCGTCGATGTTGCGATCCACCAGGCGCAGGTCCCACGACGCGGGAAGCAATGCGGCAACGGTGATGAGCCCCAGGGGTGGGGCCGGATGCTTGGCGCCGATCACCTCGCAGGTCTCGCGATAATTCCAAAATGAGCTGCCGGAAAACCGTGGGTAAACCAAGAGCGCCTTACGACATTGATCAAGCAAGTGAGTTTTCCTTCTGGTAATGGTCTGCATCGCGTGTCGCGACATGGCTTTGACCCGAACCGCAGCAACTCAAGGCGGCGCAATCTCCAGCAGCACCTCATCCGGATTCACCGCGTCCCCCTTGATGACATAGACGGCGGAGACGGTGCCGGCAATGGGGGCCTGGATTTCGGTCTCCATCTTCATGGCCTCGGTGACCAGGACCGACTGCCCGGCCTCGACGGTATCGCCTTCCTTGACCAGCACATCGACGATGTTGCCCGGCATCGAAGTGGTCACATGGCCGGGGGCGCTGGGCTTGGGACGCTTGCCGACGATCGCTTTCTTGACGGCACCCTCGGTGCCGCCGGTGAGGACGATCTCGTCCAGCGTTTCGACCAGAACCTCTTCGGGGACGCCGTCGATGTTCAGGTAGAAGTGCCGATCGGCCTGGCCCTTGTGACCCGCACCCGTGACCTTGACGTGGTAGGTCTCGCCATGGACCGCGATCTTGAACTCGGTGGGCGCGCTGCCGGCCACTTTGGTGCTCGGCGGCGGCTCCAGGGGTTCCGGTTGCAGTGTTCCGGCGGCCCGCTGTTCCAGGAAGGCGCGGCCGATCTCCGGGAACATGGCATAGATCAGCACATCATCCGCGGATTGAGCGAGGAGTCCGATGTCCTGCGTCAAGCGCTCCATCTCGGGCTTGAGCAGGTCGGCCGGGCGACATTCCACCAGTTCCTCGTTGCCGATGGCCTGCTGTTGCAGGGTCGGGTTCACCGGCCCTGGGGCGCGGCCATAACGGCCCTGAAGATAGAGCTTCACCTCGTTGGTGATAGTCTGGTAGCGTTTGTCGGTCAGGACATTGATGACCGCCTGGGTGCCGACGATCTGCGACGTGGGCGTGACCAGGGGTGGATAGCCCAGGTCTTTGCGCACCTTGGGGATCTCGTCCAGCACCGCGGACATGCGTTCCAGCGCATTCTGTTCCTTCAATTGGTGGGCCAGGTTGGAGATCATGCCGCCGGGGACCTGATTGATCTGGACCCGCGTATCGACCCCGGTGAATTCGCTTTCGAACTGGTGATAGCGTTTGCGAATCTGGTAGAAATAGATCCCGATGTCCTGAATCGCTTGCAGGTTCAGTCCGGTGTCGTATGGGGTCCCGCGCAGCGCCGCGACCATGCTCTCGGTGGGCGGATGGGAGGTGCCGCCGGCCAGGGAGGAGATGGCGGTGTCGATGGTGTCGCACCCGTTCTCGATCGCCTTCAGGTGACACATATCCGCCAGGCCCGAGGTGGCATGTGAGTGCAGATGCAGCGGCAAATCCACCGCGTCCTTCAGCGCCCGCACCAGGTCGGCCGTGACGAAGGGCGTCAACAGCCCCGCCATGTCCTTGAGCGCGAGCGAGTCGCAGCCCATCGCCGCCAACTCCTTGCCCATTTGCACGAACCCGGCCACGGTATGGACGGGGCTCTGGGTGTAACAGATGGTGCCCTGCGCATGCTTGCCGGCTGCTTTGGTGGCCTCGATCGCGGTCTGGAGGTTGCGCACGTCATTCAGGGCATCGAAGATGCGAAACACATCCATGCCGTGCTCAGCGGAGCGTTTGACGAAGGCGCGCACCACGTCATCGGAGTAATGGCGGTAACCCAGCAGATTCTGACCGCGCAGCAGCATCTGCAGCCGGGTGCGGGGCAGGGCCTCGCGCAGTTGGCGCAGACGCTCCCAAGGGTCTTCTTTCAGGAAGCGCACGCAGGCGTCGAAGGTGGCGCCGCCCCAGCATTCCAATGACCAATAGCCGATGGCGTCGAGCTTCGGGCAGATCGGCAGCAGATCCTCGGTACGCATCCGCGTGGCGAGCAGCGACTGATGGGCGTCGCGCAGACAGACGTCGGTGATGTTGATCTTTGGCATGATGAGAACCTGAATCGGATAAAGCAGTTACAGCCCAGCGTGAGCCGCGATGGCCGCCGCCAGCGCCGCGGCCACATGGTCTTTACGGCGCTTTTCTGAATACTCCAGGAGTTCCGGATGGGCCTCCAGATAGCCGGTATTGAAGTGCCCGGAGCGGAATTCAGGATCGCGCAGGATCTCCTGGTAAAAGGGGATCGTGGTCTTGATGCCGAAGAGTCCTAGGTCGCGCAGGGTGCGGGACCCACGATTGAGCACATCCTCCCAGGACAGCGCCCAGACGATCACCTTGGCGAGCATGGAATCGTAATGCGGCGGGATCGTGTAGCCGGTATAGATACAGGTATCGGTGCGCACCCCAGGGCCGCCCGGTGCGTAATAGCGCGAGATGCGCCCGAAGCTGGGAAGAAAGTTGTTCTTGGGGTCTTCCGCATTGATGCGGAACTGCATGGCAAAGCCGCGCCGGCCGATTTCGTGCTGCTTGAAGCGCAGCGGCAGTCCGGCGGCGATGCGAATCTGTTCCTCGACCAGATCCACACCGGTAATGGTCTCGGTGATGGTGTGTTCCACCTGGATGCGAGTATTCATTTCCATGAAATAGAAACGCCCGTTGGTGTCCTGGAGGAACTCGACCGTCCCGGCATTGGTATAGTTCACCGAGCGGGCCGCCAGCACCGCGAGTCCGCCGATGTACTGGCGCTCGGCCTCGTCGATCTGGGGGGAGGGCGCGATCTCGATCAGCTTCTGATTCCGCCGCTGGATGGAACAGTCGCGTTCGAACAGATGGACCACGTTGCCATGGTGGTCGCCCAGCACCTGAACCTCGATATGGCGCGGGTTGACGATGCACTTTTCGAGGAAGACCTCTGCCCGTCCGAACGCCTTGGTCGCTTCGGAAATCACCCGCTCGAAGTTGTTGCGCAGCGCCTTGGCATCATCGCAGCGGCGGATGCCTCGGCCGCCGCCGCCGGAGGTCGCCTTGAGCATTACCGGATAACCGATCTGCTCGGCTACCCGCAGCGCCTCGTCCAAATCCGCCAGGTTACCGGCGCTGCCCGGCGTCACCGGCACCCCGGCCTGCTGCATGGCCAGCCGCGCCTGGGTCTTGTCCCCCATGCGTTCGATCACCGCGGCCGTCGGCCCGATGAAGGTCAGTCCGCGTCGGGTGCAGGCCAGCGCCAGTTCCGGATTCTCGGAGAGGAAGCCGTAGCCGGGGTGGATGGCGTCGCAGCCCGTGGTGAGCGCCAGGTTCACGATATTGTGAACATTAAGATAACCGGCCAGCGGGTCGGCGCCCAGGCTGTAGGCCTCATCGGCTTTCTTGACATGGAGCGAATGACGGTCCGCCTCCGCAAAGACGGCGGCCGATCGGATACCCATCTCCGCGCAGGCACGGATCACGCGCACCGCAATCTCGCCGCGGTTGGCGATCAGGATCTTTCGCAGCATCTTGTGAGGCCTCTGAGGCGTACTTATGGGCTGGGAGCCGGGCTCGTGGAAACGGACGCAACGCACCGCGCCGTTTATGTTGCTTTGCAGCAATATACCGGACTGGGGCGAATCCGCAAGCCTTGGGAGCCGCAACGGTGACCTGGGCCTGCCGACCTATACTTTGATGGTCATGCTCATCACTCCGGCCGCACCCTACAATAGAGGTGTCTGGGGCTGATGTGGTTCGTTCCTCACCGCACCCTACCATTCAGAAACAGTGGATCTCACAACGGCGAACGAGGCATGCGATGGCAACCGAGACTTATTCCCGTCTGTTGGCGGCAGTGGACTTCGAACCGAACAGTGAGCCGGTGCTCGACCGCGCCCAGCGGTTGCGCACCTTGTTCGGGGCGCGCCTGACCCTGCTGCATGTGCTGGAGCATGTTCCGCCGGCACCGGATTACATGCCGCTCGGCTTCGGCGGCGACCTGCCGACCCCGGATGACCTGGGGCTGGAGCAGGAACTCGTGGACATCGCCTGTCGGCAGCTCGACGTCCTGGGCGAACGCCTGGGCGTCGCGCAGGTCGACCGACTGGTGCGCGTCGGCCCCACCAGTCACACCATCGACGCCGTCGCCGACGAGATCGCCGCGGACCTGGTGATCATCGGCAGCCACGGCCGCCACGGGTTCCTGGGGCTGTTCGGCTCGACCGCCAAGGCGGTGTTGCGCAGCGTCAAATGCGATGTGCTGTGCGTGAAATTAGGGGAGGCGGCGCCCGGCTGAGTGGACTGGCGGACGGAACTTGCGCCGCAAGCGAGCGATGCGTTGCAGGCGCGTGCCGCCGGTTTGCGCGGCCGCGCGATCCACCGGTCTCACTCGCGGGTCAAGATCACTGCCCGCTCGCGCGCGCGGTCGCCGGGGCTGGCCTGGCGATCGATGACGGCACGACGCTGGCGCCGACGTCCTTCAGCAACCGCTTGAATTCAGGTGAGTCCATGAGGATGGTCCCCGCTGCCGCGCGCAGGCGGTCGACGGCCTCGGCGGGCAGCACGAAGGACGTCGGCTGCTGATTCAGATAAGCCAGTTCAGCCTTGTCCTTCAGCATGGGGAAGGACACGTCGATGGCGTAGATCTCAGCGTCCGGTGTGCGCAGCGCGGCGGCGACCGCGGGGTCTTTGTTGGCGGCAAAGGCGGCCGATCTGCGGATTCGGCGCAGGTTCTGCCAGCGCGCCGCAGTGTCGCGCAGGAGTTCCACCGCCTCGTAGGAGAAGGCGTCGATCGGCGTGCCGGCGGCTTTGAGCAGCACGTCGACGGTGCCGGGCGGGTTTTCGGACTGGTCCCAGTTGGTCGGAGGCGACGACAGCGAATTGACGATGATCACGATGATCCGGCGCGCGCCGTCGATCGGCGATGGCTGACCGGCGTCGTGCAGCGCCTCGAGGATTTCCAGCGAATCGAGCGCGGCACGCATGCCAACATTGTCCGATACGCCGCCGTCAACCAGATGCAGGAAGGGCCGACGGACGCTGTCGCTGAAGCTTTGCTCGGCCTTGAGCGAGCGGATCGCGCGCGCGGCTGGCCGCGGCGGATTGTCGGAGTCGAGGAAGGGCTTCACCCAAGCGGGCGTGATCGTGTTGCAGGTACCGCCATAGTTGTTGATGGTGACCGGCGAGAGCACTACGGGCACCGCCGATGAGGCTGCCGCGGCGCGGGAGAGGGGAACCGCATTCAGATCAGAGCAGACGATATCGAAGACGCGCTGGTTGAAGACGAACCGGGAGCCGGTCGAAATGTCGGTGGCCGACGCGATGATCAGCGGTCCCTTGCCGCGGTCGAGATCGCCGAAGGTGGCGCCGTTGAACAGGATTTCGTCGTAGAGCTCGGCGGCCAACTCGGATCGACCCCAGCCGGTCGACGCCAACCTGCTCCAATTAGTTGGATTGAAGGTGCGCGCGACGATCTCGCCCTGCACATCGCGCTTCAGGAAGCGTTGCTCATAGTCGTCGAACAACTTGTCGCCGTAGAGACCATAGGCGAGCGCCGTGAAGCTCCCGCCCGACACGCCGGTGATGACGTCCACCGCGTCGAGCAGGCGGACCCTGTTGCCTTGCGGTCCGACCACTTCGGTGCGCCGCAGGAACTCCAGTACACCGTACGAGAAGGCGGCGGCGCGCGTGCCCCCGCCCGAAAAAGCGAGAACGACCAGATTCTCCTTGTTCCGGTCGCGCTCCATGCGCGTATTCAAGCGGTAGCCGCTGTTCGGGTCGGTCTGGGTGATCGGCGGATTGATCGGGCGGGTGGCGCAACCGCCGAACACCAGCAGCGTTGCCAGTATCAAGAATGCTCGAATGTGTAAACCCGACATGATGACTCCCGACCAGACCGCGACCGGCGACTGGTGCATTGTAACGGTGTACCGGCGGCACCGGGACACGCATCGCGTGCCTGGTCGAGGGCCGCCTGATGTTGCTGAAGCTGCTGCGCGGCGGTGGTTACATCCTGCCGCCGGGGTTGCCGGCGTGTGCTAACCACGGGACCGGGACCCCCGCGACAATCAATTGCCCGGATCTGGGGAACGCGCCGCGGACGAACCATCCGCTAAGAATACACCAGTCAACCTGCATTCTTCGTGTGACCGGGTCTCTGTGAATAAGATACTGTAGTACATACTATGATGGTACATAGTATCTTATTGCTGATAACGCACCGATTTTGATCTTAAGCACACATGCGATAATCCCCCATTATCCCGTCCAGCCGGGAAAAACGCCCCGTCCGGCGGGAGTTTCTGTACACCCTCCGCCGGCCGGGTTACCCCGCGGACCGTCCGCCACGGGGGCAGCTCGGTGCGTCAGGCGCCGGACCGCGCCAACCGCGCGGCGGACGACCGCCTCACCGGGGCGCATTATCAGAACCTGCACCAAAGGGGATTTGCCGACATGAGCCAGCGCGTCTATCGTGAGACCTCCCTGATCAGCGATTTGGCCGCCCGCCCAAGTCGCGACTTGATCGTCGCCCCGCAACGCGCCCAAGGGGTGGCGGACTGCCTGCAAACCGCCTTCCCCCTCGACCACAAACCATGTCCGGAGCGTAAAAATGATCGACGGCCTGCTGATTTGGATTGGTGCGCCAACGCGGGGGACATCCCCCCTCCTGGCGCCGGCTGATGCGGAAACACGACGCGCGCCTTAGTATCGTCAACCGCCGGATGGACGCGTGCTTTCATTCGCACGCCTTTCGCTTGCGGCCGATTCCGGCTGGGGAAGCGGTGGGTGGAGCACAACCTGACCGGCGATCCGTTCATGATGGGGTCAACTCACGAAACGGTCGGGTCGACAGGTGGCGTTACCGGCGCTCAGCCGCCTAAGAACTGACGCAGCAGCGCTGGCGCGCCGCGCCGCACGTCGGCAGGAGTAAAAACGCGCCGCAGCCGATCAGCAGGGTTCGCGCCGGGTTCATCGTGGTCGTCCCCTCAGAGCCCCATGATCGCTCGCAGTTCAACGCTGGTGAGCACCTGACAATAGATCATGTTGATGATCTCCAACTCGCGCCGGTGCAGCGCATCGGTGCCGGCGGCGCAGCAATCCTCGATCACAATGACGTTGAAGCTCTCGTCGGCGAGGCTGCGGACCGTGGAGGAGACGCATTGATCGGTAAAGATCCCGGTCAGGATGACGTTGCGGATGCCCAGATTGGCGAGGATCAGGCGCAGATTGGTCCCGGTCAGGGCGCTGTCGGTGGTCTTGGTCACCACGATCTCACCGGGGTGTGGTGCCAGCTCGGGGACCAGTTGACTCGCCGCGCTGTCCTTGGGCAAGAGCAGGGCGTTCCAGCCGGGTTTCTTCTGGCTGAGCGAGCGATCACGCCCGTCCTCGAGCAGGCAGGCGATGCGCGCGTGGATGACGTCCATCCCCTTGGCGCGAAAAGCGTTCTGCAGGGCGCGGGTGGTCGGGATGACGATCTCGCGCATCCGCTGGTGGAAGGGCAACCAGCGCGCCGCCTCGTGCGGATCAGCCGGGGTCTCCAGGTAGAGGTTCTGCACGTCGATGCACAGCAGCGCCGTCTCGGCGGGATTCAACACCAGGTCCGCGGGCTCCGGTGCCTGCGCGTAGTAAAAGGAGCGGTAGGCGGTCTTCCAACTCATCAGGGTCCTCCAGGTGAAGAGACAGGCAGGCGGGTCGCGCGGTCGAGCCGAGCACGGGCCGACCGCTTGGGTCGATGATCCACGCGAGCGTCGCCGCCGTCGAGCTCCCGATCGACTGCGTACCGACCGCCTCGCCGGCACCGTTGCGCGCGCGACCTCGACGCGTCCGGCCTCGGTGTGCCCCAGATCCATGCCGGCAGCCAGCACGACAGCAGGTCCGAGGAATCGACCTGGACCGTTGGTTTAGCGCAGAGGGTTGCGCGCTTGGGGGTGGGACTCCATGCTTCGCAACATCAGTTCGAGTGATGAGGGCAGGGCGATGCGGCGCTGGGTCCATCCCGAGAAGGCGCGGTACTACCAGGCCGACCTGGTCGAGGATCTGCTCGGCGGCTGGTCGGTGGTCACCGCCTGGGGCGGGCTTGGCTCACGGCGCGGCCGGATGCGGACGGCCTGGGTGGCGACGCGGGAGGAGGGGATGGTGCGGCTGGCGGCGATCGAGAAGCGACGGCGGCAGCGGGGCTATCGAAGCATCGAAACCCAATACCTGGTTTGAGTACGCAACAACATTTCGCGAAGCGCCGCAACCCCGAGCGCGCGGACACTTCCAAAGTCGATTTCTTGTGTTTTGATTGCGGCGTGAGCAACTTCGACGACCTCACTGTTATAGTGGACCCTGAAAACCGGACAGCAATTTAAGCTCGCGTCGAACCAAAAGGGGCATATCAGAATGGGCGAAGCGAAGCGCAAGACATACACGGCATCCTTCAAGGCCAAAGTCGGTCTGGAAGCGATCCGCGGGGTCAAGACGACAAACGAGATCGGACAAGAGCATGGGGTCCATCCGGTCCAGGTGGGGCAGTGGAAGAAGGAGATCCTGGAGCAGGCCGGGACACTGTTTGAAACCAAGCGTGGACGCCAGAAAGTGGACGATCAGGCTGGGCCGGAGCGTCTCTACAGCGAGATCGGGCGGTTGAAGATGGAACTGGACTGGTTGAAAAAAAAGTCCGGCCTGAGCCTGTGAGCACCCGGCGCGCGTGGATCGCGCGTGACGCGGCGCTGGCGCTCACCCGGCAATGTGCCTTGGCGGGGGTGGCACGTTCCTGGGTCTATGGGGCATCGGCCGACGACACCGTGGACGCGTTGGACCTGCGCCTGCTGAGCCTGATCGACGAAGAGTACACGCAGCATCCATTTTATGGCAGCCGGCGCATGGTGATCTTTCTTCAGAAGCAAGGCCACACGGTGAACCGCAAGCATGTGCAGCGGCTGATGCGCGTCTTGGGTCTAGCCGGCATGGCGCCCGGACCGGCGACCAGCACGCCCCACCCGGAGCATAAGATCTACCCGTACCTGCTGCGCGGGGTGGCGGTCACGCGCCCCAACCAAGTCTGGAGCACCGACATCACCTACATCCGTCTGGCGCATGGATTCGCCTATCTG
>NZ_CAIZIZ010000116.1 GCF_903933125.1 uncultured Lamprocystis sp. | reverse complement strand
TTGCTACACCCTGCTTTCAGCTTGGCCTCACGGCTTCCACCTTGGGTTTCGCTACGCTTCTTGTCACTCGCTGCGGTTACCTCCTTTCAGGTAACAAGTACATGCCCATGTCGGGCACACTAGGGTCCGCTGTGCGGACCGCCCCCGGCTGGAGGCCGCCGCCGGAATCAGGGTTCATTGGTCAGGCAGCAATGAGTTCCGGCGCGAACCGCTCGGCAAACTCCCGCACGTTCATGATCGGTGTGCCGATCAACAGCCGCGCCTCGCTGAAATCGCCGTCGCCGGTGATCAGGGAATCGGCGCGTCCGGACTCCGCGCAGATCAGGAATCTTGCGTCTTTGCGGTCTCTCGGAAAGGGGATCTCAACGGTCGGCTGGATCATCCGGGTGCGCCTGCTCAACAAGTCCAACCAGCGGGCGATGACGGCGGACGACAGCTTGAACTTGGGCCGATTGACGACATCGATATACTCATCAATGATCTCGGGAGTGACCAGCCATTCGAGATCCGGTTGCGCGACGCACCATAGAATGACGCGCTCAGGCAGCCGATCCCGGATTGCGGCAGACACCAGAACGCCGGTGTCGATCACAACCCTCACCGGCCGCTCCGGTAATTCTCGATCTCTTTGGCGATCTCCGTATCCGTCATTGCTTGTGATTGCGGCAGTGCCTGGATCTCTTTGAACAGGGCGCGCCAGTTTTCTACCTCGCCAGGCTGCGTGCGTTGATCGACGACCAGGACTTCAACCAGGGCTCCTTTTGGAAAGGGCAGGTGCTCCAGAACGACGCGACCGCAGGCCCCGACCTTGACGTAAGTTTTATAGGCATTCATGGATTCGTCTTGCATGTCTTCGGTGAGGCGCCGCGTGACGCCGCGGATGGAAACGGTTTCTTGCTTGCCCCGGCCTCTGCGGGACGCACTACCTACGTTTAACTCTAGGCCGTTCCAGCCACGGCGACAAGCTGGAAGGTTTTCGCACACACCCCAGACCCCATCCCGGCAGAACTTGCGATCTCCGGGCTGGGCGTGACAACGGGTACCGCGGCATCGGCTCTCAGGCACTGGGCCGTAGCTCTCCCGGGGCGCCACCCACCGCATCACGGCCTTCTCCAACTCGACTACCAGAAATATGCCGACGCCAATGCCGACCGGCAACAGCCAATCGCTTGAGGCCAGGGGCGCCGTGTGGAGCCAGCGACTCAGGAACGGGGCATAATGGTCGCGGAATCCAGATGCAGGAGGACACCTTGCTGCGTCGCGGCGTGCTGGTTAGGATGCGTGGGGTTTTGCGTTTTCTGTTTTTCGTTGAGGATCGCTTGCCCCTCTATCTTTTCTGATCTAGCCTTCCCCCATGAAGGGACACGATATTGTCAAGCAGCTCAAGGCCGAAGGTTGGGCGGTGCTGCGCCAGGAAGGCAGTCATGTCCGGATGGGCAAAGGTGCGGCTCGCACGACGGTCCCGCTGCACGGCAAGCGCGACTTGAAACCCGGCACCTTGGCCGGCATCGAACGCCAAACCGGCATCAAGCTCAGGTAACCCCCATGGATATCCGCTACCCCGCGACTTTGACCCCGGAGCCCGACGGCGGTTTTGTGGTCCAGTTTATCGACTTCGGCGAAGCCTTCACCGAGGGTGAAACCCTGGAGGAGGCCCTATTCAACGCTGCCGAGGTACTCACCTTGACCCTGGATGGACGGATGGACGAAGGGCAGCCCATCCCCGCGCCCTCGCTCGCCCCCGACGCACTGTTGATTGCCCCCAGCGCCCGCATCCAGGCCGCACTGCTGGTGCGCCGGGCACGCGCGGATCGCCCCTTCGCCGAACTGGCCCGCGCTCTGGACACCTCCTGGCCAGCGGCTAAGCGACTGGAGGACCCGCACCATTCCCCAACAATCAAACAACTGGAGCGGGCCGCCGCCGCGCTGGGCAAGCGACTTGTTCTCGCCTTTGAGTAGAGCCTCTAGCAGCCTGTCGGACTTGATGAGGTAACCGATTGAAGTTAAAGAGTTTCAGCTTTTTTGGCGCAAATTTTTTATCTTCTATAATCAAGTTCTTACGCTGCAAGTCCGACAAACTGCTAGCGGTGTCAACCGACAATCCTTGACCTGGAAAGCATCGTCCTCACTGGCCGAATTGTCGAACGACAACATGGCGGAAAACGAGATGAAACGAAGCACGTCGTCAACGGCAGAAGGGCCTTGATCAATGTTCCGGCCGGCAGCCGCCTTTCTGGAGTCCAAGGCTTCAGCCTTGGTCTTGTATAGCCTTCGGACGTGATAACCGGACGTAGTAGGGGCGGGTTTCAAACCCGCCCCTACACGAAGATCTGTCTGGATGTCAGGTGCGAACGCTATACATCCAAGGCTGAAGCCTTGGACTCCGACCCGGGGTGGCCGGAACGATGGTCAAGGCCACAACAGGCGCCGCGGCGCCGGTTCTCAGGCACTAGGCCCTCGCGGGGGCGCTAACCACCGCACCACGGCCTTCTCCAACTCGACCACCAGAAAGATGACGACGCCGATGCCGACCGGCAGCAGCCAATCGCGTGCGGCCAGGGGCGCGGTGTGGAACCAGAGATTCATGAACGGCGCATAGACGAACAGGAGCTGCAAGAGGACCAGTAGGCCGACGGCCATCCAGACCACGCGGTTGGTGAACCACAGACTGATCCGCAGGCTGGATGCGTGCAGGAACCGGCTGTTGAACAGGAAGAACAACTGCCCAAAGGCGAGGGTATTGACCGCCATGGTCTGGGCCGCCGCCACCGAATAGCCGCGCCCCTCCTCGAAGAGAAAGACGGCGGTGGTGGCCGCGCCGATCAGCACCGAGACCAGGGCGATGCGCCAGATGAAATACCAGCCCAGGATGGGCGCGCCCGGGCGCCGCGGCGGGCGGCTCATGACCCCCGGTTCGGAGGGCTCGAAGGCCAGGGCCAGGGACAGGGTGACCGCGGTCACCATGTTGACCCAGAGGATCTGTACCGGCGCCAGCGGCAGGGTGAAGCCGAACAGGACCGCGGCCAGGATGACCAGGGCCTGGGCGCCGTTGGTCGGCAGCAGAAACAGGATCGACTTTTGCAGATTGTCGTAGATGGTGCGGCCTTCCTCGATCGCGCGTTCGATCGAGGCGAAGTTGTCGTCCGCCAGCACGATCTCGGCCGCCTCCTTGGTCGCCTCGGTCCCCTTGATGCCCATGGCGATGCCGACGTCGGCGCGCTTGAGCGCCGGGGCGTCGTTGACCCCATCGCCGGTCATCGCGACGACTTCGCCATTGGCTTGCAGGGCCTGGACCAACCGCAACTTATGCTCCGGGCTGGTGCGGGCGAAGATGGCGTAGTCGGCGACGATGGTTTGCAGTTGCGCGTCGCTCGCGGCCTCCAGTTCGGCCCCGGTGACGGCGCGGTCGTCGGTGGTGATGCCCATCTCGCGGCCGATGGCACTGGCGGTGCCGGCGTGGTCGCCGGTGATCATCTTTACCGCGATACCGGCCTGGCGGCAGGCGGCGATGGCCGTGATCGCTTCGGGTCGCGGCGGATCGATGATGCCCACCAGGCCCAGGAACAGCATCCACTGCTCCACATCGGCAACCCCGAGGTCGTCTTTGTCCGCCGCGACCTCGCGGATCGCGGCGGCCAGCACCCGCAGCCCCTGGGCGCTGAGACGGGTGATTTGGGCCTCCCAGAAGGCGTGGTCGAGCGGCTCCTCGGAGCCGTCACCGGCGCGTTGGCCGACGCAGCGCTCAAGCAGCCGGTCGGGCGCGCCCTTCATCAGGATGCGTCGCCCGCCCGCGGGCAGCCGGTTCAGCGTCGCCATGAACTTCAGATCGGAGTCGAACGGCACGACGGCCAGGCGCGCGTACTCCGCGGCGGCGAAGGCGGCCTTGTGGGCGAGGGTGCGCAGCGCGCCCTCGGTCGGCTCGCCGATGACCCGCCAGTGGCCGTCCTCCTCGGCGATCTCGGCGTCATTGCAGACCGCCATGACCTCGATCAAGGCCTGCAGGTCCGGGTGGGCCGCGACGTCGATCGGCAGCCCGTGGAGCGACAGGTGTCCGTCCGGGGCATAGCCGATCCCGGCCGCGTCGTATTGATCCACCCGGGTGACCACATGGCGTGCCGTCATCTCGTTGCGGGTGAGGGTGCCGGTCTTGTCCGAGCAGACCACGGTGACCGATCCCAAGGTCTCGACCGCCGGGAGTTTGCGGGTGATGGCGTTGCGCCGCACCATCTTCTGAACGCCGAGCGCCAGCGTGATGGTCATAATGGCGGGCAGGCCCTCCGGGATGGCGGCGACGGCGAAGCCGATGGTCGCCATCATCAGCTCCTCGACGCCGAAGCTGTGCAGGAACCAGCCGATCAGGACCATCACCACGGCCATCCCCAGGATGATCACCGAGAGCACCCGCCCGAAGGCGGTCATCTGCCGCGTCAGCGGGGTCTCCAGGGTCTCCACCTCCGCGATCAGCCGGTTGATCCGGCCCAATTCGGTATGGGGTCCGGTGGCGGTCACCACCCCGGTGCCCTGTCCGGCCGCCACCAGCGTGCCCGAGTAGGCCATCCCGCGCCGATCACCGATGCCGGCCGTATCGTCCACCGGCTCGCTGCCCTTGGTGCTCGGCACCGACTCGCCGGTGAGGGCGGACTCCTCGATGCGCAAGTTGACCGCCTCGAGCAGGCGCAGGTCCGCCGGCACCCGGTCGCCGGCCCGCAGGCGCACGATGTCGCCGGGGACCAGCTCGGCCGACTCGACCTCCATCCAGTGCCCGCCGCGGCGGCTGTGAGCGTGCAGCGAGAGCATCTTACGGATGCCCTCCAGGGCCTCCTCGGCCCGACCCTCCTGGATGAACCCGATGACGGCGTTGATCACCACCACCGCGAGGATCACCCAGGTGTCGATCCAGTATCCCTTGAGCGCCGTTGCGGCGGCGGCGGCAATCAGGATATAAATCAGGATATCGTTGAAATGCTTCAGGAAGCGCTTGATCGGCCCATCCTTCGGTGGGCTCGGGAGCCGATTCGGACCGACGGCCGCGAGACGCTTGGCCGCCTCGGCGGCGGTCAGGCCGTCCGCCGTGCTGTGCAGGGCGTGCAGGACCGCGTCGGCTTGCAGGGCGTAGGGGTCGCCGAGGTCGAAAGCACCGGGGGCCGCTGCCGCCCGCGCCGGCTCCTCGTCAACCCGCAAGTCGAAGCGATACAACAGCACCAGGCAGACGACGACACCGGCCAGAAACCAGTCCGGCCCGATCAGCCAGAGCACGAACGGGATTGCCAGCAGAAAGCCGCGGGTGCCGCGGTGGTAGTGGCCGCCGCCGCGATTGAGGGTGTCGGCAACCTGGTCGACGTCGGAACCAGTGAAATGTTCGGACGGCAGGTTGATCAGAAAGCCCGTGTGGTTGTAGTAGCGCAGCGCCAGCAGGAAATGCAGGAAGGCGTAGGCGAAGATGGCCGCGAGCAGCAGCAGCTTGAACCGCACCAGGTCCGGACCGCTCGGCGCCAGGCTCAGCGACTGCGACAGGCTGTTCAGGTCGAACCGATCGAAGGCAACCCCGACGACACCGAGGGCGGCCACGATGGCGGTGGACGCGAAGAGTGTTGCGGACATCACCCAATTGCGCAGGGTCTGAACGGCCAGGATGTCCCGGTCGCCGACGCGTACCGTCGCGACCCAGGCCCGGCGCAGCCGGTTGGAGCGGCCGCGATAAGTCCGCTCCGGCTCCCGGTGAAAGACGCGCCATAGGTAGGCGTGATAGGCGATCAGCAGCGCGAAACCCAAGCCATCGACGGCCCAGGCCAGCGCTGGGCGATCGAGCCCGGCGAGCAGAGTTGCGAATTGCATCAGTTTCTCCTTAATCAATCCCGCCGGATTGAGGGTTGGCGCGGTGATGACCTCAGCGGACGCTCCTACGGGCAGCTTGGGGCCGCGGATGTCCTTGGCAAGTGGGTTGCAAAGGTTTTACCAGAGCGGTAAAGTCAGATAATAACCGGCCGTCATGGGGTCGGAGTGACGAGGTATTTCAATGGCAAACCGAGAGGTTATGTGATGAAGATTTCATTGTTTGCGCTCGCCGGGATGGTCGTCGCCGCGCCCGCCTTTGCCTGGCGCGACGTGACACCGCAAGAACGCACGTCAATCGAGAGTACCCTCACCGCTCAGGGTTGCTCCGGCGGCGTCATGAAGTTCGATGATGACGACAAGACCTTTGAGATCGACGACGCCCGCTGCAACGGCAGAAAGACCGACATCTATCTCAATCAGTCATTCCAGGTTGTCCGGATGACGCCGGACCGCTAAACCGCGCCCAGCGCGGTCTGCGGTGTTTTTGGATGGGATCGGCCCCGGCAGACTCGACGATTGCTGAAGCCGGCGCGGTTTAAAGTTCTGATGGTAAGGCCGCGCTCGTAGGGTCCGCTGTGCGGACCAGCTATGGTAAGGCCGCGATCGTAGATCGATCGGGTCGGGGTGACGGGATTGCGCCCGTCACCCCTCCCACACCACCGGACATGCGGTTTTCCGCATCCGGCGGTTGAGCCTAGCGGGCTGTGCCCGCAAGCGTCCACCGAGATGAACGCCCATTGGACCCCTTCTTG
>NZ_CAIZIZ010000115.1 GCF_903933125.1 uncultured Lamprocystis sp. | reverse complement strand
CACTTCGTGCAGGAAGATGTCACTCACGCCGTTATCGTCGTCCGACACCAGGTCATTGGCTTCGCTCTGGAAAACAACCCAGTCGCCGAGGGCATCGGCGGCGGGGTAGCGGCTGGGGCCATTGCCGGCCGCGCCGGACTGCGCACGGCTGAGCAGGGCGAGACGCTCGTCGAGCAGGTCAAGCCGATAGATGTCGCTGGTCCCGTTACGGTCGGCGGGGTTGATACCCTGGGGCGTCTCAAACAGCAACCACTGACCCTGCGGGTCGAGCAGGGCCTGCGCCACGGCTTGGCGGTCGATGCCGCGGGCGGCAAGCCGTTCCTGGATCCATGGGGGCAGGGCGTCCATGCCGGTGAAGGGCAATGGCGCGGTAGGGGGCGCCGTTTCAACCGCCGCCCCGGCTGCGGACGCGGAGGCGGATGGGGCGGCAGCGGCCGGAGTGCGGGCCGCGGCGCTGCACGCGACTACCCCGGTCTGGGCGCGGAAGACGGCGCCGGTGGCGACACGCAGACCCGGCCTATAGCGGTGGAACGGGGCACGGAAGGTAACGTTCGCTCCGGTTTGCACCATCACGCTGCCCTGCGTGGCGATGCTGGTTTGGGAGCCCCGCGTGGCCGTGCCGGGGCCGAAGGTGGCTCCGTTGATGGTCAGAGGGCCGGTTTGGCAACCGTTCGCACCCTGTGGCCGCACCCGAATGGTGTCGATTTGGGTCGCCCATGTTGGGGTGCCGATTCTGAACCAGGAAATGCCCACGTACTCATCACCTGTAAATTGCAACAGCGTCAGTTCGGTGGGTTGCCCCAAACTGGCGCGCTGAGTTGTCTTTGAGGTCTCGATCCAGCGGCCGTCAAACCCGTTGGTCACGAGGTAAAAGCTGTCGAGGTCGAACGTGCCGCCGTCCACCCTTCGGAATTCGATATATTCGTCTGGTCCGTGGAAATAGAGCGGTGTCGTGTCAGCGGTATAGAGCGGGTCGCCAAACTGCGCAATGTTGGAGTAGGATGTTGCGAGGATGCCGTTTTCCGAATAGGTTGCGCCGAAGGGGAATGCGGTTCCTTTTTGCTGGGCATCGAACGTCATTGCAAGAATTGCGCAGGCATCACCGACGCCATCGCCATTCGTATCGGTCTGATCAGGATTGGCGATCAGCGGGCAGTTGTCAGCGGCATCTGGGATCGTATCGTTGTCGTCGTCGCTGTCGCAGGCATTGCCCTGGTCATCGCCGTCGGTGTCCGTCTGGTCTGCGTTGGCGATCAGCGGGCAGTTGTCGCTAGCGTCAGCGATTTCGTCGGCATCGGTATCGGAGAAACACTTGCCCGCGCTGCCGGCGGCGAAGATAGCGTGTATCGCTTCGGCCGACAAGGCGCGATTGAAAATATCGATTTCGTCGATACGGCCCGGGAAGGCGTATCCCTCTGACCACCCGATCGTCACGGGCGCGGTCGCATCCTGGATTTCATCGTGCTGGTCGGTCGCGGTCGCTACCTGGGAGCCATCAATGAATAGCGCATAGGTGCTCCCCTGACGTGTCACCGCGACATGATACCAGCGTCCGACAATGGGGCTCCAAGGGGAATGGATGGTGTCGATCGCGCCAAAGGGTCCATCGCTGTTGATATGAAACCGCAGCGCCGGCCCGCTCGGGGTGGTATGACCAGACTCGTCATACCAGAAAATCCATTTGTCTTGCCCACCACTGCCATTATTGTGACCAACGAATGGAGAGCGGCCGGCGATCTGGTCAAAATTGACCCAGAGGTCGATCGTGAAATCCTGGGTGCCCAATGTCCATTGATCGCTGTCGGGTACATCGACCGCATCGTCCGCACCGTCGAATTGGAAGGCATGCCTGACGTTGCCCGTACTGAAGGCCGTACCGTTTATAAGTGTCCCATGGTGGCCGCCGAGCGAATCGTTGGCATTGCCCTCCGCCTTCCACCAGGCGACCAGATCCGCGGGCGGTCCCGCACAGACAAGATCCTGCTTGCGGGTGAAGGTTGCCGAACAGAGGGTGTCCTGGATCAGCGCGAAGGGGGCACCGCAACTGGTCGGCATCCATCCGGTGAAACTCGACCCATCCGCGGGCACGGCCGTAGGGGTGACGATGGTGCCTTGGGGATAGGTCCCGCCACCCCCGACGGTGCCTGTCCCGCTGCCGGACATGGCAACCGTCAACGTGTATGGTGGGGCTTCCGACAGAACGGCATAAGACCGGGTGGCCTGATTGTTGGCTTCATCGGACTCGGTGGTCTGGCAGTAGCCGTCTACGAAGGCGCGCAGGGTCTTGGGGCTGGTCAGATCGCTGGGGGTGACGGTGAGGATCAGGGTCTTGCTTTCGCCCACCGCCAGGGTCCCGACATCGACTTGCGTGTCCGGACCTTCCCAGCAGTCCGCCGCCGTGGCGTGGTCGGACCAGACGTTCAGAGAGCCGCCATGACCGCTCGCCATGCCCTGGTTGGTCACGGTGATCTGGACGTCAAAGGGGATGTCGACGACCGGCGTGCTGGTCGGCAGGACGATGTCGGTGATGACGAAGTCCGGGGCCACGACGGGATAGGACCGGGTGGCCTGATTGTTGGTTTCGTCGGACTCGGTGGTCCCGCAGTGGCCGTCTACCGAAGCGCGCAGGGTCTTGGGACTCGTCAGATCACTGGGGGTGACGGTG
>NZ_CAIZIZ010000114.1 GCF_903933125.1 uncultured Lamprocystis sp. | reverse complement strand
CGGAGACCCGAATCGGGCCAGTGGTGATCCGGGGGAAGGGCCGCTCGCCCAAGTCGGAATCAACCGTAGTGTCCACGCTGTCGGTGGTGTCCGCGTCCTCCAGATAGGGCACACTGCAAGGCCCCATGGTACGCAAATCAACGGGCGAACTGACTGGCGTCCGACTCGGCCCGACCAGCAGGACGCCGGTCGGCGCCGTTACGTTCACGCACACCGGCGCACCGGACGGGAACTTGAAATCGAAGGAATCTTTCCATGTACTTTGGGAAAGCAAATTGAATCGGATGGTCGACGGATCGCTGTTATCCAACTGATCCGTCGGCTCGATCGATGATCCGACGACGAAGTCGGCGGCTTGCGCACCGGTAACCGTTCCGACATACGACAAATTGGTCGCACTGCGCCCGCCGGTCACCGACAGCGTCCAGGCTCCGGTCGCACAGTCTTGCCACAAGAACGTCGCGGCACCGGTCGCCAAGGTACTGGGCGGCGCCCCGCAGGTGTCTACCGCGGCCCCGGCAGTGCCGCTGACAAAGCTATTGGCACCCACCGCCGCCCCCGCGAGCATCAGCAATTTTATCGCATGAAAGAGACGTGTGTGGTGCGCTACGTGCGGTGAAGTCGTAATGAGGGTAGTGGTCGTTTTCCGAGTGTTCATATAGATCCCCATGCGGGGTTGATTGAAGGTCAGTGCGCCGAATTGTGCCGGTCGCATGTTCAATGCGTCGTCATCGACGAGTCTGTGTCGCCGTTGACCGAAACTATAAGTGAGCGCGCGCAGGGGGAGCCGTGACGCTGTTCTCGTTACTGATGACGCCCGAGTGAGTCAGAAATGATGCGAAGTGTGACTGATCTCTCGCATTACCGAAAATGTGTGATCTCGATTACACGAAGTCGATGGTGATCGCGAGCCTAAGCGACGGGGCGCGCAAGACTCTACCAGACAATCGGATCACTATATATTTCAGGCGGTAACAGCATGGTTTTGCTGACCCTTGCCGGGTGCAGTACGACGGACGTCCAGGACGAGTCAGCATCACTGAACAGTGGGGCTATTACTGAATGGTGTAACCTGGTCTTCGAGCGTCGTCGCTCAGCGCCGCTCTTGATTGCTGCCTGAGTGGTCGGCTCAAACCGCTAACTTTCCTCTTTCCTCTCTGTGGTGGGGGGAGAATTATTAGGTTTTTGGTCTGAGCAGGGACATCTGAGGTTACGAGGGTAAGCGCGAAGCTGCCGGGGGGAATCGGTTGACGCAGTTCGGGCGGGTGAGCCTCGACGGCACCAAGATCCACGCCAATGCCAGTCGCCATAGTGCCTTGTCTTACGGTCATGCCGAGGCCATTGAGGCGTAGCGGAAGGCGGAGGTGCAGAAACTGTTGGCATTGGCCGCGCAGACGGACGGGGAGGTGGTGCCCGTGGGATGAGCGTGTCGGCGGAGTTACAGCGGGGTGAGGTGCGCCTGGCGGCCATCGCCCAGGCGAACCGTGCTGGGGTTCCGCCAGTTCCTCACCCGCGGTCTGGCCAACGTCCAGAACGAATGGACACCGAGAGCCCCGTGGTGCCGATTGCCGGCGCCACGATAGCGTCGTTGTCGTCGGCAGCATGGTTCTGGTAGAGCGGTGCGGCGACGCTGGCCAGAATGCCGATGATCGCGATGATGATCGCGACTTCGATCAAACGAAAACCTGACTGTGCTTTTTTCATGATTGTTCTCGCGGATGAAAGAGTGGGCCTTGAGTCGGATAGCCACCGCTGTGCCGGTGCTTCCGCGGTCCTCCCGCATGAGAAAAGGCATGAAATATGCCAATGAACAAGGGCTGGATCAGATCTCGGCTTGAGGGGGCCAACCGCTTGTCATCGAAGTCATGAGCCCCCGCGATACAGGGTCGATCCGGCTTAGGCCGGGTACCGTGAAGCCGATAGGGAATGCACCGTGTCGGTCATAAACTGACAAAAAATGTCAATTATGAACATCGTCGCCTGCCGGGGGCGATCAGATGGTGATCGAGATTCCCGGTACGCTGTCTCGGTCGTTGTCGTTGTCGTGATCGGATGGTTCGATT
>NZ_CAIZIZ010000113.1 GCF_903933125.1 uncultured Lamprocystis sp. | reverse complement strand
GTCGCCGCGGACGCACTGGCCGCCGCCCGCCACCTCCAGGTCACCAGCGACCCCGAGGCCCTGCGCGCCTGCCGCATTTTCATCATCACCGTGCCCACCCCGGTCGATGACTACAAACGCCCTGACCTCAGCCCCTTGCTCAAGGCCTCCGAAACCGTCGGCAAAGTCCTCAAACCCGGCGATCTGGTCATCTACGAATCCACCGTCTACCCCGGCTGCACCGACGACGACTGCGTCCCCGTCCTCGCGTGCCACTCCGGCCTGACCTACATCACGGCGACCGTCACCCCATCTGGCTCCCACGCTCCAGCGTGGGAGCCCGCGCCGACGCTCCAGCGTCCAGTGGCGCCGCCACCCATGCCCGACCACGGCTTCTACTGCGGCTACAGCCCCGAACGCATCAACCCCGGCGATCACGACCACCGCCTGACCACCATCAAAAAAGTCACCAGCGGCTCCACCCCGGAGATCGCCGCCATCGTCGATGCCCTCTACCGCCAGATCATCACCGCCGGCACCCACCCGGCCAGCAGCATCCGCGTCGCCGAAGCCGCCAAAGTCATCGAGAACACCCAGCGCGACCTCAACATCGCCCTGATGAACGAGCTGGCGCTGCTCTTCGACAAGCTCGGCATCGACACCCTGGAAGTGCTGGAAGCCGCCGGCAGCAAATGGAACTTCCTGCCCTTCCGCCCCGGCCTGGTCGGCGGCCACTGCATCGGCGTCGACCCCTATTATCTGACCCACAAAGCCGTCGCCATCGGCTACCACCCCGAGGTCATCCTCGCCGGGCGCCGCATCAACGACCGCATGGGCGCCCATGTCGCCGAGACCGTGGTCAAACGCATGCTCAACAGCGGCATTGGCGTGTGCAACAGCCGCATCCTGGTGCTCGGCCTCGCCTTCAAGGAAAACTGCCCGGACCTGCGCAACACCCGCGTCATCGACATCATCCAGGCCCTGCGTGACTACAACATCACCGTCGACTGCTATGACCCCTGGATCGACCGTGACGAAGCGCATCAGGAATACGGCCTCGACTGCCTGCCCGCGCCCCCGGCGCCCGGCACCTACGACGCCATCATCCTCGCCGTTGCCCATCGCGACTTCATCGAGCAGGGTGCGACCGGGATCCGTCACTGGGCCAAGCCCAAGTCGATCCTCTACGACGTGAAGTCCGTGTTGCCGGTCCATACGGTGGACGGTCGCCTCTAAACCACGACAAGGCGATGCAACAGGTGATGCACGATGCCGAGCCCGGACGGCGCCATGCCGACAAGCGAGCCAAGATGACCCGCGTTCTCGCTCCCACGCTCCGAGATTGTGCAGATATTCGCCTTCCAGAGCGACGTCAGGGACGGCGCCCCACTTCTGCCGGTCGGAGTTGCTTGAAAACGCGCGTGCGACCTACTTTGATAGCAATTCACAGGCAAATGGGTACGGCTTTCCGCTGCGGCACCTGCCGCGAATATCCGCTCTACGACCTGACCGAACGCCGCCTCTTGCACCAGCGCGAGTGCCCGCTGATCCTGATGGAGTGCTCGGTCATCGCCGAACGCTATCTGAGCCTGGGCTACAGCGAGGCGGCGCTGGCGATGATGCTGGGCTATCGAGATACCTGCCGGCGCTTCGGCGGCGACTTCACCCTGCTGTGGCACAATTCGCACCTCGGCAACGCGGCTGATCGGCGGTTTTACCAAACGCTCATCGCTGAAGCCTCCTGACGACGGCGGTTGCGGTTATTGCACTTATTGCATTTGCCTCTATCATGGACGGAAGCAGAAACAAATCAGGAAGCCCCCCGTTATGACGACCATCGACCATGCCCGCGAACTTGAGTCACCCCTGTTGAGTCCCGCCGAGAAGGATCTGGCGCGCGCCGCTCAACGCTGCATTATGGCCGCGCTGGATCACTCGCGCGCCGCCTCGATCTTGCTGACGACAGACACCGGCGAACATCCGCGCGTTGAGGTGCCGCCCGCCGCCCTGAGGGTAATCGGCCAGTTGCTCGGCGCCATGAGTCAGGGCCAGTCCATCGTGCTGATGCCCATTGAACGCGAGCTCACCACGGTCGAGGCCGCACACTTCCTCAATGTCTCGCGTCCCTTCGTCATCAAAGAGATGGAAGCGGGTCATCTGCCTTATCGAAAAGTCGGCACGCATCGGCGCGTGACCCTGAAGCATCTGCTGGACTATGAGCAACAGCTGCGCGAGCAACAGCAACTGGCGCTCGATCGTCTGGCGGATAACGCACGCGAGTTGGGTCTGGATTACTGATGGCTGGACACGCGCGCTACACCGCTGTACTGGATGCCTGCGTGCTGTACTCCATCGCGATGACGGACGCCCTGCTCAGTCTGGCCACGGCCGGACTCTACGCCGCTAAATGGACGACTCGGATCGAGGACGAGTGGATTCGGGCATTGGAAAACAGCCGCCCGGATTTGGCCGGTCGGCTCGATGTCCGTCGCGACTGCATGCGGGCGGCGGTTCCCGATTGGGAAGTGGTGCCCGAACAGTGGCAGCGCCTCGACTTGGCCGTCGAGTTGCCGGATCCTGATGATCTCCACGTACTGGCCGCCGCGATCGCGGGTCATGCCGACTGCATCGTGACCGATAATCTGCGCGACTTCCCCGCCGAGATCCTCCAGCATTTCGAGATCGAAGCCATCGATCCAGATACCTTCATCATCCATCAATGGGATCTGCAACCGGTCGCCGTGATCTCAGCGTTCAAGCGCATGCGGACACGGCGAAAAAAGCCCAAATCGACGCCGGATGAGTTTGCAACGGCGCTGGAACGGGCGGGCTTGCCGGCAACGGCCGACCGGCTCCGAGAAGCCGCCGAGCTGATTTGATGGTTCCACGCCAACGCACTGGAACGCATCTTCCGCGATCGAGCACCGACCGACAGCGCGCCATGACCCTTCTCATCGCCACCCAACCGCCATCCCGCCGGGCGCGACGACGCCACCCATGCCCGACCACGGCTTCTACTGCGGCTACAGCCCCGAACGCATCAACCCCGGCGACCACGACCACCGCCTGACCACCATCAAAAAAGTCACCAGCGGCTCCACCCCCGAAATCGCCGCCATCGTCATCGAGAACACCCAGCGCGACCTCAACATCGCCCTGATGAACGAGCTGGCCCTCATCTTCGACAAGCTCGGCATCGACACCCTGGAAGTGCTGGAAGCCGCCGACAGCAAATGGAACTTCCTGCCCTTCCGCCCCGGCCTGGTCGGCGGCCACTGCATCGGCGTCGACCCCTATTATCTGACCCACAAAGCCATCGCCATCGGCTACCACCCCGAGGTCATCCTCGCCGGGCGGCGCATCAACGACCGCATGGGCGCCCATGTCGCCGAGACCGTGGTCAAACGCATGCTCAAAAGCGGCATTGGCGTATGCAACAGCCGCATCCTGGTGCTCGGCCTCGCCTTCAAGGAAAACTGCCCGGACCTGCGCAACACCCGCGTCATCGACATCATCCAGGCCCTGCCTGACTACAACATCACCGTCGACTGCTACGACCCCTGGATCGACCGTGACGAAGCGCATCAGGAATACGGCCTCGACTGCCTGCCCGCGTCCCCGCCGCCCGGCACCTACGACGCCATCATCCTCGCCGTTGCCCATCGTGAGTTCGTCGCGCTGGGTGCGACCGGGATCCGTCACTGGGCCAAGCCCCGGTCGATCCTCTATGACGTCAAATCCGTCCTGCCGGTGGACGCCATCGACGGTCGCCTTTAGGGTCCTGGTCATCGTTCCGACCAACCGGACGGACCGAGCGGCAGGGGTGCGGTTCGCAAGCTCACCGCACCCTACAAGCGATCTGCTGGCCGGCACGACGATCAACGCCCGGATGCCCCAGGTCCAAGGACACCACGATGAGCCACGACCAGAACTTCAAGAACCTCATTCTCGACTACCCGCGCGAGGCCATCCACTTCGCCGCCGCAGCGGAAGCCGCCGCCATCGATCCAGGGGCGCGGATCCTGCCGATACGTCAGGAGCAGCTCAAGGAACGACTCGGCGCGCGGTTTCGTGAACTGGATACACCCCTGCTGGTGGAATGGCCGGATGGCCGGCGCGAAGCCCTGCTGTTCGTCCTGGAAGAAGACACCGATCCCCAGCGATTTTCCATCCACCGCCTGGCGCATTATTGTCTGGATCTGGCGGAGTTGCTGGGCATGGAACGGCTCGTTCCCGTGGTCATCTTTCTGCGCGCCGGTGCCTTCCCCCGCGAACTGCGCCTCGGCGGCGATGCCCAGTGTTACCTGCACTTCCAGTACCTCGCCTGGCCCTTGTTCCAGCTTCAAGCCCGCGATGACCTCAATAGCCCCAACCTGGTCGCGCGGCTGAATTTGCCCAATATGGCGTATGCCCCGGAGGACAAGCTCGCGGTCTACGCCCAGGCGGTGCGCGGCCTGCTGACCCTGGAGCCCGACCCCGAGCGGCGGCTCAAGTACCTGGATTTCATTGACATCTATGCCCAGCTTGACGACCATGAGCGCCACCTTTATGAACAGCAGTATGCCCAAGAGGCGGACATCATGAGCGGATTCGCAGAGCGATTCATCCAGCAAGGCGAAGCCCGGATCCTGCTGCGGCTTCTATCCACCCGTTTCGGGGAACTCCCCCCGACCACGCGCGAGCGGATCGAAACGGCCGACGCGGAGACCCTGCTGCACTGGTCGGAGCGGGTCCTGACCGCCCGCAGCCTGGACGAGGTGCTTCACTAATATGCGGCACCCCTCACCCGTCGGCCCTGGCATCCTGCCGCATCCCGGGCCCCGTGGGAGCGGCCTCCGGCCGCGATGGGCCGCGCCGAGTGCCGCGATCGTCTCGCGGCCGGAGGCCGCTCCCACGGGGGATCTTCCGCTTCCGGGGGGGCCGCCCCCTGGCCGTTCGCCCCATCTCCCCCGCCCAAGGCTGAAGCCTTGGACTCCTGGCGAGCGCCGCGGCGAACGGGAATCCAGTCTCCCGCGCCTGGGCGCCGACGCCGCGCAAACGACTAAACGGCCAAACCCCCTTGCCGCCGCGCCCCATCCGCGTTAGCATAACCCCTAGTTTAAGGGCTGAACGACCATTTCGAACAGGTGCGAACAGCTGACCTCGGCCATGCCCGCCACTGACAGGGTAGGGCGGTAGCGTGTCCGAACCTGTCTGAGCGCTCCGCACGGGTCGCCTCACGTACTCACCAGACCCAACGGCCTTCGCACCCCGCTGGCCCGCCCCCCGCGACCGGTGCAACGCAACCGGAGGCCGACGCTTTAGCGGGCGGCGCCCCCGCATCCAACTGAAGCCGCAACCTCCGGCTGGCCGTGCAGGTACAAAGCGCGCGGGTACAAAGTGACCCGGATCTCACCCCAGCCCCCAGGAGCCGCCCCGCCGTGAGCGAAGAGCGTCACTTCCAAGCCCTGCGCCTGCTGCAAGCCAACCCCGACCTTTCCCAACGCGCCCTGGCGCGGGCCCTGGGCGTCAGCGTCGGCTCGGCCAACTTTTGCGTACGCGCTCTGGTCGAAAAAGGCTGGATCAAGATCCAGAACTTTCGCACCAGCAAGGACAAACGGGCCTACGCCTACCTGCTCACCCCCCAAGGCATCGAGCAAAAGGCGCAGATCACCCGGCGCTTCCTCCAGCGCAAAGAAGCCGAATACCTGTCCTTGGAAGCCGAGATCGCCCGCCTGCGCTTGGAGGTCGATGCGCAGCGCGACCACACCGTGGACCCCGATCACCAGACGCCCGCGTCGGCTGCTGCTCCGGAGGGCGCCTTGAACGCCATCCCATGAGCCACGACCAAAACTTCAAGAACCGCATCGTCGACTCGGCAGCGAAAGCACGGCCTACCTGGAGTTTCGGTATCTCGCCACCGCCCTGTTCCGCATCCCGGCCCGCGCCCACCTGCACAGCAGCAACCTGGTCGCCCGGTTGAATCTGCCCAACATGGCCTACGCCCCCGAAGACAAACTGGAGGTCTACGCGCAGGCCGTGCGCGGCC
>NZ_CAIZIZ010000112.1 GCF_903933125.1 uncultured Lamprocystis sp. | reverse complement strand
GGCGGCCGACGGCCCCGCGGCGGTGCGGCCGATCCTGCAGCGGCTGACCGCCCGCTTGCGCGACCCGCGCCACGCCAGCCTGCGGCGCGCCCTGACGGTCTGGTTCGCGCGGGTGTTGCTGCGGCGGCTGATGCCGGGCGAGAATCTGCCGGAACTGCACGATTTAGCGGAGGTCGAGACCATGCTGGCCGAACGGGTTGACGAGTGGACGCAGAAGTGGAAGCGGGAGGGGTTGCTGGAAGGCAAGCGGGAAGGTAAGCTGGAAGGTCAGCGGGAAGGCAAGACCGAAGCGCTACAAAGCGTTCTAACCGCCCGCTTTGGACCCCTGCCCTCCTGGGTGGGCGCGCGCCTTGCCGGGGCCACCGTCGACCAACTGGATGCCTGGCTGAATGGTTTTCTCCAGGCCGAAACGCTTGAAAGCCTGCTCGGCGACCCGCCGGAGGAGACCGACACGCCCGCAAGCTGAGCGGGATCCGCTTGCTCCATCGCTGGAGTGACCGGGCCGGGAGTCGCTGCCGACCCGCCCCGGGAGTCCAAGGTTTCAGCCCTGGCGAACCCTGACCAAGGCTGAAGCCTTGGACTCCTGGTGGTCTGGGTCACATGCAGGGGGCGTCGTATAGGGCGCACGGTCAGGGGACGGCGCTGGCCCGCCCGGTCGGTACAGGACTGGCTGGCCAAGGCCCCCCAACCTTTGACGGCGGCCTGCATTCCGGCCTTGGGGATAACACCGGTATTCAAGCAGTATGGGCACAATCCGCGATCATCCTGAGGTATCCATGTCAACGCCAGCCACTACCCTCGAATCGCTACGGCGTCTGGAGATGCTGTATTCCCAGGGCTATCAGAGCGAGGTCGTTGATCAGGCCTTGCGGGATGTTGTAGCACAAGAACTCCACGAGCTAAGGCGCGAGGCTTCGCTTATTACAGCGGACATCGCTGAAATGGAACGAAAATATCAGATGAAGTCCGCCGATTTTCAGGAACGGTTCAATAGCGGTACACTCGGGGATGATGCGGACTTCTTTCAATGGAGCGCATTGAACGGCATGGCGCAGAGCCTCGCCCGGCGCCTCCAGGTTCTCGAGTACGGCCCGTGATATCGCCCGCGCGCTACCTGGAGGAACTGAAGGCCCGACTGGTTGGTTCTGCAGTTGTCGGACAAGTTTCGGTCGTGTCCGAACGCATCATCAGCGATCAAGGATATTTTCGTGCGAGAATCACACTGACGAATGGCGATTTTCTGGAGGTATCGGAGTACTTTGTTGTCCAGGGTGAGATTCACCAAACCCTAGAGTATCGTTACCAATGGATGGATGCGAACAGGCGTGTCCTCGTGCGTCGCTGGGACAATGCCAGACATTTTCCTGACCTGCCGGGTTTTCCCGACCATTTGCATGTTGGCGGGGAGGAAACCGTTCTACCGAGTCGATCAATGAGTATCCTGAACCTCATTGATTTCCTTGAAGAGGAACTGGCGTGACGAACAAACTGCCGAAACACGGATTAGCACCGTCGGCGCACACATTGTTCGAACTGGCGGTCCATGAGAGACTGGCGCACACCCGCTGCTATTGACCGGCTTGCGCGCTCATCGTCATGCCCCGCCCCCCGCGTCAGCGTCGCCGTGCCCGCGCCCGTTCCGCCGCGCGGGCGCCCCAGGACGGCTCCTACAAACACCTGTTCTCTCACCCCGAGATGGTCGAGGGTCTGCTGCGGGATTTCGTGCAGGAGGACTGGCTGGCACTCATCGACTTTTCCACTTTGGAGAAACGGGGCGGCAGCTATGTCACCGACGACCTGCGTGATCGCGAGGATGACATCATCTGGCGGGTGCGGGTGGCCGGGGACTGGCTTTATGTGTATCTGCTGATCGAATTCCAAAGCCAGGTCGACCCCTGGATGGCGGTGCGGGTGATGGTGTACACCGGCTTGCTGTATCAGGATCTGATCAAACACGAGGCAGTGGCGCCGGGTGAACTGCTGCCACCGGTGTTTCCGCTGGTGCTCTACAACGGCAGCGGGCGCTGGACGGCGGCGCGCGACATCGCGGAGCTGATCGTGCCGCTGCCCACTGCGCTGGCGCGCTACCGGCCCCAGCAGCGCTATC
>NZ_CAIZIZ010000111.1 GCF_903933125.1 uncultured Lamprocystis sp. | reverse complement strand
TCTGCCTTTCGACTCCTGGGATGACCTGTTTGACTTCATGCTGGAGGGTCTGCGGCCGGCTTCGCGCAAGCCCCGAAGCCGGCCAAATACGGGGTAGGGTCAAATTTGGAATTGCTGCAGATCAACGACGCAAGACGTGAAGGATTTCTTCGAGTTCCATCCGCATCTGCCGCAACACCTGATGGGTCTGGCTAAGGTCATGCTTGGCCCCTTCGCCGCTGAGTTGCAGGCGGGCGCCGCCGATGGTGAAACCCTGGTCGTAGAGCAACGAACGGATTTGACGCACCATCAGGACATCATGGCGCTGGTAGTAACGGCGGTTGCCGCGCCGCTTGACCGGATTCAGCTGGGTGAACTCCTGTTCCCAGTAGCGCAAAACGTGCGGCTTCACGCCGCACAGTTCGCTCACCTCACCGATGGTGAAATAGCGCTTGCCGGGGATCGGCGGCAGTTCGCCCGATCCGACGACCTCGACCTCGCTATTGCTCGGTTCCAGCATAGGCCTCCACGCGCGCTTTCAGCTTTTGACCGGGACGAAAGGTCACGACACGGCGGGCGGTGATCGGAATCTCTTCGCCGGTCTTCGGATTACGGCCGGGACGCTCTTTTTTCTCACGCAGATCGAAGTTTCCGAAGCCGGAGAGCTTGACCTGATCGCCGCGCTCCAGCGCCGCCCGGATCTCCTCGAAAAACTGCTCGACAATGTCTTTGGCCTCGCGCTTGTTCAGCCCGAGCTCCTCGAACAGATGTTCTGCCATATCAGCCTTAGTCAACGCCATCGCTTCAATCCCTCAATCGTGCACCAAACTCGGACGTCAGACGGTCCAGTACCCGCGCAATCGTTTCATCGACCGTCTGGTCCGTAAGTGTCTGAGAAGATGCTTGTAAAATCAATCCCAAAGCCAGACTTTTTCTGCCGGAATCGATGTTTCCCCCGGCATAGACATCAAACAGTACCAGATCGCGCAGCAATTCTGAGGCGCTGGAGCGCACGCAGGCCGCGATATCGCCGAAGGCGACGGCGGCGTCGACCACGATGGCCAGGTCACGGCGGATGGCCGGAAAGCGGGAAATCGGGGTAAACCGGGGGAGCGTGCCGGTGGCAAGCGCGGCCTGTTCAACCTCGAACAGGAAGGCATCGCCATTCAGGTCCAGCTCCGCGGCCAGGGTTGGATGGAGCATCCCCATCAGCCCCACCTGCCGCCCGTCGCGCTCGATCAGCGCACTCTGACCCGGATGAAGCGCGGGATGACAGGCCGGGACAAAGTGGAAGCCGGACCCCGCGACGCCGCCGACCGTGCCCAGTGCGAGCAGCGCTTCGACATCGGCCTTGAGGGCGAAAAAATCCGCGGGGCGGACCGGCTGCCCCCATTGCTCGGCATCCACGCTGCCGATGACAAGCCCGCCGATGACCGCCTCCTGGCGCAACCCATCGCGCCCCGGACGAAACCGCAGGCCGGTCTCGAAGATGCGCACCCGCTCCTGCTGCCGGGCCTGATTGTAACGCGCGGTGTGCAGCAACCCGGACCACAGTGACAGCCGCATGACCGACAGGTCGGCACTGATCGGATTGGCCAACACCAACGGCTCGGTGCCCGGTTCGATCCGCGCCTGCAACTCTGGGCTTACGAAGCTGTAGGTGATGACCTCCTGAAACCCGCGGTCCACCAGCAGCAGACGCGCACGGTCCAGATCAAAAGCGGCTTCCGGGGTGCCCTTGGTGACTGCCGCGGAACTGGTATGGCTGACCGGAATGCGTTCGTACCCATGGATACGCCCGACATCGGCGATCAGATCCACCTCATGGACCAGATCGAAGCGCGCACTAGGCGGTGTGACCCGCCAACCGCCGGCGACCGGCTCCAGGTCCATCCCCAAGCGCACAAGCAGGTCGGCAATGGTCTCGGCTGGGATGTCCAACCCCAGGATCTGGGCGCAACGAGCGGTGCGCAGCGTCAGCGGGGCCTGATGCGGCAAGTGATCCAGGGCCAACACGTTCACCACGGGTCCCGGCTGACCGCCCACGCAATCAAGCAGGAGTTCAGTCGCGCGCTCGATCGCCTGGACTTGCAGACCCGGGTCCACGCCGCGCTCGAAGCGGTGGGATGAGTCCGTGTGCAATCCGTAGGCGCGTGCCTTGCCGGCAATCTGCGCCGGTGCGAAAAAAGCGCTCTCCAGCAGGATATCGCGGGTGTCGTCCGCCACCGCGGTGCGCGAGCCGCCCATGATTCCGGCGAGCGCCACCGGCCCGGCGGCGTCGGCGATGACCAGCGTATCAGGGCGCAGCACAATGTCGTCGCCGTTCAGCAGGGTCAACTGTTCGCGGGCCTCCGCGAGCCGCACCCGGATCTCCTGATCCAGCCGGCCCAGATCGAAGCCGTGCATGGGCTGACCCAGTTCCAGCATGACATAGTTGGTCACGTCCACCACCGGGCTGATGGAACGCACCCCGCCGCGGCGCAGGCGTTCGCGCATCCACAGGGGCGTCTCGGCGCTCGGGTCGATCCCGCGAATGATGCGGCAGGCATAGCGCGGACAGGCCGTGGGCGCCTCCAGCCGGACCGGGAAGTGCGCGTCGGTCGCGGGCGCAACCGGGGTTGCTGCGACCGGCGTCAGGTGCACCCGGTTGATTGCCGCCACCTCACGCGCCAGCCCGGCGATCGACAGACAGTCGCCGCGGTCCGGTGTCAGATCGACCGCGATACAGACGTCATCGAGACCCAGCCACGCGCGAAAATCCGCGCCGATCGGGGCTCCCGCAGGCAGGGGCAGGATGCCGTTGGAGGTCTCGGCCAGCCCCAGTTCGACGGCCGAGCAGATCATGCCGAACGACTCGACACCGCGTAATTTGGCGCGCTTGATCTTCAGATCGCCGGGCAGGACAGCGCCGATGGTCGCCACCGGCACCCGCTGGCCGGCCGTCACGTTAGCCGCACCGCAGATGATCTGCAAGGGTGCGGCTGCGGCCACGTCGACCGTGCATACCCGCAGCTTCACGGCGTCCGGGTGGGGCTCGACGTGCGTGACCAAGCCCACGCGCACACCGCTGAACGCCGGCGCGGCAGCCGTTACGGAGTCGACCTCGAGCCCCGCCATGCTGAGCTGATCGGCCAGGGTGCGGCTGTCGACCGGTGGGTTCACCCACTCCCGCAGCCAGGATTCACTGAAACGCATCTGGAGAGATTCCTATTGATCTGTGATCCTGAAAAAGAAGGCTTTCCGGGATCAGGCAAACTGGCGCAAGAACCGCAAGTCGTTCTCGAAGTACAGGCGGATGTCGTCGATGCCGTAACGCAACATCGCCAGACGCTCCACCCCCATGCCGAAGGCATACCCCAGATAGCGGTTCGGGTCGATGCCGACGTGATGGAAGACCTCGGGGTAGACCATGCCGCAACCCAGCACTTCGAGCCAACCGGTCTGCTTGCAGACACGGCAGCCCGCACCGCCGCACATCACGCATTGGATATCCACTTCCGCGGACGGCTCGGTGAACGGGAAATACGACGGCCGGAAGCGCAGCTTCAGGTCGCGTTCGAAAAAACTCGACAGAAAGTCATAGAGCACGCCCTTCAGGTCCGCAAAGCTGACCTGCTCGTCCACCAGCAGCCCTTCCACCTGATGGAACATCGGGGTATGCGTCAGATCCGAGTCGCACCGATAGACGCGTCCGGGAGCAATCACCTTGAGCGGCGGGGTCTGCTCGGTCATGACCCGGATCTGCACCGGCGAAGTATGGGTGCGCAGCAACCGGTCGGCATCGAAATAGAAGGTGTCGTGCATCGCCCGCGCCGGGTGATGCTCCGGGATATTGAGCGCCTCGAAATTGTGGTAGGCGCTCTCGACTTCCGGGCCTTCCACCACCGCGAAACCGGCATTGGCGAACAGCCGCTCGATGCGCCGCAGGGTCCGGGTGACCGGGTGCAGCCCACCGGACTGCCGGCCGCGCCCCGGCAGGGTCACGTCGATGCATTCGGCACCCAGACGGGCGGTCAGGGCCGCCTGATCCAACACCGCTTTGCGTGCATCCAGCGCCTGTTGGAGCGCGTCCTTCGCCTGATTGATCCATTGACCGGCGGCCGGGCGCTCCTCTTTCGGCAATGTACCGAGTTGCTTGAGCAGCGCGGTCAGTTCACCGCTTTTGCCCAGAAAGCGCACCCGGACCTGATCGAGTTGGGCCAGGTCCACGGCGCCGTCGATCGCCGCCAGAGCGGCCGCACGCAACGCATCGATTCCGAGTCCGGTCTGTTCGGGCATAGTCCAACCTGCCGTTGAAGAGATTGTCCGCGAATGAACGCGAATTCAGAAATAATGCCGGGTTGGATTCGCAGCGAATCCCGCGGCAACGAATAATGAGCCCTGATATCGTCGGTCCGGCCAGCTTCCGCCGGAGCGCCCTGGGGCGGAAATTTCATCCACAGATGTCACAGATGAAGAAGGACATCTGTGTTCATCTGTGACATTGTGGACATATCCGGACAATCGCTTTGCGATTGCGAATCGTGGCCCGCGTGCTTGCGGGCGTGCGGGCGTGCGGCTTCGTCTTGATCATCATTCCGGCCACCGAGTCTGATGTAGGGTGCGGTGGGCTTGCGAACCGCACCACTTGTCCGCGGTGCGGTTCGTTCCTCACCGCACCCTACCAGTCCAGCCCGTCCGGTTGGCCGCAACGATGACAAAAGCCTGCGGCCTCAGGCGGCCAGGGCGCCCTTGGCCTGTTCGGCGATGGCGGCGAAGGCGACGCTGTCGTGGTAGGCGATATCCGCCAGCATCTTGCGGTCGACCTCGATCCCGGCCTGCTTGAGCCCGTTGATCAGGCGGCTGTAGGACAGGCCGTTCTGACGGGCACCCGCGTTGATACGGGCGATCCACAGGGCGCGGAACTGACGCTTCTTCTGGCGGCGGTCGCGGTAGGCATATTGCCCGGCCTTGATGACCGCCTGCTTGGCGACGCGAAAGACGCGACTACGTGCACCGTAGTAGCCTTTCGCCAACTTCATGATCTTTTTGTGACGGGCGTGCGCGGTTACGCCCCGTTTGACGCGTGCCATCTTCTCTCTCCGGTATCAGGTGCGATCAGTGATCAGCAGTAGGGAATCATCCGCAACGCAGACTTCAGGTCCGAGGAATGAACCAGCCTGGCCGCGCGCAGGTGACGCTTCCGCTTAGTCGACTTCTTGGTCAGGATGTGACGCCGGAAGGACGAGTAGCACTTGACGCCGGTGGCGGTGCGCTTCAGACGCTTGGCCGCCCCGCGATTGGTCTTGATCTTGGGCATATTGCTCAACTCCGCTATTTGCGAACTGTTATTTCTTCTTGGGGCCGAGCACCATCACCATCTGGCGTCCTTCCATCTGGGGTTGGGATTCCACGATGCTCAACTCGGTGAGGTCAGTCTCGATGCGCTTGAGCAACTCCAGCCCAAGTTCGCGGTGCGCATGTTCGCGACCACGAAACCGCATGGTGACCTTCGCCTTGTCCCCTTCTTGTAGGAAACGCATCAGGTTGCGTAGTTTGACCTGATAGTCTCCCTCGTCCGTCCCTGGGCGAAACTTGATCTCCTTGATCTGGACCTGCTTCTGCTTCTTCTTGGCTTCGTTCTGCTTCTTTTTCTGATCGAAGCGAAACTTGCCGTAGTCCATGAGGCGGCATACCGGGGGCTCAGCGGTCGGGACGATCTCCACGAGATCCATGCCCGCCTCTTCCGCCATTTCCAGGGCCTCACGGACCCTGACGACTCCGACCTGGTTGCCGTCCGCGCCGATCAACCGTACTTCCGGGATGTTGATCTCGCGATTGACGCGGTTTCTCTTTGGTGCAGCGATTGCCGGTTCCTCCACAAGGATTGAAAAAAGGCCGTCCATGTCCGAGTGCCGGGAGCGACCCCGGCTTGTTCTTCGGCTGTCGAACCCTGGCGCATCAGGTGCACCGGGTCGGACGCCGGGCAGCGAATGAACTATCGCCCCCGTCTGTGTGCTGGTCCGCGCAGCGGACCCTACGGCATGGTCTGCGCGGGTGGTGGTCCGCGCAGCGGACCCTACGGGCTCAGTGCGCCCGCGTCGCGACGTCCTCAGTCAAGCGGGCAGCAAAACTGGTGAGATCGAATGACCCGAGATCCTGACCCTTACGGTCACGTACAGTCAACTGCCCGGTTTCGACCTCGCGATCACCGACCACCAGCAGATAGGGAACCCGTTGCAGGGTGTACTCGCGAATCTTAAAGCCGATCTTCTCGTTTCTCAAGTCCGAATCCACACGGAAGCCCTTTTTGCGCAAGGCTTTAGCCACTTCAGTCGCATAGGGGGCCTGCCGATCGGTGATATTCAGGACCACCGCCTGCACCGGCGCGAGCCAGACCGGCAGCAAACCGGCGTAATGCTCGATCAGGATCCCGATGAAACGCTCCACCGAGCCCAGAATCGCCCGGTGAATCATCACCGGCGTCTGCTTGCTGTTGTCCTCGGCGATGTAGTGCGCGCCCAGGCGTCCGGGCATGGAGAAGTCCACCTGGATAGTCCCGCACTGCCAGGCCCGGCCGATGCTGTCATGCAGGGTGAACTCGATCTTGGGGCCATAGAAAGCGCCCTCGCCCGGCTGGACCTTGAACTCCAGGCCCTTGGCCTTGAGCGCCAGGTCCAGGGCCGCCTCGCCCTTGTCCCACAGATCGTCACTGCCCACCCGCTTCTCGGGGCGCAGCGACAGGGCCAGCGCGATCTGGTCGAAACCGAAGTCACGATAGGTCTCGAAGACCATGTCGATCAGGGTCGCGACCTCGGTCTGGAGCTGGCCATCGGTACAGAAGACGTGGGCATCGTCCTGCGTGAAGCGCCGCGCCCGCATCAGCCCGTGCAGGGTGCCGGAGGGCTCGTTGCGGTGCACGACCCCGAACTCGGCGATGCGCAGGGGCAGATCGCGGTAGCTCTTCAACCCCTGGTTGTAGAGCTGGATGTGCCCTGGGCAGTTCATCGGCTTGATCGCGAAGTCGTGCTCGTCGATATGGGTGGTGTACATACCCCCGGCGAACTTGTCCCAGTGACCCGAGCGCTCCCACAGCGAGCGGTCCAGGATCTGCGGCGTCTCCACCTCGTCGTAGCCGTATTCCATGAGCTTCTCGCGCATGTATTGTTCGGCCAAACGATAGATGATGCGGCCCTTGGCGTGCCAAAAGGCCATGCCGGGCGCCTCGTCCTGGAAGTGGAAGAGATCAAGCTGCTTGCCGAGTTTGCGGTGATCGCGCTTCTCGGCCTCTTCCAATCGGGTCAGATACGCCTTGAGTTCTTTCTTGTCGCGCCAGGCGGTGCCGTAGATGCGCTGCAACTGGGCGTTCTTCGAGTCACCGCGCCAGTAGGCGCCGGCCACCTTGGTCAGCTTGAAGCCCTCGCCCAGCCGGCCGGTGCTCGGCAGATGCGGCCCGCGGCAGACATCGAACCAGTCGCCCTGGCGGTAGATCGAGACCTCTTCCCCCATCGGGATGATGTCCTCGATGATCTCGACCTTGTAGGTCTCGCCCAGTGCGGCGAAGACCCCTTTGGCCTGCTCCCGATCCATCACCTCGCGCACGATCGGCAGATCGCGCTTGACGATCTCGTGCATGCGCGCTTCGATCAGCGCCAGATCGTCCGGCGTGAAGGGCTCTGCACGGGCGAAGTCGTAGTAGAAGCCGTTGTCGATCGCGGGCCCGATAGTCACCTGGGTGCCGGGATAGAGTTCCTGCACCGCCTGCGCCATCACATGGGCGGCATCGTGGCGCAGCAGCTCCAGCGCGTCGGTTTCGTCCTTGGCGGTGACGATGGCGAGCGCGGCATCGGTGTCGATCACGAATGAGGTATCGACCAGCCGGCCGTCCACCCGCCCGGCCAGCGCCGCTTTGGCAAGACCTGGGCCAATGGATGCCGCCACCTGATGCACGGACACCGGAGCGTCGAACTGACGGAGCGAACCGTCGGGAAGTGTAATCTGGGGCATGGGCGAATCCTTTGATTCAGTGGTGATCGATACCAAGGATCACATGACGGATCACCTGACGCGAACTTCAGGCGGGAACCAAACGAAACAGCCGCCAGCGGCCAGTCTTGAGCTACCGGAGCCCTGGCAATCACCGCGACGGCGACACCGGGCTGGAGCTTGAGACTGGCCGCGTGCGGCTGGAATATTGGTAGGCGCGATTGGACTCGAACCAACGACCCCCACCATGTCAAGGTGGTGCTCTAACCAGCTGAGCTACGCGCCTGTCGTCAAGAGCCAATAATGTTAACGACGTGGCGGGGTCTTGGCAAACGTTTTTTCATCGATTCCGAAACGAGCGCAACAACAACCTGGAGTTTGCAATGCCGTCCGACGTCACAACACACTGGCAGCCCGTGGATCTGGGCGACGGGGTCCGCGCCTGTTTCGAGGTCATCCCCCGCGGCGGCCGTGAGGAGGTCGGCGTGCTGGATGCCCTCCCCTTCGATCAAGTGACCGCAACCCTCGGCAAAATCGCCGCCGGCCTCGGCGCGGCCATCGCCAAGGCCAAGCCCACCAAGGCCAGCATCGAACTCGGCCTGGAACTGGGCCTGGAGTCCGGCGCCCTGGTCACCCTCATCGCCCGCGGCACCGGCACGGCCAATCTCAAGGTCACGCTTGAATGGGGCGGGTCGTGAGCGCCGCTCCCTGAGCGCCCGCCATGCCCCGGCCCGACACCGCCGCCGACCAGGGGCTTGCCGCCCTGCGCGCGGCCTGCGTGCGGGTGATGGGCGCGCGCCCCGGCTGCGGCTTCCCGCCCGCGCCGGGCTGGCTCGTCACCTGCGCCCATGTGGTCGGGCGCGACACCGCCCTGAACAGCCCAATCGAATGCGTGCCCTGGCAAGACGCCGCGCGCGCGGCGGTGCTCCGCCACCTTGACGGCGACCTGGACCTGGCCCTGCTGCACGACCCCGACGCGACGGCACCTGCCCGGGCGCTGCGCCTCGGCGCCCCGCCGGAACCCGGCGCGGACCTCATCGGCATCGGCTATCCGGTGCGGGACAACCAGCCCGAGTTCGACCAGATCACCGGCCATTACGAAGGCGAGACCAGCCGGCAACCCGCCGGCGGCGGCACGCGGACCATGCTGAAATTCAAGGACAGCCAGATCGAGCCCGGATTCAGCGGCGGCCCGCTGTTCGCGCCAAGCCGCGGCACGGTCATCGGCGTCATCCGCTGGAGTCGGGATGTGCGCACCGACCTTGGCGGCTGGGCCATTCCCGCGCACGACCTGATCGATTGCTGCGCCGCCGCCGGGATCCCGATCGCGCCGCTTGGCCCGGCCGCCCCGCCCGCCGGTAATCTGCCGGCCCGCCTGCGCGATCTGCTGCTCGCCCTGCCCGGCTGGAGCCAGGCGCGCCGCCGCCAATTCGTCACCCTGGCGCTGTGGCAGCAGCCGATCCTGAACCGGATCGACCTGGACGGCACGCCGGCCAACGTGGCCGCCGACCTGGCGGTCGCCTGCCTTGAACAGGGCGCACCCGACGCCGACGGCCAAGCGCCGCTGCGTGCGCTGCTCGCCGCCGTGCCGTCCGAGTTCGGCCCCCAGAGCTCGCGCGATCAAGTGATCGCCGAGATTCTGAACGCGGCAACCCGAGTGTAGATCGGCGTCGCCCGACCGACGCCTTGGCTTTGATTATCCTGAGAAAGCGCAGTTCTCTCTCGTCTTCTCGTTCCCACGCTCCAGAGATTGGGCAAGTATTCCTTGTAGGTTGGGCTGAGGAACGAAGCCCAACGAGCAGCCAAACGTAAGGCGCTGAAATGTTGGGGTTCGTTCCTCACCCCAACCTACGGCATTGCGATGTTTTC
>NZ_CAIZIZ010000110.1 GCF_903933125.1 uncultured Lamprocystis sp. | reverse complement strand
ATGAAGTATATTAACCAAGAAATCATAGCATTTCTGTTCGTCCATTAACTCGATGACGGAAAAAATGAGCATATCAGTCCAAAAAGATAATTATGTGCTGTGCGGTATTTCATTATCGTCTATTATTCCAAATTAATAAAGCCTCACACACTTGGCCTCATGAGCCAAGTTCTTTACTCCACGACGCGGCCGAGACCGAACTCGACCAAGCGGTCGCCTATTACGAGTCGTGCCGACAGGGCCTTGGCATCGAACTGGCCGACGAAGTTTACCGATCCGTATCCTTGGCGATGGCCTTTCCCGAGGCCGGTAGCCCCTGTTCGATGAACACGCGCCGCCTGCTCGTGAGGCGGTTTCCATTTGGGGTTATCTATCGGGTCAAAGGCCAGATAGTACAGGTCGTTGCAGTCTCCGACCTGAGACGGCGGCCAGGGTATTGGTGTGACCGTTTGATGTAAGCAAAAGGCGCGAGCGCTGGTTTCCAGCGTGCGGGCAGCCCTTTTAAAGTGCTGGGCAAAAGAGGGCAGGCTCAATTGGTTTTTGAGCATCCCCTTGACTGCTGTACGACCAAATCCTTCGGCTTTTGGTACAACTGGAAGCGTTCAGCACATCCGCGAATAGGCGCGCCCTTACGCATCGCGTTGCGCCTGGATGAATGCGCGGTAGAACGCTGCGCTGGCCTTGATGGTCCGCTGCTGAGTGGCGAAATCGATGTGGACGAGCCCGAAGCGTTTGGCATAGCCGAGTGACCACTCGAAGTTGTCGAGCAGTGACCAGGCGAAGTAGCCGCGCAAGGGGCAGCGGGGTCAGAAGGGGCAGCGGGGTCAGGTCTTGCAATCCAGCATCCGGGAGAAGCTGAGGAAATGCGTGATTGCAAGACCTGACCCCTCCCCACAATTTTGACCCCTCCCCACAATTTCTCATGGGATGGTGATGGGAACGGCCAGGAGTATCAGTGTAACGCGGTGCTGGCGACGAGCCGGGAACTCGACTTCGCGCTCCTGCGGATCGCCCCGCTCGCGGGCGCCGGGCCGGTGCGCCCGGCGCGGCTCGTCGCATCGGGGTCGTCGACAACAAATCGCGACAACCTGCGCCTGATTCACCATATGGCCTGTTTGCCAAAGCAACTGAGTGATCGCTGCACGGTGCTGCGGACGCCCGCGCCGGGATGGATCGCGGAGAGCGGCGATGTCCGTCTCTACCATGACTGCGGGTCGAATCCCGGCAGTTCCGGTGCTCCCTTGTTCGATCGGGAGGGCGCCGTCGCGGCACTTCATCATCAGGGTCGCGACCTGGATCAGCAGACCTGCAAGCCGATCGACAACGTCAACAAGGCGATCCGCATCCAAGCGATCCTGAAGTCGCTGTGCGCCGCGAACCCGGCGCTGGGTGCCCGCCTCGACCCCACTGAATGCCGGTTGTCATTCCCTCCCGCCGAACCGGAACACAACCGCGTGAATCAACAGCCCTGACTTGGAAGACGGAGTCCAGGCCCGGCGTGATGTCGCACCAAGCGCACGCGTCACAGCATCCCCAGCTGTAGCTTGGCCTCGTCGCTCATGTTGGACTGGTTCCAGGGCGGATCCCAGACCAGTTCAACCTCGACCGCGCCGACGCCCTCCACGGAGGCCACCGCATCCTTGACCATCAGCGGCATCATTCCGGCGACCGGGCAGGCCGGAGCGGTGAGCGTCATGTCGATGTTCACGTCACCGCGATCACTGATCGCGATCTTATAGATGAGTCCCAGGTCATAGATGTTGACCGGGATCTCGGGATCATGCACCTCGCGCAGCGCGGCGATGATCGGCTCGCGTAACTCTTCCGCGTCCATCCGCTCAACGGCCACATCCTCATGGTGGCGGGTGTCATCCGGCACAGCGGCATGCCGGCCGAATCCCGCAAAGCGAGCCAAACGATTCATTGGAGACCTCTCTACGACTTGCATGACGACCTCGAACCAGGCATCGGAAGCGCTAATCGATCGGCGCCAGCTCCAACCGGCTGCCCACCTGTTCCGCGACCTGATCGCGCAGGGCGTCCGGGGTCAGGCAATCCAGGATTTCACCGGCGAAGCCCAGACACAGCATACGCCGGGCCAGCGGCGCGCTGAGGCCGCGCGAACGCAGATAGAACAACTGTTCCGGCTCGATCTGCCCGACCGTCGTCCCGTGACTGCACTTCACATCGTCGGCATTGATCTCCAATTGGGGTTTGGTATCGACTTCCGCCCCTTCCGACAGCAACAGATTGCGGTTGGACATGGCCGCGTCGGTCCGCTGGGCGTCTTTGGCAACATAGACCCGACCGTCGAAGACCGCCCGGCCCTTGCCGTAAAGAATCCCCTTGAAATTTTCCCGGCTGCTGCATTGCGGCAGGCGATGATCCACATCCAGGTGAAAATCCATCAATTGGCGGTCACCGGCCAGATAGAGCCCCTGGAGATCGCACTCGGCATGTTCGCCGGCGAAACGCACATTCAGATCGGTTCTCGCCCAGGCGGCACCCAGACCGACAGTGACACACTGATAGCGGCTGCCGGCTCCCAGACTGAGATAAAGCCCGGCGATATGGAAGGCGTTGGCGCTTTCGGTCTGAATGCGCTGGTGCTTGAGCACCGCATCCCGTCCCAGGGACAACTCCAGAACCGAATTGGTGCAATACAGCGCTTCGCCGAGACTGACATAACGCTCGATCAGGCTGGCCTGGGCGCCGGCCTCCAGCACGACGATATGACGCGGCTGGGCGACGCGGGGCTCATCCATGCCAACCGACAGATGAATCAGCTCAATCGGTCGTTCCAATTGGGCGCCGCGCTCCAGCAGAACCACTACGCCGTCATCCAGACCGGCCGTATTGAGCGCGGCGAACAAGGGCTGGGACTCGCCGACGACACCATTGAGCCGGTCCTTGAGGGCATCCGGGTCGGATTTCAGAATCTGGGCCAGCCCGCCCACCCGTACTCCGGCGGGCAGGTGCTGCAGATCGGAGAGTCCAGGTATGAAGCGGCCGTTCACCAGCACCACCCGATAGGCATCAAGACCCGGAACCAACAGAGGTTCAAGATCCCGCGGTTGCAGCGGGGTCGTCGCCTCGGCGGTCGGGGTGAAGCCCTGCTCCAGGAGCCGGGTCAGGCTGGTATAGCGCCACGCCTCGTGCTTGGTGGTCGGAATGCCCTGGTCACGGACCTGGGCACGGGCCTTGGCGCGGCGGCTGTCGAACCACGCGAGCCCAGTGGCGGCCGCAGGTCCGTCGTCCGGGAGCCAAGGCGCGAAGCCGTTGCCGGGTGTCGCTTTCATGCCGCCTCCTCGGCGCCAAGCCAGCCGTAGCCCTTGTCTTCAAGCTCCAAAGCCAACTCCTTGCCGCCCGAGCGGATGATCTGGCCCTTCGCCAGCACATGCACATAGTCGGGCTGGATGTAATCGAGGAGCCGCTGATAATGGGTGACCAGAATCACCGAGCGCTCCGGGCTGCGCAGTGCATTGACGCCGTCGGCAACGATACGCAGGGCGTCGATATCCAGACCCGAGTCGGTCTCATCGAGAATGGCGAGTTTGGGTTCCAGAATGGCCATCTGGAAGATTTCGTTGCGCTTCTTCTCGCCGCCCGAAAAGCCGAAGTTGACCGGCCGTTTGAGCAATGAGTCATCCAGGTGCAATACCTTCAGCTTTTCCTTCATCAAGCGCAGGAACGATACCGCGTCCAGTTCCGGCTCACCGCGCGCCTTGCGAATGGCATTGAGCGCGGCCTTCAGAAAATAGGTATTGTTGACTCCCGGCAGTTCCACCGGGTATTGGAAGGCGAGGAAAAGCCCGAGGTGCGCACGCGCTTCGGGCTCCAGGTCCAATAGATCCTGTCCCTCGAAGGTGACACTGCCGCCGGTGACCGTATAGCCTTCCCGACCGGACAGCACATGAGCCAGGGTACTCTTACCCGAGCCGTTGGGACCCATGATGGCATGGACTTCGCCGCGGCCAATCTCCAGATCGAGACCCTTGAGGATCTCCTTGTCACCGACATTCGCCTTCAAACCCTTGACAGACAGCATCTCAACTCTCCGAAACTGAACGCGGCCAGCGCGATGCCGCAATAACCTGGTTTTCGTACAATGCCTGAATGCGCATCAGCCCACCGCGCCCTCCAGACTGATCGACAGCAGCTTCTGCGCTTCCACCGCGAACTCCATCGGCAACTGGTTGAACACCTGTTTGCAGAACCCGTTGACGATCATGGAAACTGAATCCTCCGTGGTGAGTCCGCGCGAACGGCAATAGAACAACTGGTCGTCGCTGATCTTCGAGGTGGTAGCCTCGTGTTCCATCTGTGCCGACGGGTTCTTGACTTCGATATAGGGGAAGGTATTGGCCGCGCACCGATCGCCGATCAGCAGCGAGTCGCATTGGGTATGGTTGCGCGCCCCCTGCGCCTTGGCGGCGATGCGCACCAGCCCGCGATAGGTCTGCTGCCCCTCCCCCGCCGAGATGCCCTTGGAAACGATAGTCGAGCGGGTGTTGCGGCCCAAGTGAATCATCTTGGTGCCGGTATCGGCCTGCTGGCGGCCCTTGGTGACGGCGACCGAATAGAACTCACCGACCGAGTCGTCTCCGCGCAAGAGACAACTGGGATACTTCCAGGTGATGGCCGAACCGGTCTCCACCTGCGTCCAGGAGATCTTGGATCGGGCACCCCGGCAGTCGCCGCGCTTGGTGACGAAGTTGTAGATGCCGCCGCGGCCCTGGGCGTCACCCGGATACCAATTCTGGACTGTCGAATATTTGATCTCGGCGTCGTCCATGGCGATCAGCTCCACCACCGCGGCATGGAGCTGATTCTCGTCGCGCATGGGGGCGGTGCAGCCTTCCAGATAGCTCACGTGACTACCGGCTTCGGCGACGATGAGCGTCCGCTCGAACTGACCGGTGTTGCGGGCGTTGATGCGGAAGTAGGTGCTCAGTTCCATCGGACAACGCACCCCCTTGGGGACATACACGAAGGTTCCGTCGCTGAACACCGCGGCATTCAGGGCAGCGTAGAAGTTGTCGGTATGCGGGACGACGGACCCGAGATGCTGCTTGATCAGGTCCGGATAGTCGTGCACCGCCTCGGAGATGGCGCAGAAGATGACGCCCGCCTCGGCCAGCTTGGTGCGGAAGGTGGTCGCCACCGACACGCTGTCGAACACGGCGTCTACGGCGATACCGGACAGCGCCATCTGTTCCTCGATCGGGATGCCGAGCTTGTTGTAGGTCTCGCGCAGCGCCGGATCGATCTCGTCCAGACTCTTGGGGCCGTCTTGCGACTTGGGAGCCGAAAAGTAGGAAATCGCCTGATAGTCGATTTCCGGGTAATGGACGTGCGCCCACCTGGGGGTCGCCAGGGTCTGCCAGTGGCGAAACGCCCTGAGCCGGTACTCCAGCAAGAACTCCGGCTCACCCTTGCGGGCGGAGATGGCGCGCACCACCCCCTCGTCCAGACCGGGCAGAAAGGTATCGGACTCGATCTCCGTGATGAATCCGTGCTCGTACTCTGACTCAACGATGGCTTCGACGGCTGTGCTTGCGGACATCGCACCTGGCTCCGTAACGACTGAGCGCCCATTTCTGAGCTGTTTACTAGGTTTTTAATATACGCCTCTCCGGGCGCGTTTCAACACCTTTGCGCTTGGTGAAACCGGAAATTTTGACGCGCGGAGCAAAATTTGTGGGGTGCCGGACGCCCGGACGGCGGTGTTCGTGCTGCCCGGCCTGATTGCAAGGTCGGCGGTCCACTCTGCGGCTTTGGGTCATCCCCGATCACTCGCGTTCTGGACTGCCGCCGGTCCGCACAGCCGATCGAGTGTGAAGCTGATCGCAGAATCGACAGCGCGACGGTGCCCGGCCTGGACAGATGGCCGGGGTTGAGCTAGGCTACAAATCGTGTCCTCCCGCAGCTTAATCGGCTGTCGCCCCGCAATCCCCATCAAAAGGTAAGCCGTCATGACACTTCGCCTCCCGCTCCTCGCCCTTGTGGCCGGTCTGGTGTCTGTCTTATGTGCTCAACCAGCCGCAGCGTCGCGTTACGGCATGATACACATGACCGACGCGCAGGAGCAGGAACTCGCCGATTGGTTCGATGGCCTGGAACCCTACGAGGCTCCGCCCGCCTACACGCCAATCAAAGGATCGGTCTCGGTGCTCCATCATCTGCACTACACGCCGGAGTTGCGCGACCAGACGCCAACCGGCACCTGCTGGGCCTGGGCCAGCACGGCGATGATGTCGATGTATTTCGACAAGCAGTTCGGCGGTCATCCCATGCTGCAGGATGGGTTGTCCGTTCAATTTCTGGCATCGAACGCCTGGATGGTCGGCTCGAATCTCAACTCGGGTGGGCACGTCGGCAAGACCAAAGCCTTCTACGATATGATCGGGTATGCCATTCCTTATACCAATACCGGCGCGGCCTGGGACACGGAGTTCGCTGTCGGTGAGGTCCGCCCATCGGCGATTGCCTCAGGAACCCCGTGGAGCGCATCCGGCAATAGGTCATTTCCCATTGCGAGCATCAAGAACTCGCTGGTAGACACGTGGGGCGTCCCCCAGGAGAACGCGATCAAAAACCTGAAAAGCGTCCTTGATGCCGGCCATCCGGTTGGCCTGCTTTTCTTCCTGCCGACAACCGCCGACTGGGATCGATTCGACGCGTTCTGGGAGAAGGAGCCTGCCGAAACGATCATCAGTATGGACTATGCGAAGGGCCATACCTGGGACAAAGGGGGCTGCGGGCACTGGACAGTACTCGTAGGATACAACGACGAAGACGCAGATCCTGCCAAGCACTACTGGATCGTACTGAACACCCACGGGACAGTGGATAACCGGCGGCCGGATGTGACTTTCCGTCTGGCGATGAATATCGACTACAGTGCACAGTTCGAGGGGAATCCTGACTCGATCCCGTTTATCTATGGTTGGGTGATCATGGATACGACTTTCGCCCCACGGAACAGCCCGATTCCGGCCAAGGGCTTGGGCAGCATCTCGCTGACCGTGAATAACTGGCTACCCGCCGCCGTTACCAGCGTGCTCGTCAGCGGCGCGAGCTACTCCGACCTGCCTGCTGCGATCAGCGCCGGACGGCTGACGCTGAATTTTCTCGAGATCCCCTGCAACTCCGAAACCGGAACCTGGACTACGACCCGATCGGCATTCCGCTTCGTCTCGAAGAGCGGTTACCAACCGGCTGTTATTGTCTCGATCAATCGGCTCACCAAGAAATGGTCAGCTTTAGTACGCGGGCCTGGCCTGGACCGCAAGATCAGCTCGTCCGACGGACTCGTCGCCAAGTTCGAGTACATGGATCTTGATGCACCCGGTGAGCCCTTCGTCCTACTCAGTCAGCGCGGCGTCGTTTACGATCAGGTGAAGACTTGGGCGAGTGCGTTGGTCAAGGGGCGATAGACGGTGCGGGCCTTGGTCACGGCTCCGGGCATGCAACATCGGGTGGACAAGCGCAACGCGGTCCGCGCCGGGCCGCTCAACCTCAGTGGCAGTTTTATCAACGCGTCCGCCAAGGGCGTCAACTGTTCAGACGCAGACGCGATCGAGCAAGGCATCACCCGCCGATCCAGCCCCTATTCCACCTGAAATTTCGGGGACATCACCGCCGCCGTCACTCCGGCAGGATACCGGCATCCAGTGCCAACGGTTGGTCTCCGCAACGTCAGACTTGATAATAATAACAGTTCTCATTAATATCCGATACCGGTGTGCGCTCACCGTCGCGTGACGCCCCTTGGCCTGAAACCTATTCCCGTTCAAGGAGTGCAACCCTGTGAATGCTATCTTCCGTACCTTTGCCGTTGCCGCGGCTTTGATGCTGGGCCTGCCCGCCGTCGCCGCCGATGAAGTCAACGTCTACTCGTCGCGCAAAGAGGAGCTGATCAAACCGCTGCTGGATCGCTTCACCGCCCAGACCGGGATTGCGGTCAATCTGGTCACCGGCAAGGAGGATGCGCTGCTCCAGCGGCTCAAGAGCGAAGGAGCCAACTCACCCGCCGACCTGCTGGTGACCACGGATGCGGGCAACCTGTACCGCGCCAAGGCGGCCGGGGTGACCCAGCCCCTGGTCTCGGACACCCTGAGCACGGCGGTCCCGGCCGTCTTCCGCGACCCGGAGAGCCATTGGGTGGGACTCACGATGCGCGCCCGTCCTATCATGTACGTCAAGGGCAAGGTCGACCCGGCGACCCTCTCCACCTATGAAGCGTTGGCCGGCGCCGATTTCAAGGGACGCATCTGTATCCGCTCCTCCGACAACATCTATAACCAATCGCTGGTCGCCTCGCTGATCGCCGCGAACGGGGAGGCGGCGACCGAAACCTGGGCCGCGGCGCTGGTCGCCAATCTGGCACGTCCGCCCAAGGGCGGGGATCGGGATCAGATCAAGGCCGCGGCCGCCGGTGAGTGCGACATCGCCGTCGCCAATACCTATTATCTGGCCGGGATGCTGACCGGCAAGGACCCGGCCGACCGGACTGCCGCCGAATCCATGGCGGTCTTCTGGCCCAATCAGGACGGGCGCGGTACCCATGTGAACGTCAGCGGGGCGGCGCTGACCGCCGCGGCCAAGCATAAGGACGCGGCGGTTCAACTGGTGGAGTTCCTGGCGAGCCCCGAGTCCCAGCAGTGGTATGCGCAGGAAAACGGCGAGTACCCGGTGCGTGATGGCGTGGCCGTCAGCGCCACTCTGAGCGCCTGGGGTCCGTTCAAAGCCGATTCACTGAACCTGGCGCGGCTGGGCGAACTCAATGCCCCGGCGGTCAAGTTGATGGACCGTGCGGGCTGGAAATAGCCGAAGACACCGTTTGAATACCAACTCCGCCTCGCGGCTCTGGTCCGTCGGCATCGTCAGCGTCGCCCTGGTGCTGGCGCTGCCGGTGCTGGTGATCGCCGGCTTTGTGTTCGTCCCCGCGGGCGACACCTGGCGCCATCTGGCGGCCACGGTCCTGCCGGACTATGTGACGAACTCGCTGCTGTTGATGCTGGGGGTCACGGTCGGCACCCTGATCGGCGGGGTCGGGACCGCCTGGCTCACCAGCATGTGCCAGTTCCCCGGCCGCGGGCTCTTCGAGTGGGCCTTGCTGCTGCCGATGGCGATGCCGGCCTACATCATCGCCTACACCTATACGGGGATGCTGGACTTCGCCGGACCGGTGCAGACCAGCCTGCGGGGCCTCACCGGCTGGGGCTATGGGGATTATTGGTTCCCCGAGGTGCGCTCCTTGGGCGGGGCGGCGCTGATGCTGTCGCTGGTCCTCTATCCCTATGTGTATCTGCTCACGCGGGCGGCCTTTCTGAGTCAGTCGCTGTGCGTGCTCGATGTCAGCCGCACCCTGGGCAATGGTCCCTGGCAGACCTTCTGGCGCGTCGCCCTGCCGCTGGCCCGGCCGGCGATTGCGGCCGGCCTGTCACTGGCTCTGATGGAGACCCTGGCGGATTACGGCACCGTGCAGTATTTTGGTGTTCAGACCTTCACCACCGGAATCTTTCGCACCTGGTACGGACTGGGCGACCCGGCCGGGGCGGCCCAACTCTCGGCCCTGCTGCTGAGCTTCGTGCTGGTGCTGATCGCCCTGGAGCAAAGCTCCCGCCGTCATTCACGCTATCACCAAACAAGTCAGCGTCACCAGTCGATCCGCCGCCACCGACTGCGCGGGTGGCGGGCGGCGGCTGCCATCGCCTTCTCGGCCCTGCCCCTGCTGTTCGGCTTTCTGATCCCCGCGGGACAACTCGCGGCCTGGGCGGCGACCATCGCCCACACCGTCTATGACACGCGGTTCCTGAGTCTGGTCCTCCACAGCCTGGGATTGGCGGCGGTGGCCGCATTGGCCGCACTGGTCTTCGCCGTGCTGCTCGCCTATGGCAAACGGCTGCATCCGTCGCCGCCGGTGCGCACGGCCGTGCGGCTCGCGGGGCTGGGATACGCCGTTCCCGGCACCGTGATCGCCATCGGCGTGATCATCCCCTTCGCCTGGCTCGACAACACCCTGGATGCCTGGCTGCGTGCCACCTTCCAGGTCTCTACCGGGCTGCTGCTGAGCGGCACCCTGGCCGCGCTGCTGTTCGCCTATCTGGTGCGGTTCCTGGCGGTGGCGCTGCAGACAGTCGAGGCCGGGCTCGGCAAGATCCGGCCCTCCATGGACGAGGCCGCCCGCTCCATGGCCCTGCGCCCCGGCCAGGTGCTGCGGCGCGTCCATCTGCCGATGCTCAAGGGCAGCCTGATCACCGCCCTGCTGCTGGTGTTCGTTGATGTGCTCAAGGAACTGCCGGCGACCCTGATCCTGCGGCCGTTCAATTTCAACACGCTGGCGGTGCGCGCCTTTGAGCTTGCCAGCGACGAGCGGCTGGCCGATTCGGCCCCGGCCGCGCTGACCATCGTCCTGGCCGGATTGATTCCGGTCATCCTTCTGAGCCGTTCCATCACCCGGTCCCGCGATGCCCATTCAACTTGAAGTCCGCGACGTGACCGTCGCCTATGGCGGGCGCGAGATTGTGCGCGCGGTGTCATTCGAACTGGAGGCCGGCGCCATCGGCTGCCTGCTCGGCCCCAGCGGCTGCGGCAAGACCACGGTGCTGCGGGCTATCGCCGGTTTCGAGCCGGTGACCCGCGGCGCGATCCTGATCCGCGGGCGGGAGGTCTCGGGGCCGAACCGCACCCTGGCGCCGGAGTCGCGCCGCATCGGCATGGTGTTCCAGGACTTCGCCCTGTTCCCGCACCTCACGGTGGCGCGCAACGTCGGCTTCGGCCTGCGCGCCCTGCCCCGGCGGGCGCGCGCCGAGCGGGTCGATGAACTGTTGGAATTGGTCGGCATGCAACAGGCCGCCCGTCAGTACCCACATCAGCTCTCGGGGGGGATGCAGCAGCGGGTGGCCCTGGCCCGCGCCATGGCCCCGCGTCCGGACATCCTGCTGCTGGACGAGCCTTTCTCGAGCATGGACGCGGACCTGCGCGAGCAACTGGCGCGCGAGGTGGGTGAGGTGCTGCGGCGTGACGGGGTCACCGCGGTCCTGGTCACCCACGACCAGTTCGAAGCCTTCGCCATGGCCGATCAGATCGGCGTTCTCGGTCAAGGCCAAATCCATCAATGGGGGACCGGCTTTGACCTCTACCACGAGCCGACGAATCGTTTCGTCGCGGACTTCATCGGTCAAGGGGTCATCCTCCCCGGTGAGGTCGTCGATGCGCTGCGGGTGCGGACCGAACTTGGACGCGTGGCGGGGTCACGCACCCACGGGCTGCAAGCCGGCGATGCGGCCGAAGTCCTGATCCGCCCCGATGACCTGATCTACGACGAGTCCAGCCCGCGCCGCGCCACCGTCGTCGCCCGCGCCTTCCGCGGTGCCGAGTATCTCTACACGCTGCGCCTGGAGAGCGGGATCCAGTGTCTGTGTCTGGTCCCCAGTCACCACCAGCACGCCATCGGCGACGACATCGGTATCCGTCTGGAGGCCACGCACTTGGTGGTCTTTCCACGCGGCGCCGCGAACGACCCGGTGCCAGCAGTTCCAAATTTGGGTGGCCGCCGCCAACAGCGTGTCGGCAGCGAGGCCGATGGTGGATGCGCTGCGCTTATCCACCCTACGAAACCGGCTCCGTTGTAGGGTGGATAAGGCGCGCCGCTCGGTCTCGGGGACT
>NZ_CAIZIZ010000109.1 GCF_903933125.1 uncultured Lamprocystis sp. | reverse complement strand
AGTCCCCGAGACCGAGCGGCGCGCCTTATCCACCCTACAACGGAGCCGGTTTCGTAGGGTGGATAAGCGCAGCGCATCCACCATCGGCCTCGCTGCCGACACGCTGTTGGCGGCGGCCACCCAAATTTGGAACTGCTGGCAGCCAGACCTCGACCTTGACCTGCAGGAAGAAGTCCTGTTTCCCCGGCTTGCGGGCATGGGCCACCAGCGCCAAGAGACTGGACAGCCACAGCAAGGCGAAGCGCGGATCATCCCGCGGCGACAAGCGGCGCATCAGCAGTTGGATCAGGGCCGCCACCGGGACCGAACGGCCGCCGCGCCGCTCCCCCGCCCGATCAAGGTCGCGCAGCAGATTCTGGAACGCAAAATGGCCCTTGAGTTTGTCACCCAGGGCGCACCGCCAGGCGAAGTCCGCCACCTCGGCGACCGCGACCGGCTCGCCGAACCAGAGCTCGGCCTGGGCCGCCAGATAGGCGTCGGCATCCGGAAAGGTCGCCGGGTCGAGTAACGCCACATCCGCCGGCCCTGGATTCCGCATGAACTCCACCAAGGCATCGGCCAGGTAATCGCCCACCGGAATCCGGTCCTCGGCAATCACCGCGGCCGGATCCAGGGTCTCGCCGAAGACATCCCCGGCGAAGGCCAGCAGGCCGTCCAGACCAGCGTCACCCCCATCATCACGCCCATCACCCAGGGTCGCCGAGGTGCCGACACACACCAGTTGCCCCGGCGGCGTATCCAGGCGGCCTTTGAGCCGACGGATCAGGCAGGCCAGATCGGTCGCCTGGGCACCGTCGAAGGTATGCAGCTCGTCCACCACCAGATAGCGCAGGCTGTCGGGTCGCTGCTGTGCCCAGAGTCCGGCATCCGCGGCGCGCAGCAGCAGAAAATCCAGCATCTTGTAATTGGTGAGCAGAATGTCCGGCGGGTGATCGCGCAGCGTCTGGCGGCAGGTGATCAGCGACGGGTTGCCGTCCGATAATCGGTCGACGGTCTTGGATTCTTCCGCGGGCGCCTCGCCCACATACAGCCCGGCACGCAGCCCCCGCAGTGCCGGGGTCGTCAGGATCAACCGGGCGAGACGGCCGGCCTGATCGGCGGCCAGGGCATTCATCGGATAGAGGATGATCGCCTTGATCCCGCCCTCACCGTGGGCGCGGGCCTGCCGACAGTGCTCCAGGATCGGGAACAGAAAGCATTCGGTCTTGCCCGAACCGGTCCCGGTGGCCACCAGGGTGGATTGGGCCGTCTCCCCGGTCAGCCGGGCAAAGGCCTTGCTCTGATGGGCATGGGGAATGAAATCAGGGGCCAGCCAGTCGAACGGCGGTCGTCCGGCCGCGCCGCCGGGACGAAAGGGCAATGGCACCGTCAGATAAGGCCCCTTGAACAGCGCGTCCGGCTGCGTCAGGAAGCGCTCGATCATCCCGGCAAAGCCCGGCGTGGTCGAGGGGAAGGCGGTTTGCAGGAAATCGGCGACCCCTTGGGTGAGCTGTTGGGCGACGATCAGGGGTTGCATGATTGATCCCTTACTCATTGATCGGGCTACAGCGCGGGTGACATTCGTCGCGGCCGGGGGCCGCTCCTACGGCGT
>NZ_CAIZIZ010000108.1 GCF_903933125.1 uncultured Lamprocystis sp. | reverse complement strand
GAAGCCGCAGGTGTTGATGATGACCAGATCGGCCCCGTCGTAGCTCGGCGTGATGCCGTAGCCCTCGGCGCGCAGTTGGGTGAGGATGTGTTCGGAGTCCACGGTCGCCTTGGGACATCCCAGGCTCACGAAGCCGATACGGGGCGGGCGGGTAGGGGCCGCGCTGGAGTCAAGAGGGGTCACGGGAACTCCCGGCAGGGTGATCGAAAGTGCCCTGATCGTCGGGCAATCGTCTATGGTATTGGTAGAAGGCACCGGAAACAAAGGCCCGAGCGCGAAATACTTGCCCGCCCGGCTTGCCCTCGCACGCCGATTCGGTAAGCATAGCGCCCGCCCGTGGGCTAGGCTTGACACCGGGTCGCGGTACAGTGGTATCGCGGGAGGACACCCCCAAGGACGGGGCGCGTGGGTACCGGACGATAACGGCGCCTGATCCTGTCACCGAAAGAGGACCTGCCCCCGCGCCACGGGGCCGGCCTCGGAAGTTCACTCGGCGTACGGTCACCATAATGAAAAACTGCAATCTCTGTAAGTACAGCAAGGTCTGTAATGACTTGCCCGGTGTTTGTATTCTCCTGCCCTACCTGGCGATCACCGTTGTGGTCGTGTCACTGGGCTATCTGTTCGTCACCCAGGAACTGATGTAACAGCCATAATGTAGCAGCCATTGGGTCGCCGCGCGGTGTCCGGTTCATCCGGACACCGCGTCGCCGACCCTGCCATGCGACCGCCCGCTCATGCCGATACTTGCGCAGATTGCCCCCGGCTGTACCCTGGTGATGCACCTGGAAGTGCGTTTTCACGACGGCTTCGTCGGTTTCTCCACCTTCGATCAGGAGCCGATCACCTGTCGTCTGGGCGATGGCACCCTGGCCCCAGGGATGGAGACCGCGCTGCTGGGTCTCGCGCCGGGTCCGGACCACCTGATCCTGGCCAGCGGCTCCGAGTTGTTCGCCGAGTATGACCCGGACAATCGGCACTGGTTGCCCCTGAGTGATTTTCCGCCGGATCTGGACCCCACACCGGGCCAGGTGGTCGCCTTCACGACCCCGGCCGGCCACGAGACCAGCGGACTGGTGCTCGAACGGGAAGGGGAGGGCGCGGCCGGGCGGGTGCGGGTCGACTTCAACCACCCCTTTGCCGGCCGTTCGCTGACCTTGCGGGTGCGTATCCTGTCCGTCACCTGACCGCGGTTGGAATCACCCCGGCATGTCGATGCGGCCGCCCACGGCGGCCGGATTGCCCCATAATGTCTGACTTCTTCTTTCACCCAACTTTCGCCTATCCTCTGTTGCCATGGATATACTCCTCGCCAATCCCCGCGGTTTCTGTGCCGGTGTCGACCGTGCCATCGCCATCGTCGAGCGCGTGCTCGACCTCTATGGCGCCCCGATCTATGTGCGACACGAAGTGGTCCACAACCGCTTCGTCGTGGACGGGCTGAAGCAGCGCGGCGCCATCTTCGTCGAGGAACTGGATCAGATTCCGGACGGAGCCACGGTCATCTTCAGCGCCCACGGAGTCGCCCAGCAGGTGCGTGCGCAGGCGCAGGCGCGCGGGTTCCGGGTCTTCGATGCCACCTGCCCGCTGGTGACCAAGGTCCATTTGGAGGTGGCGCGGCACTGCAAGGCCGGTGATGAACTGGTCCTGATCGGTCACCGCGGGCATCCGGAAGTCGAGGGCACCATGGGCCAATGCCAGACGGACGGCGGGCTCATCCACCTGGTGGAGTCGGTGGAGGATGTCGCCGGCTTGCCGGTGCGCAACCCGGAGCACCTGGCTTACGTAACGCAAACCACACTCTCGGTCGACGACACGACCGAGATCATCGCGGCACTGCGCGAGCGCTTCCCCAAGATCGAGGGTCCCAAGCGCAGCGACATCTGCTACGCGACCCAGAACCGTCAGGACGCGGTAAAGACGCTGGCGGCGCGGTGCGACCTGTTGCTGGTGGTCGGTTCAGCCAACAGCTCCAATTCGAATCGCCTGCGGGAATTGGCGCACAAGCAGGGCTGCACGGCCTATCTGATCGACGGTCCGGACGACATCCGCCGGGACTGGCTGCAACAGGCGCCGCGGGTGGGCCTGACCGCCGGCGCATCCGCCCCCGAGATCCTGGTGGAACAGGTGATCGCCCGTTTGCGTGAGTGGGGCGCCGGGAGCGTGGAAGAGCAATCAGGCATTCGCGAACAGGTGGTCTTCAGTCTGCCGCGTGAACTGGCGGCAGCCGGCGCGGTCGAGGGCTGATGGTGGATGCGCTGCGCTTATCCACCCTACAAGAGCGGCTCCGCTGTAGGGTGGATAAGGCGCGCTGCTCGATGTCAGGATCCCGACACATCGGTCGCGCGCGCCGCATCCACCAGGGGGTCGCGCGATGCCGCCCCAACTTCGAATTGCTGGTACTGATCCAGGCGTTGGACCCTGAGCGATGAGCGATATCCTGGTCATCGGCGGCGGCATCATCGGTCTGCTGACCGCCCGCGAACTGGTTCAGGGCGGGGCCGCGGTCACCCTGATCGAGATGGGCCGGACCGGTCGCGAGTCCTCTTGGGCGGGCGGCGGCATCGTGTCTCCGCTCTACCCCTGGCGCTACCCGGATGCGGTCACCGCGCTCGCGCGCTGGAGCCAGCGGGTCTACCCCGATCTGTGCGCGGCGCTCCATGAGGCATCCGGCATCGACCCCGAGTTCACGCCGAACGGCCTCCTGATCCTGGACACCGAGCAACGCGATCAAGCGCTTGCCTGGGCCGCCCGCCAGGGCGACGAGATCCAGGTCATCGAGGGTCCGGCGGTGCGCGCGCTCGAACCTGAACTGGGCCTTGGCCCGGCGCAGGCCCTGCGCTTCCCGGCGGTCGCCAACGTCCGCAATCCGCGTCTGGTCAAGGCCGCCCGGCGGGCCCTGGATGGGTGCTTGCTGCTGCGCGAGCAGGAAGAAGTGCTGGATATCCTGGTCGCGCATGGCCATATTCAGGGGGTGCGCACGACGCGCGGCGTGATCCACGCCGATCACGTCATCGTCTGCGCCGGGGCCTGGACCGGGCGACTGCTGAATCAATTCTGTCGGCCGCCGGCCATCGCACCGGTGCGCGGGCAGATGATCCTCTTTCAGGCGCGGCCGGGCCAAGTGCGCCACACCACACTCTACCGTGACCGCTATGTCATCCCGCGCCGGGACGGGCGGGTCCTGGTCGGCAGCACCCTGGAGCACACGGGCTTCGTCAAGGCGACCACCGCCGAGGCCAGAGATGCGCTCTACCGCAGCGCCATCGAACTGTTTCCTGCACTCGAACAAGCGTCCATGGAAACGCACTGGTCCGGGTTACGCCCCGGCGCCCCGAGCGGCATCCCCTACATCGGCGCCTACCCCGGCATCACCGGGCTCTATGTCAACGCCGGCCACTATCGCAACGGCGTGGTCACCGCCCCGGCCTCCGCCCGGCTGGCCGCCGACCTGCTGCTGGGGCGTGCGCCCATCATCGACCCCGCGCCCTACGCGCTGGAAGCCTCACGCTGAACCCTGGCGCGAGATGTTTCGGGGTGCGATCAGACGTGATGGGGCCAGGCCTTTCGGTAGGATGGGCATCGCTCTCGCTCTGCCCATCCTACGCACGTCTGCGACCACATCATTTTGGACCGCACCGGACGTTTGAGCCTCTAGCGGTGTCCGCAAGCCCCTGAACTGAAAAGCCGCCCGGCGGGGGAAAACTTTCGTTTACCCCAGCCCGGAACGAACAATCAGTCAGTTGCGCGCGTGGGCTGGGGCGGTGGGCGAAAAGTCACCCTACGACCCCAGCAAACCCATCACCCGTCCCTTATTCCCCACCCGGGTCGATACCATCGTCCATACGGAGAAAGGCAGCGTTCATTGCATCTGCCCGGCCACCGGCGTGCAACGCGACTTGGCCTTCCAGGGGTTCGAGGCCGATCGCGACACCCTCAAATACCGCTGTCCAGCCGCGGCCTTTGGGCTTGAGTGCGAGGGTCGTGAACGGTGCCATCAGGCGGGTGGGGTCATGCCCGGCGACGACGGGCGCATCGTGCGCATCAGCCTTGCCGACCACGATCGGCGCATCTTCGTGCCAACGCCCTATGGCAGTCCCAGTTGGGAGCGCGGTGACAACCGCCGTAGCGCCTTGGAGCGAATCAATAACCGCATCGACAACAGCTTCGGCTTCGAGCGGCATTTCATTCGCGGTCTGGCCAAGATGCAGACGCGCGTCGGCTTGGCGCTGGCGGTCATGATGGCCATGGCGCTGGGACACGTCAACGCCGGGCGCCTCGAACAGATGCGTTCGCTGGTTCAGCCCATCCCCGCGACCGGATAGCCTCACCCACTGCCGCGTCCGGCCAGGCCGCCCACGCGTCGCCTGCGGGCGCGGCTGTCCGCGGAACAGAGTTGTTGAGAATTATTCT
>NZ_CAIZIZ010000107.1 GCF_903933125.1 uncultured Lamprocystis sp. | reverse complement strand
TGTAGGTGCGACTTCAGTCGCACCTGCGTCCGAATCGGTGCGACTGAAGTCGCACCTACATCCGAGCCGATGGTGGGTGGTATCCGATGTTCCGGAAATCACCTTATTCTTGACTCGTTACTCAGAGTCAACACCACCCCGCCGCGACCGCCGCGCTGCTTGAGCACCGTCACCCGCCAGCCGTCAGCGATCAGTTCGACCTGAAGGCGCAGCGGCGCAGGCGAGGGACCGCGGCAAGCCGCCGGATCACGAAACAGAAAAGCCAGTGCGCCGCCGGTCTCGGCAGCCAACTGGAGCCGACGCAGCCGCGTATGATCCCAAGGCCCGCCACCCCACAGCAGCACCGCCGCACAGGCGCCGGAGCGTAATCCCTGTTCGGCGGCCCAGGTGCACCGGGTACCGGCGTTGACGACCACCAGATGCTCCAGCATCAGACCGTGGGCGGCCAGGGCCGGTGCGAAGGGTTGCCAGGGCGGGTCAACCAGAAACAGCCAGCGCGGCTCGGCACTGAGCCGCGCCAGGGCCGGCAGGATCAGCCCGAATCCGTCGCCTATCCGGGCACCGAGCAGTTCGCTCAGACTACCGGGCGGCCAACCACCCCAGACCAGTTCCCGATCCAGCGCCGCACACCCGGTAGGCACTCCCTCCGGAACCTGCTCCAGCGCCACCCGGCCGCGCCACAGGTCGGGGTGCCGATCGAGGATCTGTTGGATGGACATAGCGATGAGATTTTGTGTCGAAAACCTGAAACAAGCAGTCGGTCGTCGACCTACAGCGGCGCGGCCAACCCTAGACGCAGCACGCCGACGGCGATGCCTTCGATGACCAGTTCCTGCTCCCGCAGGTCCACCACGATGGGCGGAAACGCCGGATTCTCCGCCAGGAGTTGCACGCGATGGGCCCAGCGGGCATGGCGACGCAGACGTTTGACGGTGACCTCATCGCCAAGCCGCGCGACCACGATCTGGCCGTTCTGCGCCTCCGCAGAGGCATGCACGGCAAGCAAGTCGCCGTCCAGGATGCCTGCATCGCGCATGCTGCTGCCGCGCACCCGCAGTAAGTAGTCCGCCCGCGGACGGAACAGATCGGGGCTGATCCGATGACGGTCCTCGACATGCTCCGCGGCCAGAATCGGGCTGCCGGCGGCAACCCTGCCGATCACCGGCAGGTCCGCCGCCGCGCCGGGGCGCGGATCCGCATTCGCGCCCTCGACCGCCCCATCCGCAATCAATCGAATGCCCCGGGAGCGCCCGCGCGTGAGTTCGATGACACCATGCCGAGCCAGGGCGCGCAGGTGGTCCTCCGCGGCATTGATGGAGCGGAACCCCAGGATGCGGGCGATTTCGGCCCGGGTCGGCGGCACGCCGGTCACGCGGATGTGACGCTGGATCAAATCCAGTATCTGGCGCTGGCGATCGGTGAGTTGGTCGGTCACTGTGCTTGGCCTCCGATGGCGCGGTCGACCCGATAGGAACAACTCATGTTTGCCATTGCCGGATCTCGCGACTTATTGCAACATACTGTCGGGCTGGATAATCGCGCTTATCCGCCGGCAGAACGATCGCACTTTTGATGCCTTCGCGAAATGCTGCCAAGCCACCCGCCAAACCGCTTTCGCTTAGCCGCATGATCGCCGTAGCACTGACTTCAATGCGATACGCTTCATCGAAGCTGATCAGATTCTGATCGTAAGCGCGGTGGTGCAGCGCGCACAAAGCGACACCGTTGCGCGTTTCGTCCGTACTTGAATCTGCCGCTACCGGAATGATATGGGCGGCTTCAACTAACCTTAGCTGTACACCGCAAAAAGCACAGGTTGCTGCGTAAGCGGTTACAACACGACGGCGGAAATCATACTCACGATATCTTTTTCTAATAGTGGCGATGACCTCGCGCCGTTCGAAACTGGCGATCCTGGTCTCAACGTCACGCTCATTCAACGTATCGATCTTATTCAACATCCCTAAAGCTTCATCATCAGCCGTAAAACCGTGAAGCGTTGCCAGATTCGTACAATATTCGACCAGGAATTCCGGACGGAAACAGACCGCGATTTCACCATTTGCTCGATCATATGCGGAGAATGCCCGGTTGTGCGCATTGAGCAGCGATGCCTCCTTGACTTGGATAGAGGGAGACGTCGATGCTTGGCCGATGTGTCGATTCATGTCGAATCCGACAAAGACGCCGTAACCCTCATGCCACCCAAGTAATAAGGTCGTTTCTCCCATGGCAGTTTTCGGAACCGTACCTGTGATTTGCACACGAAACTCGTCAACAGGACGATTCTTCCCGCCCGGCGTACAGTTCCAAATATAGATTCGAAGACTGATAAAATCTGCATCTTCACGCCTGAACAGACGCAAACCAAACGGGTGTGATTGATCAATGACAAGCGCCTGCCAACCACTGGCATCGACCCCTAAAAGAACCCGTTTCAAGAGGTCTTGCTTGCGCAGGAGTGCGCTCATTTCTTGTTTGGAAAAAGCGACATCTGAAGGTTTTCCTTCTCCACTGCGCGCGTCACCCGCTTGGTGACTTTCACCGGCAGATCCTTGTCCATAAAGCGAAATTTACTGCCCCGCAGGTATTCTTCGGAGAGTTCGGTCGCCAGCCACCGGCGCGCCAATTTCTCGGCAACGAATCCGGTGGTATTGGAGCCGGCGAAGATGTCGTATACCAAGGCGCCCTCATCGGTCAGAAACTTGATAAAGAACTCGGCGAACTGCGGCGGAAAGCGCGCCGGATGGACCTTGACGCCATATTCACGGCACAGCTGCTGGTAGCGGCCGTTACTGTCGGTATTGGCCAGTTCAAGTAGGTTCGGGGGGATCGCGCCGCCATTGTCACGCGAAAACTTCTCCGAGATGTCGTGTCCGCTCGGACGCAGCTTCGCCTTGTAGCCGTTTTTCAACAGACTTTGCATACTGTCGCTGTAAGGCCGCAACACCTGCCGGTTATCGGCCTTGGGATGCGGTGTCTTGGACAACCACCAGACAACATTCACCGAATCCTTGACCCGCACACGACGCACATTGACCCACTCGGCCGGTGCCGGCAGGCGCGCCGGATTGTAGTGGTAAAACTCCTGCGCCAGATAAAATCCAGTCTCCTTGACCAGTCGCACCAACAACTCGAACTGGTAAATGGAGCGTACGGGGAACCCCGGTTTGTAGGCCCCGCCCAGATCGAGAACAAAGGAACCCTCATCCTTGAGAATCCGGTACAGATGCGGGGCGAAGGACATGAACCAGTCACAGTATTTGTCTTCTTCCTCATTGCCGTACTCTTTCTTGCGTTTGAGCGCAAAGGGCGGCGAGGTGAGGATCAGGTCTACGGACGCATCACGCAGAAAAGGCAAAAACTCCAGGGTATCGCACAGAAAGGCTTCTCCCAGGGCACTGGTGTAGTAGGGATGATATGGTGAAGTCCGTTTGAGATACATGGAGTTGCTCCGAGATTCCCAGGGCGGGACCGGCTTGATGTCAGACGACTGCTGTCAAATCGTGAGACGGCCTGCGATAGCTGTATTTTTATCCAGATCCAGGCATTTTGCAAGCGCGAAGCCACGCGGGGATCGTGCTTGGGACTTGGCACGCGGTGACAGACGCCTTATCTTCCCAACACGATGAACGATACCAAACGCCGCCGGATCTTCGAGCGCCTGCGCGCCGCCAACCCGGCACCGACCACCGAACTGGTGTATCAAAGCCCCTTTGAACTGCTGATCGCCGTCATCCTCTCCGCCCAAGCCACCGACAAGGGGGTCAACCAGGCCACCGCCCGGCTCTTTCCGGTGGCCAACACCCCCCAGGCGATCCTGGACCTGGGCGAAGAGGGGCTGAAATCCCATATCCGCACCATCGGCCTCTTCAACAGCAAGGCACGCAACATCATCAAGACCTGCGAGCACTTGTTGGCGATCCACGGCGGCGAAGTGCCTCGCACCCGCGAGTTACTGGAAGCACTGCCCGGCGTCGGCCGCAAGACCGCCAACGTGGTGCTCAACACCGCCTTCGGTGAGCCGACGATGGCGGTCGACACCCACATTTTTCGCGTGGGTAACCGCACCCGGATCGCTCCAGGCGCCACTCCTCTGGCAGTGGAGCACAAGCTTCTGCGCCACATCCCCCGCGAATTCCTCCAGGACGCCCACCACTGGCTGATTCTGCACGGTCGTTACTGCTGCGTGGCACGCACCCCCAAGTGTCCCACCTGCCCCATCGCCGACCTGTGCGAGTTTCCCGACAAGACCCCGGCGCCGCACGCAGAAAACGGTTCGCAAAAGAACGCAAATAAACCTGAGTAAACGAGGCCCATCGTGTTTTCATCAGACCGCCAGACCCATCGTCGCGCTTTCGTCGATGCATGGGCCAAGGCCCGATCGGGTCAGCCGCTCGATCCGGTGGAGGCGCAGATCGTCCAGATCGTCCGCATGCACCCGCAGTACCAGAACGCGCTCACCGACCCGGACAGGGTTCTCCAACGGGACTTCGTGCCCGCACTGGGTGATGAGAATCCATTTCTGCACATGGGCCTGCACATCGCTATCCTGGAGCAATTGAGCACCGATCGGCCGGTGGGCATCCGCCGCCTGCATCAGACGCTGACCGCCGTCACCGGGGATCCACATACCGCCGAGCACCGCCTGATGGACTGTTTGGCCGCTGGACTCTGGCGCGTCCAGCACGACCGCAAGCCATTTGACGACAAGGACTATTTCGAATGCATCCAGCACGCGGCCAGCCGTCGGTGAGCACATGACCGAGGCCACCTGCGCGGACATTCCCCACCGGGAATACGCTGGGGCCGAACTGGCCCTGGCGATCAAGGCCTGGGGTCTGGAACTCGGTTTCCAGCAGATCGGGATTGCCGACACGGACCTGAGCCTCGCCGAGCGGCGCCTGCACGACTGGCTCGCGGCCGGCCGCCACGGCACCATGGACTATATGGCTCGCCATGGCACCCGACGCTCCCGCCCGGCGGAACTCGTATCTGGAACCCGCAGCGTGATCGCCGTACGCATGGACTACCTGCCGCAGCCCCACCCGGACATTGAGCGGGCCCTGACGGATCCGGCCCGCGCCTTCATCGCCCGTTATGCCCTGGGACGTGACTACCACAAGCTGCTGCGCCGACGCTTGCAGCGGCTGGCCGAGCGCATCAGCACGGCCATCGGCCCGTTCCGCTACCGGGTTTTCACTGACTCGGCCCCGGTCATGGAAAAGCCGTTGGCGGAACGCGCCGGTCTCGGCTGGATCGGCAAACACACCAATCTGATCAACCGGCGCGCCGGATCCTGGTTCTTCCTTGGTGAGATCTATACGGACCTCGACCTGCCTCGCGACCGCCCGGCCCGCACCCATTGTGGTCGCTGCACGGCGTGCCTGGATGTGTGCCCGACCCGTGCCATCGTCGCGCCTTTTGAACTCGACGCCCGCCGCTGCATCGCCTATCTTACGATCGAACATCAGGGTAGCATCCCCGTGCCGTTACGCCCGCTGATCGGCAACCGCGTCTTCGGATGCGACGATTGTCAACTCGTGTGTCCCTGGAACCGCTTCGCACGACTGACCGCGCAGCCCGATCTCCTGCCGCGCAACGGACTTGACGAGGCGACCCTGGTGCAGTTGTTCAGCTGGGACGAAGCGACCTTTCTCGCCCGGACGCAGGGGTCGGCGATCCGCCGCCTCGGCCACGAACGCTGGCTGCGCAATCTCGCCGTCGCGCTCGGCAACGCGCCCGGATCACCCGCGGTGCGCGCCGCGCTGGCGGCCCGCGCGGACCATCCCAGTGCGCTGGTTCGTGACCATGTCTGCTGGTCATTGACGCGCCATTGCGACCTTGGGCAAGCCTCGACACGGAGTCCGGGCACGGATCCGGTTCCGCAACACGGCACAATGATGGCTCCGGGCCAGGATTGAGCTACACTCTCGACTCCGTGTTTTGGCGGTTCAGTCACCATGCCCTATTTTGTCTACAAAATCGCACCCCCGCTTGAGCTGACACACATCGTTACGCTGGAGCGGTATCAGGAAGCGCGCGCGCAGGTGCGCGCACTGCGGCAAACAGGCGAGTCCGGCGTCGAGTACCGACTGATCTTTGCCAACCAAACGGGCGAGGCAGAAAAGCTCCTCGCAACGCCCCGTGACGAGCGTGTCATCGGCGAAGACTGAGCGCTTTGGCGCTCGTTATACGCCAAGCCGACAGCCTGTCGGCGCAGGACGGCCACGGTGTAAACATCCAAACGTCAGTCAAGATGTCCAATAACACCATCACTCGATCAGGGAACCGGCGGCAGTACGACGCCGTCGTGGACCAATGCCGAGACACCGTCTTGGTCTTTTTCGATACCCAGTTGGCGGATCTGTTCCAAAACGCGGGAGCCGCCCTGCTGGACTTTGCGGAGCGCGCGGAGAGCAATGCGGTCCAAAGCCGCTTCTTCGAGGCCATGGGTCAGTTGACGCGCCGCCGCAGCGACATCGAACATATCTTCCGTCAGGAGATCAATCTCGGGTTCGAAGTACTGGGAAAGCCGAAACCACAGCCGTCCGAAGCGTCCCCATCAGGCGACGGCTTCGGGGTGGAGCTTTCGCTCGTCGAGCCCGACGAGATGGAAGAGTCGGTCGCGGCCGAGAACCTGATCTTACGTGCCAATGCCAGTTATTTCCCGGAACTCTACGCGCTGAGCCAACGCCTCGGCGCGGTGATCGGCGGCCGCAAACTCAAGGATTTCGAGATCCCGGCGGGACCTCACCATGTGGTGCATTCCTTCCGCCGCTCCCTTGACGGACTGGATGTCGAGGTGCGCGTCAAGATCATCCTCTACGCCCTGTTCGATAAATTCGTGCTGAAAAAAGCGCGCCCGACCTACGTCGAATATAACGCGATCCTGATCGCCGCCGGCATACTCCCGAACCTCAAACCAGTGCACGTCCGCAATGCAGCGGGCAGAGACGCGGCGACGCATGGCGACCGGGAAAAGCCCGAATCCGAACCCGAAAAGACCGCGGGTGCCGATCAGGTGGAGCCCCAGGCGTTGGGGGCGGAGTTATTCGACTCGATCCTCGATCTGATGTCGACCAAACGCAACGGACGACGCGGCGGCCGATCGGGCGGTTCCATGGCCGCTCCGTCCCCCGCGGAAGCACAGGCGCAGACGCGCGAACTGCTTAGTGCAATCAATAGCCTGCAGGCCAACAGCGCCGTTGAGCAGAGGTCGATCGCAGCGGCGGACACGGCCGCTTTCCCCAACATCGAGATCGATGCGAACTTCATCAACCGGGTCAAGGAGGCGCTCAGCCTCGAACGTGAGAAGGTCTTGAGCTCCGTCGACCGCAACAAGCTCTCGCCCATGGATGCGGACCTGATCGACCTGATCGGCATGTTGTTCGAGTACATGCTCAACGACCCGGTGCTGCCAAACGTCGCCAAGGCCCTGTTGAGCCATCTGCACACCCCCTACCTCAAGGTCGCTTTGATCGACCGTCGGCTCCTTGTCGACGGCCGGCACCCGGCCCGCCGCTTGCTGGATCAGATGGTCGACGCCGGCAGCCAGTGGGTGGAGGAAGGCAACCCGAGCCGCGGCATGTTCCCCGCCCTGCAGCAGATCGTCGATCGGGTGCTGCAGGAGTTCGCCGATAATGTCAGTCTGTTCGATGAACTCCTGCAGTTCTTCGACGAGAAGATGCGCGACCAGCAGCGGCGCAGCGATACCATGGAGCAGCGCACCCAGGAGGCGGTCCGCGGGCGCGAGAAATTAACCTTGGCGAAGCAGCGCGCCGCCCGCGAGATCCAGGGTCTGTTCGGAGGTTACCCGGTGCCGCAGCCGGTCGCCGGGTTCCTCTCCAAAACCTGGATGGATCATCTGGTGTTCATTCTGCTGCGCGACGAAGAGCAGGAGCGCGGACCCACCTGGAAGCATGCCGTCGCGGTCGCCGAACAATTGGTCGCATTGTTCGATCCGCGCACCTCGCCGGAGATCCGCCGGGCACGCATTGGCACCATTCCCAAACTTCGCGAAACGATCGTCAACACGGCCGCCCGCGTCGGCGGCTTCAACACCGCCGCTATCGACGCCTTGATCGCCCTGCTCGATGCTCCCCAAAACTGGCCGTCCCAAACCCTGGAGCGGCCGGAAATCCCCTTGCCGGGAATGCCCGGTCAGACGAACGCTTCCTCGTCGCCTCCCACCCTGGAGTCCAGCATCAGCGGCGACGAGGACCTCTCGGAACCCGAGCGCCAGATGGTGGAGCGCCTGCGCCGCATGCGCTTTGGCACCTGGTTCGAGTTCACCGGCGACTCGGGAACGCCGGTCCGGCGCATCAAATTGTCTTGGATGAGTCCCTTGACCGCCACCTGCATGTTCGTGGACAGATCCGGGATGCAGGCGGAAATCAAGAGCCTGCGCGATCTGGCGCAGGAGATTCTCGCCGGTCGGGCGCGCGTCATCCCGCGCCCGAAGCACCCGTTCATCGACCGGGCGCTGGTGTCGATCCGCAAGATGCTGCAAGGCAGCGATGCCGGTGAACCGCCAACAGCCGCCGAGCTCCCGCCGCCGACACCCTAGGAGGACGCATCCGGCGTTGATTCCCTGCCGCAAAGCTCCATTTCAGTCCAGGTGCAAGCCTTGTGCTTTACTTAGGTATCCAGGAGATGTTGCGATGACGACTGACGTATTGAGTGTGCCGCTGGATGGCGAGGGTTTCCTGGTGAACCGGGACGACTGGAGCGAAGCGATCGCGGTGCAACTGGCCCGCGGCGATGATTTCGAGATGACCGGACAGGTTATGGAGTTCATCAATAAGGCCCGCGCCATGTATGACGAGGACGGCGTGGTCCCACCGATCCGCATCTTTGCCAAGAAGCAGGGGGTGAGCACCAAGGATCTCTACGATATTTTCAAGAAGGGACCCATGAAGCTGATCTGTAAGTGGGGCGGACTGCCCAAGCCCACGGGTTGCGTCTGAGCCCGTCACCTCATCCACAACGCACTGATCTGCCGTCAATCAGGCCCTGCCCATGAGCATCTCTCCACAATTCGCATGGGCCGTCGGCCTCGGCCTCTATACCCTGGCCGTTCTGTTCCTCACTCTGATTCCCTACCGGGCCATGGTCGCGCGCGGGATGGAGCCGATCCGCGCGGTTTACTATAACCGCAAGATCGTTCACATGATGGCCGGCGGCGTGGGCTCATTGATGGTACCCCTGGTCTTCACCGACCCCTGGTATCCCTTGATTGCCGGCCTCCTGCTGACCTTGATCACCTATCTGGCGCATCGCTCCGGCCTGCGCATGTACTGGTTCCAGACCCCGGAGAACACCAACGACGTCAAGTTCGCGCTCATGTGGGCGGCCTCGGTGTCGGCGCTGTGGTGGCTGCTCTGCGACCCCTGGCTCGCGGTCTTGCCGGCGCTCTATATGGCGTTCGGTGACGGCGTCACCGGCATCGCCCGCAATGCGCTGATCCGACGCCGTTCCAAGGACCCGATCGGCAACGTTTTCATGCTGATCGTTTGCGTACCAATGGGCTGGGTCATCGGCGGGCACGCGGACCCTGCAATCCCCGATTGGGGGGTGATCTCGGCGGTCGTCGCGACCATCGTGGAGCGCTATGAATTTGGCCCCATCGACGATAACGTGCTGATCACGGTCAGTGCCAGCGCGGTACTGCTCTTGGGCACCCTGATCGGACCGCTCGCCTGAGCGCTGTTATATCGCACGCACATCCCCACGTTCGGACAATGGTGTCGAAGCGCATCGCGCCTCAATCGGCTATAAGACCCCAGGTCACAGGAGGAGAGCTCGCATGTCAGAGAAAGCACAAATTTCCAATATCGCCGCACATGCACACTACGCGGCGAGTTTCGAGGCGGAGTCCGAGGATGAGGTTTACGACCTGAAGAAAGAGGGACTGGTGCGCTCACTACTCACCGAGATCGGAGAAAATCCAGAGCGGGAGGGTCTGCGCCGCACCCCGTTGCGGGTCGCGAAGGCGCTGGATTTTCTGACCAGCGGTTACGACCTCTCGGCCGAGGAGATCATCAAGAAGGCGCTCTTTGCCGAAGACGTCAAAGAAATGGTCGTGGTTCGCGACATTGAGTTCTATTCCATGTGCGAGCACCACATGCTCCCCTTCTTCGGCCACGCCCACGTCGGTTACCTGCCCAACGGCCGCGTGGTCGGATTATCGAAGGTCGCGCGGGTGGTGGACTGCTTCGCACGGCGACTCCAGGTGCAGGAACGGCTGACCAATCAGGTGGCGGACGCACTGATGGCGCACCTGGGGGCGCACGGGGTGGCGGTCGTGATGGAAGCGAGTCACACCTGCATGATGATGCGCGGGGTGCAAAAGCAGCGCAGCACGACAGTCTCCAGCGCCATGCGCGGGACTTTTGAGACCGACCCGGCGACGCGCTCGGAGTTCATGTCCTTCATCAAGACCTGACCCGGCGCGACCCGGCGCCGCCTGAAATGACCGCACGATGACCACCGAGATCCCGCCCGATGCCGTCAACCCCAACTGCCCGCCGCCCACTCAAGACCCGCGACACCGCCTGGGCGCGCGGCCTGGCCCGTTGGCTCGTGGACCGGCGGGTCGCGCCCAACCATATTTCGCTGATGAGCCTGGTGTTCGCCGCACTGGGGGCGGCCGCCATGCTGCTGTCGCCAACAGTACCTCCAGGGATGCGTGCCGGGCTCTATCTGGCCGCGGCCGCCTGTATCCAATTACGGCTGCTGTGCAACCTGTTGGACGGTATGGTGGCGGTGGAAGGGGGGCTCGGCTCGCGCTCCGGGGAGGTCTACAACGAGATCCCGGACCGCATCGCCGATCCGCTGCTGATCGTCCCGGTCGGCTATGCCTGCGGACTCGCCTGGGGGCCTGAACTGGCCTGGACGGCGGGGCTCCTGGCCTTGCTCACCGCCTATATTCGCGCCCTGGGCGGCACCCTGGGTCTGCCCCAGAACTTCCAGGGACCCATGGCCAAGCCTCATCGGATGGCGGCGCTGACCACCGGTTTGCTCGGCGCCGCGCTGGTGAGTCCCTGGGGGCTGGACGGCGTGGTGCTGCTGCTGGTGTTGATCCTGATCGTGCTCGGCACCGGGCTCACCGCCGTGCGTCGCACCCGGAGCATTCTGGACGCGCTGGAGGCGCGATGAACGCGGCACCGGTCGCCGCCCGGCTGCTCGCCGGGCTCACCCGACTGATCACCGGCGTGCGGGCCCGCTGGGCCGGCGCCGCGCCGACCACCGCCCAACGCGTCTATTTCGCCAATCACAGCAGCCATCTGGACACCCTGGTGATCTGGGCCTCCCTGCCCGCCCCCATCCGCGCGCGCACCCGTCCGGTGGCCGCGGCGGACTACTGGGACCGGCCGGGGCTGCGCCGCTGGCTGGCCTGCCAAGTGCTGAACGCGCTGCTGGTCGAACGCGCCGGCGGCTGCGGCAGCCGCGAAGCCCTGCGCCGGATCGATGAGTCGCTCGCGGCGGGTGACTCGCTGATCCTGTTCCCCGAAGGCACCCGCGGCGACGGCACCACGGTCGGTGAATTGAAGCCGGGGCTCTATTTCGTCGCCAGGCAGCGGCCAACCGTGGAACTGGTGCCGGTCTATCTCCAGGATCTCAGCCGCATCCTGCCCAAGGGTGAGGTGCTGCCGGTGCCGCTGCTGGGCAGCGCCACCTTCGGCGCACCGCTCGCCCTGGCACCCGGAGAGGACCGGCACGTCTTTCTGCAACGGGCACGCGCGGCCCTGATCAGCCTGGGAGCACGCGGATGAACCTGCTGACCGACCCTGAGATGCTGCTCCTGCTCGGCGGCATCGGCGGCCTGCTGACCCTCAGCAGCCTGATCGGCTGGGCACTGGGTTTGCGGGTACGGGAAGACCCCGCGCGGCTGGTGATCGCCAATCTCAATGCCCGCATCCGCTCCTGGTGGGTGATGACGGCGGTGTTCGTGGCGGCGCTCGCCACCGGCGGGATCGGCTCGGTGATGCTGTTCGCGCTGACCTCCTTTATCGCGCTGCGCGAGTTCATCACGCTCACCCCGACGCACCGCGCGGATCACCGCACCCTGTTCTGGGCCTTCTTTGTCTTCGCCCCGGTCCAATACCTGTTGGTCGGCATTGGGTGGTACGGCCTCTTCGCCATCTTCATCCCGGTCTATGCCTTCCTGTTCATCCCGCTGCGCAGCGCCTTAGCCGGCGACACGGAGGACTTCCTGGCCCGCACCGCCAAGATCCAATGGGGCCTGATGATCGCCATCTACTGCGTGAGCCATGCCCCCGCGCTGTTGATGCTGGAGATCCCCGGCTACCAGGAAGAGGGAGCCAAGCTCCTGCTCTATCTGATCATCGTGGTGCAGTTGAGCGACGTACTCCAATATGTCTTCGGTAAGACCCTGGGCAAGCACCGGATCGTGCCCCGCTTGAGTCCCAACAAAACCTGGGAAGGCACCGTCGGCGGCATCGCCACCGCCACCCTGGTGGGCACCCTGCTGTGGTGGGTGACGCCATTCACTCCCTGGGCCGCGGCGGTCATCGCGCTGCTGATCTGTCTGACAGGTTTCGCCGGCGGGCTCGTGATGTCGGCGATCAAGCGCGACCGCGGCGTGAAAGACTTCGGCACACTCATCGAAGGACACGGCGGGATCCTGGACCGCATCGACTCGCTGTGCTTCGCCGCGCCGGTGTTCTTCCATGTGGTTCGCTATTTCTACACCTGAACTGGGACGGACTGCCGGGTTCGGAGCAAAGGTTGCTGGTACCATGCCATGCTGAAAGACGAGGCGGCGGAAATCGGCGGCCGTTGAGATCGCTGAGGCGCCGCGAAGGATCTCTGGAGCGTCGAACCTGAGAACCGTAGTCGAGCCGTTTCCGGCGGGGTAAGACGCCCCGCCGGGGCAACAACCGGGCGAGTCACATCCTGCATAGCGGACCTGGACCGGCTGACCGTGCTCGCCCTTCTCCACGCTTCCATTTTTTTTGTGGTTTGTGACCGACTCCTCGTCTGATTGCGGCGACGACCAACTAAACTGTTACTGATCCAGCCATACGCCGCGCGGCCTCGCGCCTGCGCGAACCTTCTTGTTCGGAGCAATCAGATGGACCGTCGCGATTTTCTCAAGTTGTCCGTGATCGCACCCGTGGCCGGCAGCGTGCTGCTGCTCCCCGCAGTCGCCGGCGCGCGCGGCATCCCCGCCGAATCCATGGGGGGACGACCGACGGGCCTCTGCTACCAGGGACCACCGACCGGCATCATCACGAGCACCCTAAAAGACCTGTTCAAGATCGGACCTGGACCATCCAGTTCCCATACAGTCGCGCCGATTCGCATTGCCAGCAACTTCCGGGCGACGGTGGCCGCGCTTCCCGTGGAGCAATTGGCCAAAGCCGAGCGGATCGAGGTGACGCTGTTCGGCAGCCTCAGCGCCACCGGCAAGGGACACCGGACCGACCGCGCCTTGTTAGCCGGGCTGCTCGGACAGCAACCTGAGACCTGCGACACCGCTTTGATGGATGCCTTGCAGGACACCACGCAGGTGCGCACGACGCAGATCGGCGGTCAGCAGTTCCGATTGTCCGGAGACACGATCGTCTGGGATCGGGGCGATCACGTCTTTCCGTATGCCAACACCCTGATGATGCGTCTGCTGGCCGGCGACGGTACCAGTATCTTCGAGCGCGAATACTATTCCACCGGCGGCGGCTTCTACACGTGGAAGGGTGAACCCCCGCCCGATCGCGGCCAGCCGGTGCATCGCTTCGGCAGTATGACTGAATTGAAGCAAGTGGCCGCCGCGACCGGCCTGCCGCTGCACCAAATCATGCTGCAAAACGAAATGGCGATCATGGGAGTCAGTGAGCAGGTGGTCAATGACCACCTGGACCTGGTGATCGACACCATGGACCGGGGCGTCACGCTCGGACTAACCGAGGAGGGGCTGCTGCCGGGGCCTTTTGAATTCTATCGCAAGGCCAAGCGGATCAATGAGAAGGCCGCCGCGGACCAGGGCGGCGATGGGTTCATGGGCGAACTGAGCAGCTATGCCCTGGCGGTCGCGGAAGGCAATGCCGCGGGACGTCTGGCAGTGACCGCGCCCACCCTGGGTTCGGCCGGAACGATGCCGGCGGTGCTCTATACACTGAACCATCGGCTGCACGTCCCCCGCGCGGCCATGCGTCAGGGGTTGATGGCGGCCGGGGCCGTGGGTCTGATCTGCAAGACGAACGCCAGCGTGGCGGGAGCGGAGATGGGGTGTCAGGCTGAGATCGGCGTCGCCTCCGCCATGGCCGCCGCCCTGCTTGCCTCCGCCATGGGCGCACCCCTGGATGTCACCGAGAACGCCGCCACCATCGCCTTGGAGCATCATTTGGGCATGACCTGCGATCCGGTCGGGGGATTCGTTCTGATTCCCTGCATTGAGCGCAACGCGTTCGGGGCGGTCAAGGCGTACAACGCCTGGCTGATCGCCAAGAATGAGATCGCCTCCCAACATTGGGAAGACCTCGATCGGGTCATTGCGGCGATGGCCGACGCCGGCCGCGCCATGCCGGCGCGACTAAGGGAAATGGGCACCGGCGGTCTGGGCGTCACGATGGTGGAGTGTTGAGTAACGAGCGGGCCGCGATCATGCTTCAGACCACGCATTCGCCGCAGTGTGCAGCGCGCTTCTCACTGCACCCTCGGCGGGAGGCATCCGAATGGCCGGAATGATGATCGAGGCCGAATCTTTTCAATAACAACCGTAATCCGGTACAGTCGAGGCTGCTATGCTAGACCGCTTATATTTCGCGAACACCAAGGCGCAGATCTATTACGAAGATGCGAATTTCAACATCTGGAAGTTCGCGGCGGAAGAGTCCGCGGGCAAGCGGCAGAAGCGACCTATCATTTTGAATTATTCGATAATGACCAGGGCCTATGGCACTTGCTTCAACAAGGATAATTTCATTGAATTCTTCAACCGGCAGGGTTTCGATGTGTTCCTGATGGACTGGGGCAAGGAATCCCTCTTCACTCTCAGCGGATGGACCTTGAACGACTTGGCCGATGCCTTCGATGCGAAGGCCGTGACGCCGCTGCTGAAAGACTATAAGGTGGATAACCTCAACGTGTTCGCCATTTGTATCGGCGGCTTGATCACGTCACATCTCATCAATCGTGAATTGAAAAAAAACAAGGACTACGGCAAACGGTTTCACAAGATTTCCTACTACGGATCGCCGATCCTGGGCAGCCGTGATCTGGGAATGGCCAGAAGCTTCCTGCAATTCTATCAAACCATGAAGCCCTATCGCCCGGCCCTGGAGAAAACCGGTATTTCTTTGTATGCCATGGACATGATCATCATGCAAAGCACCGGTATCTCGATGATGGAGTGGTTCTGGCAGCGTTTCTGGGAGGCCGGACCCGAAACCTTCACAAAGGCACTCGCGCTCACCTGCGATGACCGGCTGGTGCCGTTCGCCGCCTTCATGGACATCTTGGAGGGGGCGTTCGCATCAAACCCCGACAACGGAAAAGAGTCGTTCCATTTCGACGGTGATGTGTCCAACATCCATTTCTTCAATCTGGTGGGTGAACACGATTTCCTGGTCATGCCCTCGGCATCGATAGTGGAATGGAACTCCACTATTCCTCAACAGTTTGCGTCGTTTGATCAAGTCATCTTCCCGGGCGGACATTTCATCTTTGCACGGCCAGGATTCCAGGATGTCAAAGAACGTCTGGCGGCTTGGTTTGCGACCGACTGATATACCCCTCCTACCTGATATCCAGACAGAGCTTTGATGTAGGGGCGGGTTTGAAACCCGCCCCTACGTCCGGTTATCACCGACGGCTATACCTCGATCCGGCCTCGCTCAGCGCGGTCTCGATCATAATTCCGGCCACCCGTCGTTGCG
>NZ_CAIZIZ010000106.1 GCF_903933125.1 uncultured Lamprocystis sp. | reverse complement strand
GATGGCGCCACGCTGGTCTACTCCACCTACCTCGGCGGCAGCGAGTTAGAATATGGTAACAGTATTGCCGTGGACGGCGCCGGGAGTGCATACCTGACTGGATATACTAATTCCACCGACTTCCCGACCCGCAACGCCCTGCTGCCGGACTTCCACGGTGGATCTTGCGATGCCTTTGTCGCCAGGTTCAGTGCCGATGGTGCTACGCTCGTCTACTCGACCCACCTCGGCGGTACAGGGTGTGACTGGGGCTCGGGCATCGCCGTGGATGGCGTCGGAAATGCCTACCTGACGGGACACACCGCCTCCACCGACTTCCCGACCCGTCAGGCCCCGCAGGCGGACTTCGGCGGTGGATCTTACGATGCCTTTGTCGCCAAGCTCAGCGCCAATGGCGCCACGCTGGTCTACGCCAGCTACCTCGGTGGCAGCCACCCCGACATTGGCTATGGCATCGCCGTGGACAGCGCCGGGAATGCCTACCTAACGGGATATACCGCATCCACCGACTTCCCGATCCGCCAGCCCCGGCAGCCTGACTTGAATGGAGTTGCGGATGCCTTTGTCGCCAAAATCGCGGACCTGCCGACCGCACCCGCGGCAGCCTTGCCCTGGCTCGCCGCCCTCGGTGACCTGGCGCGCGACGGCACCCAGAGTCTCGCAGTCTTGTTCGCCGATGCCGCAGCGGGAACGGTGACCGCCCAGATCAAGCAGGCCGTCACCGGGACCCTGATCCAGACCTTCGTCTTTGATCAGGGGTATGCACCGCTCGATCTCGCCGTGGTCCCCGACCAGAACCGCAACGGTGCCCCGGAATTGGCGCTGCTGGGCCGCCATGCCGCGAACGGCGGCGTCCAGGTCGAAGTGCGCGACACCCGTACCGGCGCGCGCCTGACCGCGGTCGCCTTCAACCCCGCCTTCGCGCCCCAGCGGTTGGCGGTGCTGCCCGATCGTAACGGCAACGGCGCGGCGGAACTGGCGGTGCTTGGCATCAACGCCGGTAACGGCGCGATTGCCGCCGAGATCAAGGACGCCGCCACCGGCGCCGGGCTGGGGAAAGTGTTCTTCGCCAAGACCTTCCAGCCCGTGGATTTCGCCGCGGTGGCCGACGCCAACGGCAACGGTGCCGCGGAACTCGCCGTGCTCGGGGTCAATGCCGCCGGTCAGCCGCGGGTCGAACTGCGTGACAGCGGCAACGCGGCCCTGGTCAAGGTCCTCTGGTCGCCGAAATGGACGACCCCGCTGAACCTGGCCGCGGTGCCGGACGCCAACGGCAATGGCACCCCGGAGGTCGCGGTGTTGGGGCAGGGGACCAAGGGCGTGGTGGTGAAAACGGCGGATGCCGCCACTGCCGCGCAACTCGGGTTCGTCTACTACAACCGGAACTTCACGCCGCACCAGGTGGCCGCGCTGCCCGATCGCAATGCCAACGGGGTGGCCGAACTGGCGGTGCTGGGCCGCGACGCCGCTGGTCAGCTCAAGACCGAACTGCACGATGCCGTCACCGGTGCGCTGGTGCGTAACCTCTGGTTTGATCAGCTCGCACCGCTGGACCTGGCGGTGCTACCCGACTTGAACGGCAACGGCAGCCCGGAGATCGCCGTGCTTGGGGTGTTGGCGGCGGGTGGGGCACAGGTCCTGATCAAGGACACGGCGACCCAGGCGCAGATCAGCCGGCTGGACTTCTAGCCTTGTGGCGCCGGCTTCCAGCCGGCGCGAATCCGTCGGGTGCGGTGAGGAACGAACAATCGTGGCGAATGCTGCAAGCCGTTGCCGGTGCATGATGCGGTTCGTGCCTGACACTGGTGGCGAAATGCCCAGAGAGCCCGTAACTCCTTGATAGCAGGATCTGGAGGCGCTGGGTTTCAGTAGGTTAGCGAATTCGCCACCAGTGTCCGTGCCTCACCGCATCCTACGGCGCTTGCGTATCAAGCACGAGGCCATTCCGTTCAGGTGTGCCGTTGCAGCGGCCAGGACCCGCCTCGCCGGCGAGACGCAAGACCTCGGCGACCAGCCCGTCCGCTAACCGATAGCCCTGCCGCGACAGTTCGGTCAGCACCGGCTCGACGCGGTCCAGCAGAGCAGACCGTTTGGCGGCCAACAGCACCCCGGCCAGGCCCACCACCGGGAGCCCGCGGCGCCTGGCGATCTCCCGGCCGCGGCGCTCGTCGATCAGCAGGAAGCGACAGCGGGTGTGCTCGGCTAGCAGAATCGCCGATGCCTCCCCGAGGTCCAGCGACAGACACAGACGGTCAAGCTCCGGGTCACCGCTTTGGGCAAGCGGTCGCGGCTGTATTACGCCCGCGGCATGGGCGGACGACAACACCCGGGTTCCCGGTCGGTCTGAATCCAGGCACAGCTCGGCCAGAACGATTTCGGGAACCAGCACGGACCCGTAAAGGGAGATCAGCAGTGACAGACGGTCGATGCGGGCCAAGCCGATCAAAGGTCCCGCGTCCGCGACGACGACCTTGTTCGCAAGGATACGGTCAGAGTGCGGCATCCAATTCGCCCGCTAATTCCTCCACCGGGTAGTCCACGGCGGCCAGGCCGAGCGACCCAAGCAGGTCGATAAATTCGCCCAAGGACAGCCCGGCAACTTTGGCCGCTTGCGCCAGTGTCAGTTGCCGGCGCTCGAACAGACTCAGCGCCAAGGCGCGGTGGACCCCTTGGTCCAGCAGCCGTCGGTCGAACGGCAAGGCGAGGATGGCAGGACGGCCGTGCTTCGTGATGAGGGAGATTTGGCCAAGCTCGGCGTCCTTCAGCAGGTCGCCGGAGCGGGTGCGGAGATCCCGGACGGAGAAGACATCAAGCGTTTCCATGGAAGGCCTCGCATATGTGTGCCTACAAAGCGTAGCATAAATCGACGCGCCATGATCAGTCTACCCAGCCCGCCGATCACATCAGCAATCCGACCTAACCTCAAGCGATTGGCAACGGATCTATGGATCGCGGACTGACCGGCGGGTCCGCGGCGCGGACCGAGCACGGTCGGCCGGAGCGATCAGCAAGGCCGCGCGCCCTGCCGCTCAACAAAAATGGTCGGGGCCTTGGTCGGTAGAGCAAGAAACTTGGGCATTTCTGCCGTACCATGCCTACTCTTAAGGTCGGGCAAGGACGCGGGCGAAGGATCTGGATGGACGCGGCGGCGCGGCAGCCGTTGGCGGGCATCGGGCGTCCCAAGGCCGGACGAGGGTTCATAAGGCGCCCGCACCGTCGTGAGGCGGGCGAAGCGGGTACATCATGGTCGCTGCCCGTGCTGACATGCGTCTCGGGGAGCGCCACCGCCCTTGCTGCGGGCGGTAACATCACTGAGGGCCCAGACCACGGGCACGTGGAGGAATCATGAATAACGATCGAATCATTGCCTTCGTCATGGCCGGCGGCCAAGGTGCGCGACTGCAACCCCTGACCTCAGCCCGCTCCAAGCCTTCCGTGCCCTTCGGTTCCCGCTACCGTATCGTCGATTTCGTGCTCAGCAATCTGGTCAATTCGCAGATCCAGACCATCTATCTGCTGGTGCAATACAAGTCACAGTCACTGATCGAGCATGTCCGCAAAGCCTGGACCATCTCGCCCCTGCTGCAGAGTCAGTTCGTCACCGTGGTGCCGCCGCAGATGCGTTCCGGCGATCATTGGTTCCAGGGGACCGCGGATGCCGTTCACCAGAACATCAACCTGATCGAGGAGCATCGGCCCGACCTGGTGGTGGTGTTCGGGGCGGATCATATCTATCGGATGGATATCCGGCAGATGGTAGACTTCCACAAAGATCGCCAGGCGGATGTGACCATTGCCGCCCTGCCGGTGCCGCTGCGGGATGCCTCCTCGTTCGGTGTCATTGCCGCCAATGCCCAGGGGCAGATCAGCGCGTTCGAGGAGAAGCCGGCCCATCCCACGCCTTTGGCCACCGACCCCGCCCAGGCCTATGCCTCCATGGGCAACTACGTCTTCAACACGGATGTGCTGCTGCAAGCGCTGCGCGAGACCCAGGAGGCCGGCGAGACCGACTTCGGCCACCATGTGCTGCCGCGGCTGCTGCAAACCCATCGGCTGTTCGCCTATGACTTTGCCACCAACATCATCCCCGGGATCAAGGATTACGAGGACCGCGTCTACTGGCGCGATGTGGGCAACATCGACGCCTACTTCGATGCCCATAAAGACGTGCTCGGCGCGCAGCCGACGTTCGATATGTTCAACCCCGAGTGGCCGGTATTCTCCAGCAGTTACCAGGGGCCGGTCGCGCGCATCCAGGGCGGTGAAATCCGCAACAGTCTGCTTGGCTCGGCCACCGTGATCCATGAGGGAACGCGCATCACCAACTCCATCATCCGGCGCGAGACGGTCATTGAGGATGACGTGGTTCTGGAGAATTGTATCGTCATGGACTATGTACGGGTCTCTCGCGGGGCCCATCTGCGCAACGTGATCGTGGATCGCCATAACCTCATCGAGGCGGGCGAGCGCATCGGTTTTGATGCGGAAAAGGACCGTCAGCGTTACACGGTGACGCCGGGCGGTGTGACCGTGATTCCCGCCGGCCGCGTCAGCTATTTCGCCCGTGATATCCGTGGGACCGGGCGTGGGGGGTATGGGGAGTAAGACCGCAATCGCGGGTGCGGAGGCCTTGATCGTAATCCCGGCCGGCGGCGTGCGTAGTCAGGGCTTCCAGCCCTGACGGTGTCAGGCCAGGATGGCCTGACTACGCACCCGGCGAGCCCAAGTGGGCGTAATCTTGATCGAGGCCGGTGCGGACCTGCACCGGCGTCCCCACCGGGGTGGCATCGAACAAGTCCACCAGGTCCGCGCTGTGCATCCGGATGCAACCATGGGAGCGGGGTTCTCCCAAAGGCACGCAGTCCGGGCAGCCGTGGATGTAGATGAAGCGGCGGAGCGTGTCGACACTGCCGCCGCGGTTGATGCCTGGCTCGCAGCCGGAGAGCCACAGGATACGGGTCAGGATCCAGTCACGGTCCGGGTAGGCCGCCGCCAGTTCAGGTCCATAGATCTCGCCGGTGGGGCGTCGGGCACGGAACACGGTGCCGATCGGACAGCCCGCGCCAATGCGCAGCCGCACCCGATGCAGTCCGCGCGGCGTGCAGCCACTCCCGTTCAATTCTCCCACGCCGTTCAGGGCGGTCGAGACCGGGTAGCGGGCGCATACCCGCCCTCCCGCCAAGAGGGCCAGGGTCTGGGTGTCGATATCGACATCGATCTGGTGTGATAACCGCATGTTTTCAGGGTTGCGGATTCGTCTCACCCCGCAGTCGCGCAAATGTCTCCGGGAAGCTGCGGATCAGGATATGTCGCGCCAAGTGGAAAGCGAAACTGTGTTGCTGGTTGCGCGAGTAATCAAAATAGCGGAACAGGGTCGTGGTCCCGGAATCACTCGAGGGGGCCCATCCGTATTTCACCCGCTTCATGCGGCTGGGGTAGAACCAGAACATGCGATAGAGGCTTTGCAGGAAGAAGTGCCGGTCGCGTTCATCGACGCGGTTTGAGGTGTCCTTTTCCAGTTCGCGAATCAGTTGATCGTAGTAGGGGTCATTGTCGTCGGCGCTGCGCCGTTCGCCGAGCATCCGCTTGGTCTCGAAATACACGCGATCCAGCGGAAGTTTGCGTCCCGGCGCATCCTCGCCGATCAGTTCACGGGCCAGGTCTTCACTGACCTCCCCAAAGGCGCGGCCGAGCAGTTCGAGCAGCAGTCGCTCATGCGGCTGCAATTCCGGTGGAAAGGCGAACATGGCGCGCAGGTTCGCCATGAAGATGAAGGCCACATCGGCTTCGCTCAGGTCATCGAGCAGTTGGGTATGCGAGGTCCAATTGCGGACTTCCTTCAGGATGGTGCCGTAGGCGGCCATGTAGGTGCCCTTGTCCTGCAGGTGATTGACCTTGGCGCGATTGTCCCATTCCCGGCTCAGGGCGTGAAGGAAGATCCGATAACGCTGTTTGCGCTGTTCCGCCGGCCGCGGTGCGGTCAAGGGCAGCAGGGCGGTCAGGCTGCCCAAATAGTCGCGTACATAGACGGGACAGGCCGGTCCCGGCGGCCATTCCGGTTCGTCCTCTCGTTTGAAGAAGAGCGAGAAAACCAAAGCGGCCCCGTCACCCTGGTCCATCATTGCCTCCGCGGCGGCACAGCCGCGCAATATTCCGCGGCGCAAGACCGAGTATTCGTCCTTGCGCTTATCAAGGATCCAGCGATTGACCTCGGTATCCCGTTTGGTATGGATGACCGGGGGGTGCAGTTTCGCCGCGGCAAATGCCTGCGTAATGGAGGTGAGCTGATCCCCGTGATTCGAGCAGAAGAGGATGTGCCGCTTCGGGAACCCGGCCTCGATCAGCAGTTCGGTGAAGATGTGATAGCCTGCCACTTTTTTCAATTCATTGACGGCGGCACGCCACACGGGTTCCAGGGGTTGACTGTCGCCCCGCTGCTCCCGCAGATAGCCTTTTTCCCGCAAGAAACTGTCGATCTCGGCGACCGACTCCGGGTCATCCAGGTCGTAATCCTCATAGGGCTTCAGGTCGATATCGATGACCACATAGTCGATTTCGCTCAAGCGCAGTGGATCACGAACGAAACGCAAGGCGGCGAAGAAGGTGGTCTTGAGTGTGACGCCGCGGTCCTCCAGCCATTCTTTGAGGTCTTGCACGGCAGTCGGCGCATCGGCCAGGCCGAAGACCTGATCCACGGTGGCCTGGATATCGCTTTCAAAGTCTTCGATCCACAGAAAATGGCTCATTGGCCCTACTCCAGGAACAGGTTTGCAGGTAACTGCAAGACCAGGGTGAATTGATGGCCGTCGGCAGCAGCGTTGACCTGCCCGTCCAGCTTCTCAGTGAGTAAGCGTAAGAAATCATGGCCGCGCCCGCTCCCCTTGACCATCGCCGCGGCGCTCGGCGTGGTGGGGTTGCTGAAGCCCAGTTGGACGTGGCCGTCGGCGACGTCGAACCAGGCGCGCGCCGGCGCGTGATCCGCGCACGTCGAATACTTGAAGAGGTTGGTGAATGACTCGGTCAGCAGGATGGTCAAGAACGATTCCGTGGTGCCGTAGGGGGTGAAGCGGATGGGTGCGTCCGCGAACCCGTGGGTGTGCAGCGGAAAACAGCGGGCACCGACCCACTCGCACAGCAGCGGCAGGTCTGCCCGCGGGAGCAGTTCCATCAGTGACTGCTCCCACTGGCCGCGCAACTGTTCACCAAGGCGCAGGTGCCGCTCATGCCAATCGCGCAGTCGGGTGGCCTCCGGGACCAGCGCGTTGTCACGCGCGTAGCTCAGGAAGTGTTGCTGGATACGTTCGCTCCCGCGCCGTGAGAGCAGTTGTCCGAGTGCGAGCCCCAGTGAGCGGATGGCGACTTGCTCCAGGCTGGAGTCGCCGGTATGGTCCTGCTGCAGCTTGCGTCGCAGCAGTTCGGTATCGGTCGAGATCAGGCCGAAAATGTCGAGCAGGCCGCGCATGGTGCTGACCGCCTCGCGATGCACCCAGGGGCTGTTCTCATGGTCCGTATTATAGACGATGCGGTCCAGCGAACCGCGGAATTTGTGTGCGACCAGGGCCATGACATCCTCCTGTTCTTTGTTCTTGGCACGCAGAATATCGGCGGCGTGGATAGCCTGCTCAGCCACTTTGGTCCTGGCATTGAGACGGCGGACATAACGCAGTTGGAACAGATAGCCGCGATAATATTCCTCGAACAGGACGATCAGACAGAAGATCGGGATCGTGAGTAAGGTCATCAGCTCCATGGCATGAGCGCCGTCGGTCGGTACGGTTTCGAGAAAGAACAGAACGCGAACCAGAACCAGCAGCGCGAACCCGATCATCAGGTAGGCGAGCCGATTCAGGTATCTGGGGTTGCGATTGGCATAGCGGATCGGATCGGAAAAGACGCGCAAGGCCGGATAGAAGACGGACAGGCGGTCGCCGCCCGGGGTATCGGGAATGAATGATTTGCCGACCCGCGCGATGCGGTGATGTGCCCGTCGCCCGTAGGTGGCGGCGACCGCGACCCCGGCGACATAGAGCCAGAAGACCGCGGGCCATTCGATGTAGATGGTGCTCAACGACGGCACCCGATCGGTCAGCAAATAGGCGACATAGGTGGTGAAATCCATCAGGCAGTAGCCGATGGCGATCTTCATGAAGGTCGTGGTATGCACCGTCCAGTGGTCCAGCCAGGCCCGGACACGGCGGATGGCGGGCAGTTCGGTGAAGAGGGGCAGCAGACGGTAAGGGCTGAGCGGTTGCAATGGGTGTGGTCCAGGTGGTGGGGCAGGCGGGTGACACTGCTGGCCTGAGGCGGCGGATGAACCCGAACCTGGAAGCATGGCTGTCGGCGGTCCGTGAGACGCGGCAGGGCGTCGGGGTGCGCGTTCCTGAGGGAAGCAATCAGGTCAGTCGTCAGTTGATTTGGTATCGGCAGCCACACTGGGTCCATGAAGCAGGCGGCACGCGATACAAGACGCCTGGAGTCCAAGGCTTCCGCCTTCTTGATTCTGCCAGTCCTGGCGGGTCGAGACAACCGGAACCGGGACTATACCGCTGGAGTCCACGACGTCAGCCGTGGCGTTTGTACCCCAGCGCGATGCCGCAGGCGCCGGGCGCGCGACTGTCCGGGCTCACGACCAGTCGCGCTCCGCCTCAGGAGTTGCGACGCGGCGAATATAATCCAAGTCCAGTTCGGTGTCCTGCCGTACCATCCCCCGTGCCGCGGGGAACTGGCAGGCGAACCGGGAGCCGACGCCCAGGGTGCTGGCGATCAGGAGGCGGCCGCCGTGCCGGTTGAGTACATGCTTGACGATGGCAAGCCCCAGTCCGGTGCCGCCGGAGGCGCGCGAGCGGCCGCGATCCACCCGGTAGAAGCGCTCGGTGAGCCGCGGCAGGTGCTCCGCCGGGATGCCTTCGCCATCGTCCGCCACCGTGAACAGCGGACCGTCCGCATCCGCTGCCCAGCGGATGTCGATGGTGGTGCCGTCGGGCGTGTGGCGCACCGCGTTGTGGATCAAATTGGCAAAGACGCTGCGCAGTTCGACCGGATTGCCGACCAGCAGCAGGGTCGCGTCCACGGCGACCCTGAAGTGATGCCGGCCGGCGCTCAGGGTCTCGGACTCATGGACGATGTGGGCCAGATCCCCGGCGATGTCCACCGACACCTGTTTGGTGTCCTGGTCGTCCATCTCCAGCCGCGACAGTGTCAGCAGGTCGTCGATGATGGAGCGCATGCGCTCGGCCTGGTGCTGCATCAACGTGAGCGGTCGACGGTGAGCGGGCGGGGAGGTCGGGGCGTCCGCCAGGTTTTCCAGGAATCCGGTGATGACCGTCAGCGGGGTGCGTAGCTCGTGGGAGGCGTTGGCCACGAAATCCCGGCGGATCATGTCGAGGTGATAGACCTTGGTGATGTCGCGGGCGACCACGAGCCGCTGGCGTTTGCGTTCGCCGAAGGGTGCGATCCGCAGCGACAAGGTGAGGGCGCGGTTATGCTCCGGGGTGATGTCGAGCGGACGCATGTACTCACCGGTCTCGATGAAGGTCACCAGTTCCGGATGGTCGATGAGATCGGCGAGTCGGCGGCCGTCGTCGCGCGGCCAGTGGATATCAAGCAGTTCGGCAGCAGCCGGGTTGGCCCAGTCGATCTGCTGCAGTTTATTCAGGGTCACCAGGGCGTCGGGCACCGCGTCCGCGGCCTCGCGGAAGCGGCGGCTGGAGCGGATCTGGCGCTTGCGGCGCTTGCGCCCGCGCTGCTGGTACTGGGCGATGCCGCGATAGATGTCGCCCCAGGGGCCGCGCGGGAAGGGCGGCACCAGGCGGTGCTGGCGGCGGATCAGGCGGACCAGCCGCAGCAGGTGATACAGATGGCGCGCGGCATAGGGCAGCAGCACCAGTGGCCACACCCAGGCCGGCGGGACGCCGAACAGGAGCAGTGCCACACCCAGTGCGGCGGCAAGCGCCAGGAGGCCCAGCTCAACGCTCACGGTCAGGTCTTGTCGGAGAGGCGGTAGCCGACGCCGCGCACGGTTTGCAGGAGTCGGTCATGGCCGGTCGGCTCCAGCGCCTTGCGCAGGCGCCGCACATGCACGTCGACCGTCCGTTCCTCCACATAGACCTGATCGCCCCAGACCTGATCGAGTAACTGGGAGCGGCTGAAGGCGCGGTCGGTGTGGGTCATCAGGAAGTGCAGCAGCCGATACTCGGTGGGTGCGACCTCCACCGGCGTGCCTTCGGCACTGACCCGGTGGCTCACATTGTCGATGCGCAGTCCGCCGATCTCGATCTCCTCGGCGCACTCATCCGGCCGGGCGCGGCGCAGCACGGCGTTGATGCGGGCGACCATTTCACGCGGTGAAAAAGGCTTGGAAATATAGTCATCGGCCCCGGTATCCAGCCCTTTGATCCGGTCCTCCTCTTCACCGCGCGCACTGACCATGATGATGGGCACGGCGCGGGTCTTCGGGCTTTGCTTGAGTTGCTGGGCCAGGTCCAGTCCGGAGCGGCCGGGGAGCATCCAATCCAGCAGGATCAGGTCCGGATTCTCGAGCGTCAGTTGTTTGCGCGCCTCGTCCGCATGTCCGGCTTCGATCACGTCGAAGCCCGCGTTCTCCAGTGTAAAGCGGATCACCTCGCGGATATCCGGTTCATCGTCGACGACAAGGATGGTGGTCATGGTGCTGCGGTCCTGCGGTGGTCGGGGTGTCGTCTCAGGGGCGTCACACTGACCTGGTTCTTGGCGACATGGGGCCGCCCCGGTGTGCGCCGGGGCGGATGCAAGCCGCGATTCTATGTACAACGGGTTACGGTTCGATGACCAAGGCGCCCGGTATTCCGAGCGGAACGGGGGTCACATCATGGTCATCAGGGGGTCATCGCCAGGTCACTTCAGGTCGGTACACTCTCCCGACTTGCGCCCCAGCCGATCCCCACGACCTCACCCAGAGACCTGCCGTGAAAGCTGCCCTTACCCTTCGTGATCGTATCGACCAGGCCGTCTTCAACGCCATCTATGCCAGGTCACTGGTGTACAACACCTGCTGGGAGGATCCCGCGGTGGACCGCATCGCCCTGGACCTGCGCCCGGATGATACCCTGCTGGTGATCACCAGCGCCGGGTGTAACGTGCTGGATTATGCCCTGGCGGGGCCGCGGCGGATCCACGCGGTGGATGCCAATCCGCGGCAGACGGCCCTGCTGGAGCTGAAGTTGTCCGGTATCCGGCGCCTCGCCTTCGAGGACTTCTTCGCCTTGTTCGGCAGCGGTGTTCATGAGTCTTTCCGCGAGGTCTATCATGACGCTTTGCGGGCCGATCTCTCGCCGTTCGCCCAACAGTTTTGGGACGACCGCCTGCATTGGTTCAGCCGCCGGCAGGGGAGCTTTTATTTCCAGGGGCTGTCCGGCACTGTGGCCCGCGCCTTTCACACCTACCTGAAGGTCCGCCCGCGCCTGGCGGCGAGCGTCGGGGAACTGTTTCAGGCCGGCAGCCTGGAGGATCAGCGAACCATCTATGACACCCGGGTTCAGCCGCTGATGTGGGGACCGGGAATGAACTGGACCCTGTCGCGGCAATTGACCATGAGTATGCTCGGGGTGCCTTATGCCCAGCGCCGCCAGGTCCAGGCGCAGCATCACCGCGGGGTGGCGGGTTTCATCCGCGAGGCGGTCGAGTATGTGTTCCGCGAACTGCCGGTCTGGACTAATTATTTCTGGACTGTCTATATCAACGGGCATTACACGCAAACCTGCTGTCCGGAGTACCTGAAACGCGACAATTTCCAGGCCCTCAAAGCGGGGCTCGCCGATCGGGTGGTACCCCATACCTGTACCGTGACCGCCTTTCTCCAGTCGACCCCTGAGCGCATTTCCAAGTTCGTGCTGCTCGATCACATGGACTGGATGAGTTCCTATTACCCGGAGGCGCTGGCCGAGGAGTGGACCGCCATCCTGGACCGCGCCGCGCCGGGCGCGCGGGTGATCTTCCGCAGCGCCCACGCGGCTCCGGCCTACCTGGACCTGATCGAACTCGGCGAACAACGCACGCGACTGCGCGAACGCCTGGTCTTCCACGACGCCATGGCCCGCGACCTGCAGCGTCAGGATCGGGTGCACACCTATGCCGGTTTCCATGTCGCCGACCTGGTCGGGGCCTGACCATGGGCGTCAGCGATGCCCAGATCCTGTGGCGGCTGGTGCGCGGCCAGCCCCGTCGCGGCACCCTGGCTGAACGGCTGCAAGGGTTCTACGGTCCCCAGGCCGCGCACTATGACGCGTTCCGTGAGCGCCTGCTGCACGGCCGGGCGGAGTTGATGGAACGGTTGGCTCCCAAACCCGGTGCGGCGGTGGTCGAACTGGGCGCCGGCACCGGGCGCAATCTGGGATTTCTCGGCGAGCGCCTGGCGACCCTGGGGTCGGTCACGCTGGTCGACCTGTGCCCGGCCCTGCTGGAGCAGGCGCGGCAGCGGACCCGCGGTCTGCCCAATGTGCGGGTGGTGGAGGCCGATGCCTGCACCTATCGCCCGGCGGCGCCGGTCGATCTGGTCTACTTCTCCTATTCGCTGACCATGATCCCCGACTGGGAAGCGGCGCTGCGCAACGCGCTCGCCATGCTCAAGCCGGGCGGCGCCCTGGGCGTGGTCGACTTCTACTGCTCGGACGTCGCGCCCGCGCCGGGCCTGGTGCGGCACGGCGCCTTGACCCGCTGGTTCTGGCCGCGCTGGTTCGCGCACGACGGGGTGCGGCCCACGCCCGACCACCTGCGCGCCCTGCGCGGGTTCCTGCCCGACCATCAGTTGTCGGAACACCGTGCCGCGGTGCCCTATTTGCCGGGGCTGCGTGTTCCTTACTATGTCTTCGTCGGGCGTCTGGCCGGCGGGTCTGTATCCTAGTACCCCGTTCCAGCTAATCCTGCGAATCCATAGTGCCTGCGAGCTACCATCCATGGCACTGGATTCCGGCATCCTGCCGGAATGACGCCGCAGCTTAAGTTGGAACGGGGTACTAGTACCGGTTCCGCCTAAAGCTGCTGGCCGACACCTCAAGATTGGCTGGCGTAAGCGATCCATCTGCCGCAACTTCATTATCTTGGTCGGTCCGCACGGAAATCAGCAAAGTTGACCGGACGATCGACAGTCCGGATACTTCCGAGCTTACTCGGGTGTATCGGATGCGGTTGCCCCAGAAGCCGTGGTCACGCCGAAATCACTGAGTATCGATGTTTTGCCGCGGACGCGGTTCGTGTCCGGCATTCGGGGAAAGCACATGACCGAGCGATACAGTGTCGCGGCCGAGCGACATCATCGCGTGGCCGTACGGTTGGAAGCCGACGGCGAAACCGACGACGCCGCCTACCATTACGGACTGGTCGGTGAGAACGCCTTGAAATACGGCCTGTTCAAGTCCGGCGTGGCCCAGGCGTGGGATTCGGGTGGCATAAAACGTACAAACACGCCGATGGGGAAGCATTTTCCTAAGTTGACGCCGATAATTCGGGACCTTATCGCCGACATTCGCTTGTTCGCAAGCGGACGCATCGGCGCCCAGATCCAGTCGGTGGTCGACGATTCGGCTTTTGCTGGCCGATTTCAGGGTTGGTCAATCGACATCCGCTACGCCGATGACCAATGCACTCCGGTGGACCCCGCTGATTGCGCGCGCTGGGCGCAGGATGCCGAACTGTTCCTGTGGCGGCTCGTGCTGATGGTCTGAGGATATTCTTGTGACATTGCGATTTCACGAAAGCCTGGGGCGCTTGGTGGCTGAGGTCGAGGCTGCAGGGGTTCCGCTCGACGACGCGACGGTCTTCGTGCGCGATGGGGAAGGCCGCCTTATGGTCGCCCGTGAGTCGCTGTCCGGTGCCCAGGCCCTCGCAGCCAGCTTGAGCAAGACGTTGGGTGCCTATGCGTCCACGCGGCCGGTCATTGATGGGCGGATGGCTGCTGCCTTGGTCAAGGATCAAGCGGCCAGCGAGATTTCTGTCGTGTTGCCTGACCGTCCGGCAGAGGGGCCGCGGATCATCCGCATGGTGGACCGCCGTGTCAGCCCGTTCACTGACGGCTCGGTTGATGTGGTGCCGGTGGTCGGACGGGTGACCGACCAGCACCCGGAGACCATGCTGGCGAAGCTGTCGCGAGCCCATGGCGAGGATGCGGGCAGCCATGGTCCGATCTCGTTTACCCATCAAGTCCGCGAAATGGTCGACCGGTTCGCTGCACGTGCTCAATATGACGTGATCCTGATCGATGCGCGGGCCGGACTTGCGGAATCCAGTGCGCCGGCATTGCTTGCGCTAGGTGCGGAGATCCTGTTCTTCGGCGCGGATCAACCCCAGACCTTTCTGAGTTATCGCTATCTGTTCGCTCATCTCCTGCATTGCTTCGGAACTGGCCCTGGTGGCTACCGGGATTGGCGCGGGCACCTGTCGTTCGTCCAGGCAAAAGCGCCCTCATCGGCCCAGCAGCGGATTGACTTCCGCGATCGGTTGCATGGCCTCTGCGCCGAATTTCTCTACGATAAGGAAAGCCTGGCTGCTGATGGATCGGTCCAGGTTGCGGACTTCAATTCTGGAGCAGATGGCGGACGATTGGAGCCGCATCAATGAGTTGACCAAAGGGCTGCTACAGACCGCATTGGCGATGAAGAGCTACAAGGCGATCCGACTCAAGATCTTCATGCGCCCTGACCAATTCGAGAATGCCTCCCTCTTCCAATTTCCTGACGGCTCGAAGATCCGAGGTGAGGCCCTGCGTCTATGGTGGCGCCCCACCGACCTGTACGCGTTGTTATACTTTGAGTTGCTGCGATCCCCCGTATCCACCCAGGCGATTCGGGCGGTTTGTCAGGGTTTCGGCATTGTCCCCGGATCGAACCATCCGTCCAGATTACCTCAGGACTTGGTTACCAGCGAAGATCAGCAACGGCGGGTATTCGAGGTGATTGCCGGGGCGTTTATGGGGAGGGGAAAGAACCGTGGCGCTCCCTATACCTGGATGCCGCTGCATTTGAGTGATGCGCGCGGCGAGGTGTCGCCGAGGACCTTCCTGAAGGCACTCAAGGCCGCCGCGGACCATGCGCACGCCCCCACTGCGTCGGCTATCGACTTCAACGACATCAATAACGGCGTCCGCGCCGCTTTCGATCATCGTCTGGCGGAATTGCAAGAGGATTATCCCTGGGTGTCCCAGGCATTGGAACCCTTGCACGGTGCCTCGGTGCCCGCGTTGAAAGACGAGATCTACAGTCGTTGGCGGTTAGCCGGTGTAGTGAAGGAGATTCTTGACCGATATACCGGTACCCGTGCGCCGATCGATCTCGTCTTGGCGAATATGTTTGAGACGGATGACGGTCAAATGGCCTCCCTCCTAAAACTCCTGCAAGACATCGGCGTGATGGACGTGCGCAAGAACGGCAAGATCGACGTACCCGACATCTTCCGGGTCCGCGCGGGTATTTTACGCCGGGGCGGTGTCCCGCCCCAGCAACGCCGCGCGTTATAGTGTTGTTGCGGTTACTGATCTTCCGACAGCCATTTCTCGCCGAACTGTCCATGGCCGACTCTGACCCGGGCGAGATCGAGCGTCACCTCGCCTTGGTCGTTACCGATCGACAACTGCACCTTTGGCGGTAGCGTCGTGCCGGCGAGATTGCCTTTCACCAAGGTGGAGCGGAAGCTGTAGAGGTCCGGCGCCGCCAAGGGTGAGATTTTGACAATCAGCCAGGAGCGGCCGGCGCGGCCGGCGTAACGGTAGGTATCGCCGTCCTGCCCAAAGGAGCCCGCGGGCAGCGTGGCTGAAAAGCTGCCGACCTTCAGGGTCACCGGCTCGGTGAGCGGATCGATCCCGTCACTGCCCGCGCTCAGCCTCAGGAAGCCGCTCATCTGGTAGGCATCGTCGTTGGCCCGTTTGCCGAGGTTCAGTTCGGCGCGGGCGTTGAATTGAGCGAAGGACTCGCCTTTGCACTTGCCCGCGCTGCCGGCACGATAGATCGACCTGACGTCCTCCTCCGTGAGTGCGCGTTTGAATAAGGTGAATTCGTCGATCTCACCGTCGAACGTCCGCCAAGAATCGAACGAATGCCCACCGATCAGCATAGGCACGGTATTGTCCAGGCTGCGGCTAGCGACGGTCGGGTCGCCGGTTGCTACAAGAGTCCCGTCCAGGAAGAGTTTGATGCCATCGTTGACGTTCCGACGCACGGCGACGGCGACGTGGTGAAACTGTCCGTCCGCGATGAAACGACGCGCGCCAAAATTCTCAGTGGTCGTTCCGTCCCCTAATTGAACGTTGGGCCCAATCCCGCCGTTACCGATAAAGAAACTATAGCCGACGTAGCCTGACCCCCGCTTATCCAGGATCGTGCCGATGTCCTTGGTGGAACTCGTCTTGATCCAGGCCTCCATGGAGAAGTCCCCAGTGCCGACATCCAGTGCCTGAGCGTCTGGTACTGTGACGTGTGCGCTGCTGCGGTCATCGAAGCTGAAGGCGTCCCCGACCAGGCCGGCGGCATAAGTGGCACCGTTACGTAGCGTGCCGTGGTTGACGCCCAGCAGGTCGTCTGCGGTCTGATCGCCGGTCCACCAACCGGCCGGTTCCGGGATGGTCGCGCAGCCCTCCTGCGCAAGTACCGGCGGCGTGCAGAATCCGGCCAAGAGGATCGAAGAGCCGAAGCAGAGTGCAGGAACTAGGGCTGTTTTCACGGGGTGAGTCATGGCGAGCCTCCGATGATGATGGATGGCTAGGGTGTTGGATGCTGGTGCGCGCCGATCTGAAGCAGGTGTGCCCAAGGTGGCCACCACGCGATGGTTCCGCAGTGTCGCAGGAACCGCGTTACGTCGAGGCTGTTGCACGCAAGGAATAAACAGAGAAAGAGGAATAATAGCAGAGCCTACTGCCAAGACATAGGGATTGGCGGATTGGCGAAGCGCCCAGGCTGCCCTTTCCTGGCTGACCGTTCCTGATCGCCGCGCTGATCAAGCTTCTCTGATCGCCAGTTTGATTCGGCTTGTGGGATCGGACGGCGTTCGTTAGTTTAGGCGGTGAAGCCGGGGGAGTTGACTCAAAGGGTCAGGCGCGCCACGGGTCGGTGTCGGGATCGGCCGGACCCGACGAGGCGCACGGTCAACCCGCGGCCGGGCTGGTGGATGCCAATCACAGAGGTCCTGTCATGAGCGAAAACCGAATCCTGAAACGCGAGTCCATCTTCCAGGGCCGCGTGATCGATGTCGGTCTGGAAACGGTCGAACTGCCCAACGGGCGGGAGATCGTTCTCGAGATCATTCGTCACCCCGGCGGGGCGGCGGCGGTGGCGCTGGATGCGCAGTCGCGGGTGTGTCTGCTGCGCCAGTTCCGCCATGCCGGGAACGGCTGGTTGTGGGAACTGCCGGCGGGCAAGATCGACCCCGGCGAGTCGCCCCTGACCACGGCCACCCGCGAGTTGGCGGAAGAGGCGGGCGTGACGGCCGCGGAATGGATCGACCTGGGATTCATGCACAGTTCGCCCGGCGTCTTCACCGAGATCATCTACCTGTGGCTGGCGCGCGATCTCGCCGTCAGCGCGCACGATCATGGTGTCGATGAGGTGATCGAGGTCCACTGGCTGCCGCTGAATCAGGCCCTGGATTGGTGCAACGACGGCACCATCTCCGATGCCAAGACCCTGATCGGACTCTATCGCGCCGGCGCGCTGATCAACAGCGCCCTGGAACTGATCCCTGAGGAGCCGGGTTGTTGAACCATGCGTATCCAGTGTCTGCAACACGTTCCATTTGAAGGTCCCTTTGGGATCAGCGACTGGGCCTGCGCCCGCGGTCACACCCTGGCCGTGACCCCGCTCTACGACGGCGCCGAGCCGCCCGGCCAGGCCGCGTTCGACTGGCTGGTGATCATGGGCGGTCCCATGGGGGTGGGGGATACCGCCGAATACCCCTGGCTCGGCGCCGAGCAGGCCTTCATCCGGCAGAGCATCGACGCCGGCAAGACCCTGGTCGGGGTCTGTCTTGGTGCCCAGTTGATCGCCGCCGCGCTGGGCGCGCGGGTGTATCGCAATGCGCACAAGGAAATCGGCTGGCTGCCGATCGAACTGACGCCGGATGGGCAGGCCTCTGATCTGTTTGGCTGGTTGCCGCCGTCGTTCCAGGTGTTTCATTGGCATGGCGATACCTTCGACCTGCCCGTGGGTGCGCTGCATCTGGCTGGGAGTGCCGCCTGTGCGCACCAAGCGTTTCTCTATGACGGGCGGGTACTGGGTCTCCAGTTCCATCTGGAGTCGACCCCGGAGAGTGTCGCGGGCATCACCGCGGCTTGCGCCGCCGAACTGGTGCCGGGGCCCTATGTGCAGGAGGCCGCGCGCATTCTGGCTGCTGCACCGGATGATTACGCACGCATCGGTCAGGCGCTCTTTGGGATCCTCGACCGATTGCCCCAATGAACGACGACACCCAGGTACGCTGCGCCTGGTGCGGGTCCGATCCCCTGTATCGGGCCTATCACGATCAGGAGTGGGGGGTGCCCAACCGGGACGAGCGTCACCTGTTCGAGATGCTGACCCTGGAGGGCGCCCAGGCCGGCCTTTCCTGGCTGACCATTCTGCGCAAGCGCGAGGGTTATCGGCAGGCCTTTGCGGGCTTCCATCCGCAAACCGTTGCCCGCTTCGACGCGGTGCGGGTGGCGGCGCTGCTCGCGGACCCCGGCATCGTCCGCAACCGGCTCAAAGTCGAGTCCACGGTGAGCAACGCCCAAGTGCTGCTCGCCCTGCATGAGCGCGGTCAGACCCTGTCCGCATTGCTATGGGGCTTCGTCGACGGGGTGCCGCGCCAGAATACCTGGGCGAGCCTGGCGCAGGTCCCCGCCAAGACTCCGGAGTCGGACCGCATGAGCCGCGAACTCAAGCGGCTGGGCTTCCGCTTCGTCGGCAGCACCATCTGTTATGCCCTGATGCAGGCGGTGGGCATGGTCAACGATCACACCATCGACTGCTTTCGCCATCCGCTGCTGGCCGCGTCCGGGGCGCGCTGAGCGGGTGGTCGAGGTGTCCGGGGGTGCCGTAGGGTCTGCTCCGCGGACCAACGACCTCGCGGCCAACTCCGGGGCCGGGATGATGCTGCGCTGCCCGGTCCCGGCCGGTCCTTGCGCTAGAGCGGACCGTTTGGATTCAGCCGACTGGTGCCGCTCAGGCGCTGGCCGCTGCCCGGCGTGTTGAAGCCGGCATTGATCGAGAAGACGGCGTCGGTCGCGACGGGCGAGTCTTCGTAGGGCACCAGCGCGAGGCTGTCGGGGTTCTGGAGGTCTTCGAGCCGCCCGACGGCCAGCCCTGAAGCATGACCGCGCGACCGCAGTCACGGCGCGGGCTGGCGGTGGTTAACGAAAGTTAATGTTCGCACAAGGGGGTAGACACCGCGGCGGGCTTCTGGCAGGATCAATGGCAGAGTAGTCGGTCTGCGAAG
>NZ_CAIZIZ010000105.1 GCF_903933125.1 uncultured Lamprocystis sp. | reverse complement strand
TGCACTTGGATATTGGGCAAATCTAGCAATAGCTCTATTGCTTGTCTAAGTGGCTCGTTGTTGGAGTCCATGATGACCTTCAAGACCTCGCAAGATGCTGAAATATAAGTATATCATAACCTACGGAGATCCCGAAGAGCCTAAACCAAACCGAATCCGAGCGGATATCACAGCCGGCCGCGGCAGGCGCGGGCGCCTCGACCACAGCCGAAAATCCCAACTCATGGCCAAGCGTATTCCAAAGGCTACAACCGATACTGTGGATCAGCACATCTTCGTCTTTCACCCCTGGGTGAAAGAGCACCGGGAAACTGCGCTGGAGAAAATCAGAACCGTCCAGTGTCTCCCTGATGCGCGCGATCTCGTCATTCATGGAAGGTATCCCAGACCTGGAGCACCTGGGGTGACTCCCCGCCATGCACCAGCGCCTTACCGCCAACTTTGACCAGCAGGGGCGCCGGGATAGACCGACCGCAGACCAAGGCCTCGCCGGTCGACAGGCTCGGCAGTTCGTCCAAGTCGGCCTTACTCACCATATCAGACGCCTTGGCGATGAAACGCTGATCGTCCGGGTTCTTCAGGCGCATGGTAATCAGGGTGTTGCACTGAGAGGTCACATCGGCATCGAGCTTGGAAGGCCGCTGGCTCACGATACAGAAGCCGACGCCGAACTTGCGCCCCTCGCCCGCGATCTTCTTGATCACCCGATGGCTCACCGCCTTGCCGTCGGCGGGGGCGAAACTGTGCCCCTCCTCATAGACCAGAAAACAGGGGCGTAGCGGGTCTGTCTTGCTGGACGCCGCGCGCAGGATCTCGCTGGAGAGCAAGGCGCAGACCACCTGCTTGGCGGTATCGCTCAGACCCTGGAGATCGACAACGACAAGCCGACCCTTGCGGTTCGAGGGTCGCCCGATCATACGATAGATATCGGTGGACTCTGCCATGGTGGCGGAGTAAAAACTCTGGGCCTCGTTGAGGACCCGGCTGAGCTTCATGGAGGCGACCGCGGCGCTGCGTCCGCTCAAGGCGTTGGCCTCCGCGTCCGACAGATCATCCCAACCCTTCATCTCATCGATTCCGTCGCCGAGGAAATAGCGCAAACGGTTGATGTCGCGCGGCTCGGTCCTATCCACATGGCGCCAATAACGCATGGCGACGTCCAGCACACGCTGCTGGGGTTCCGTCAGTCCCGGCAGAATCTCCGCCACATCGTCCATCTCGAAGCGGTCGAACTGAAGCGCCAGCGGGCGATTCTTGCCGGCGTACTTGAACCGAAACGACTCGTGCTGCGGTGAATAGACCTGAATGCCGGCATCGGCGGCCTGCAACCGCTCGAACATCGCTTTGATACGCGGGAGCGTGTGCCGATCGCGTGGATCGTCGATCCCCTCGACTTGACCGAATTGCAGTTGCCCCTTGGCGAAGGCGCGACCGTATTCGCCATGGGGGTCGAAGACCACGACGCTGCCGTTGTTGATGGCAACCAGGCGCTCGATGATTCTGCCCACCGTGTAGGACTTACCGGAGCCGGTCATCGCCAGCACCGCCAGGTGCTCGGTAACCAGGTTGTTGACGTCGAGGAACACCGGTACCGTATTCTCGCCGTGCTCGTAGCCTACAAGGTTCCCCAGGTGCAAGCTGGTGTGTTCGTTGAACTCATAGAAATCCGCGAGGAACTGAAAATCCACCGTTTCAACCGCGACGCCGGGGTCCGGCGGTCGGCGCGGGATCTTGATCTGGCGCGTTTCCGGATCGCGGTAACCGATCAGCTCCAGATTCGCATACAGATGTTCCCCGGTGACGCTCGCCCCGGGCAGCAACTCAAGCTCGGTCACGCCGTCCCCGAACCCGGCGTTGAACAACAGGTTTGAACGGTGAATGCGAATGACCCGGCCGAGTACAGGCACCCGGGGCTCGTCCTGCCGCTCCTGGTGCATGATTCGGACGAACTCGCCCCGTCTGACGGCAAAGGAGCCATTCACCACCATCGTCAACTTCGACGAGTCCCCGGTGTTGCCGACCAATTTTCCAAGCACGCTGTGTTTCATTGTAGAACCTAGAAAGCGCATTCGCACCACAAAGGCACAAAGAACCCTAACCCAAGAGATAGAATTTGCACCACAAAGGCACAAAGATCACAAAGAAATGCAATAAGGTGCTGTTCCGGTTCGGCTAACCTCGGCGGTAAGATACAGCCGCTGGACAACGCATGAAAATTCTTTGTGTCCTTTGTGCCTTTGTGGTGCAAATGTTTGAACCTGAGTTGATGGCTCATTATTCCTCATCCAGACCAGATAACCAGGTCTCTTCGATATCGTTCTGTCTCATCGCGTCACTGAGGCCAGCCCGGTAGTAAGCAGCAAACTGGTCGAGGGCCTTCAGTTGCTCGTAGCCCAATACCTGGGGCAAGGGGTAGGCCCGGCGCTGGCTCTGCATGTCGAGCACCATCAGCTTCCAGGCGACCGCGTCGAGTGCCGCGCTGTCCCAGTCCTGCTCTTCTCCGGCCAACTGGACCATCTGGATGTCGCTCCCGCGCCCGCCCCTGTAGTGGAATCCGATCAGGCCGGCGGCCACGGCTTCCTCGGGCGCCATCCGCGACTGGCTTTCAGTCATGCGATAGGCCATGGTGCGCGTAAAGGAGCCGAGGATACCGTGCACGAAACGCTGATCTCCAATCCCGGACAGCTTCTCGTCGAGCCCCAGGAGCCGAGCGGCCCGGTCCTCGTCGAAGCCATCGCTCAAGAGCAGATGGTTGCGGCCTTCCGCCGTGCGCAGATCGCGACGGGCGATGCTCACGATAGCACTGAAGCGCTCAGCCACGATGCTCGCCATGACAGGGCCACGCGGGTTCCAGGGAAACAGCTCAGGGCGATGGCGCTCCCAGAATTGCTCGATGACCTCACGGGTCTTGTCATAGTCACCCCGGTGTTTCTTGTGATGTCGTTGCGGTACCAGATCGCGGCTGATGAAGAGCGGGGTGTCGAGCAAGATGAGATGTGACGGTGACGCCTCGCTGAGTAAGCGTTCCGCCAACCGGTAGCCATGCCGCATTTCAATCAGGTCCAAGCGTTTCCGCTGGGCCTCGAAGTCGATATCGTCGAGCTCCGAGATCGAGTCGCTCCCCCTGGTGCTGATCTGATTCTGCGCGATGAGCATATCAGTACGCACCCCGGCACAGGCATAGATGAACCCGCCTAAGGCGTTCTTGACCGCTGAGCGGGTGGCGACACCGGAGACACTAAGATCGATCACGGCGGGTCGCCGCACCGCCTTCACCAGCCCGGCATCCCGGAAGAGCGGCGCCACCGCCTCGATGTCCCGGATCTGCTTCATCAGACGGCCCGCCGAACCCGGCAGGCGAATCTGGCTCTCGATCGCAAGCGTCTGCGCCAAGTTGATACCGGTCATGACGACAACTCCTCACGCAATCGCACCGCAAAGCCCCAGTAGGGTGAGGCGCGCAGGGCCGCGACCCCCGCGGCGGACAACCCCTGCTCGTCCAGGTAACCCCCGGCCCGCAGTTTCGGGAGCAGCTCGGCGACACGCTCCCGGTTAAGCTGAAACATCGGCACCGGTTGCGCTTTGAGCGCGCTGAAAATGACATCCGGGTCGCCCGTCTGCCAACCGCAGAGACATACCATGACCCCGAGCGCCTCGGGCATGAGGGGTGCCGGTCCCGCAACGACCGCAGCCGCTCCCCGGTGCTCCACGGCGAGCCCCGCGTGTCGGTGCAACGCCCGCAGCCAGTGGTCCAGCGCAGCGACCTCGTTCAGCAAGGTGATCGACCACAACGGCAGACAGGTCGCTGCCAACACCCCCGATCCGGAATGGGCCTTACTGAATCGCGTGTTGACCGAGTAGTCCGACCACTGGTGTCCGGCCTCACGGTCGCAATCGCCGTCTCGGCCATGCAACAGGTAAGTGGTCTCCTGCGCCAGCAGATCGGGGACACGCCGTCCTTCGGGCTGCGCAACCGCGTCCCTGAATCCGATGGTCCAGTCCAAAGACGCAAGCACCGGCCCCTCATCGTATGGCGGCAACAGCAACAGGGTACGCCCCGGAGCCGCACACCAAGACGTCAGCACATCCCGGTCCACATCACCCGACGCCTGCAAATCCTTGCCGATCATCAGCAGGCCCCCCCCCTCCGGGAGGGTGTCCCCGAGCCTCTGTGCATGAAGCGCCGCGGCGAGAAAGCGTCCGCGGCGATGCTCAGCAAGCTTCAAATCTAGAAATACCATCATGCTTCTCGCCCCAGGTCATAGTCACCACATAGCCAGAGAAGATATTCACCACAAAGGCACAAAGGACACAAAGGACACAAAGGACACAAAGGAAGAAAAGATGAATTCTTTGTGCCCTTTGTGCCTTTGTGGTGAACTTCTTCATGCCGCACCATTCGCGCTCTGAACTGGCTGAAGAGAAGATGCACC
>NZ_CAIZIZ010000104.1 GCF_903933125.1 uncultured Lamprocystis sp. | reverse complement strand
GCTATTACTGCTCTGCCGAATCTTCACATCAGAGGCTTACGCTACTTTCAGACGTTGCCATTGAGCCATTTTCTGTTTGTGTAACAGCCCTATCCTGCTGTTTTTAAAAAACTATGCGACCTACTGAGATCCCAGAGAGCCGCACCGTTGTCGGAAGCGCGTTGAAATCCTGAGTGGTCAACGTGATCGCGTTCGCCTTCATCGATTCGCCGAGCACCGTCAAGGCCGCGGTCGGGATGGCGTTCGGCGCGCCCACCAAGAGATCGGGCTTGCCGTCGCCGTTCACATCCCCGACCGCGCTGACCGACGACCCGCTCAGGGGCAGCGCGCTGGCATCCGCCCCGTTGATCACATAGCCCTGCACCGATCCGCCCACATCGGCGACATTCAGGCTCGCCACGCTGCCGATGTGGTTCTTCGCGCCACCATAAATGATGTAGCTGACGCCGGCCCCGGCCGCGGCCTCGGGCTCGGCCACGATCAGGTCGGCGCTGCCGTCGCCGTTCAAATCCCCGGCGCTGGACACGACGCTGCCGGCGCCGATGATTTGGAAGCCGTTGCTTCCGTTCAGCAGCGACAAGGCCTGCGTGTTGACTGAAGCGTTCAGCGCGGCTCCGCCAAAGACCACGTAACTCGCGCCCGGGGTGAAAGTGCCTTGCGCGTTGGTCGTGCCGGGACGGCCCACCACGATGTCGCTCACCGTGTCCCCGTTGATATCCCCGATGCCAGCCACCTGGAGCGGCAGGTTGCTCCCGGTGTCGTCGACGAGCACGAACCCCTGCCCCGAGGGCAGGCTGGCCAGGTCCAGGCTTGCGCCGAGTTCGCTGGCGCCGAAGACGACGATGGCCGCGCCCGCGCCGCCGATGAGCAGATCCGCTAAACCGTCTGCGTTGACATCCCCCGGCAACGCGACCGAGTTGCCCATCTGCAGCAGGGGCTGGCCGTTGATGCTCGCGGTCTGGTTGGTCACGGTCAGCATCGTTTGCGCGTTAACCCCTCCTTGTGCGTACACCGTGACGATGCCGCTTTGCTGGGCAAGGTGGCTGGTAGTGCCGTCCGGGGTCGCCAAGGGGGCGCCAACCGCGCAGGCATTGAGCCGCCCGAACTGTCCGCCACTCACGGCGCTGCCGAAGCGCCCACCTGCCGAGTAAGGACTGGCGAGTGACATGCCATAAGTGGGGTTGTCGGCGAGCAGCACGCCAATCTCGTTGGTGGAGAGCGTGTCCGTGAAGAGAGACGTGCCTCCGTAGATGATATAGATACCGCCCGAGTCCTGGCCGGCCGGGCTGGCGAGTCCCGGCGCGCCGATGATGAAGTCGGGGCGCCCGTCATAGTTAAAATCGCCGGCATTCGCCATGCTATAGCCAAATTCGCTCAGGGCCTGACCGGTGAGGAATAAGCCGTCGGTCCCTGGATCGGTGAGGTTCGTCAGTTTCGCGTAGTCCTCGGCGTACACCAGGAAGGCTCCGCCCTGTTCCTGGTTGTAGTCGGGGGCCGTCATGGCGAAGTCGGGCGTCCCGCCGCCATTGACATCGCCCAGGCCAGTCACCGCTTGGCCGAAGCTGGCGAAATGGCTACCGCCAGGCAAGGTGTAGGCAAGACCTTTGGCGTGTCCGAGCCAGGGGTCCAGATCACCCAGATTGATCGGCGCGTTGTTGCCTTGGTTATAAATCAGGTACGCGTTCCCCGGCGGGGTTGCCAGCAACGTCTGGACGTTGGCGTCGCTGGTTGGCGCGTTCTGCCAGGTGATCAAGACGTTCCCGTTGCCGTCGAGCGCGAGCAAGGGGTGTTGGTTGGCGCCGGCGGTCGTGTTCAGGGCTTGAAGGGACCCCGTATTCCAAGCGACCTGCCCACTTGTATCGACCGTGCCGGCGATGATGTAGAGATTGGACAAACTGGCCGCGCTGCCTCCTGTCCCCTCGCCCACGAACGCGCCGTAGGCGTTTTTGTTTGTATCGACCACATAGCTGATATCGGCATCGGCTACCAGGTTCGGATCGACCGCCGCGGCGCTGCCCTCCGCAGCCGCCAACACCCAATGCGTGGTCGAGGTCGGCTCATAATTGGCGTCGCTTCGGACCGAGGACGCGGAGGAACCCAGATGGGTGGTGTGCGAATACTCAACCTCGCTCCCGTTGATACCATAGCTCAATGTGAAGAGCCAAAGATTAACGTCGACATTCACTGAGTAGTTAGACGATTCTTTAATGGTATCGGTCGCATTTGGTATGCCAATCACGTTGTCTGTCTTCTGCAGAAACTTGGCCTTGACCTTGAATAATTTAGAAAAAAAGCTTGCGTCCAGGTAAACACCCACGCTCAGCGAGGTGTCAAGGAACCCTCCTGCCCCCCCCGAGACAAGCGTTTCAAAGTATTCTGGAATATCCTGCGGCTGGAATTCCCACCAGACATCCCCAAGATTCGCCGAGGGATCTACCGTGGACAGATCGGGGTTGACGACCTCGAAAAAATAGTCGGTATCGCCGCCGGGACCGGCTTGGTTGTCTGCCCCCATTGAAAGGTTGAAGATGATTTCCGGCCCCGCGCTGACATTGAAGACTTTTCCTTTCGTGACCGACTCAAAGTCCGCCAACCCGGTGCCTGCGCCTGGGAACAGATCGTTCAGCACCATCGGCAGGGCATTGAATTTCAGGTCGGCTTGCAGCGCGAGGCTTGCATTCACTTTGCCCGGATAGCCCTGCAAGCTGGCCCAGCTCGCCGCCGCCTGAGCCGTTGCATTGATGGTCAGGTCGGCGTACTGGCCCATGACGTTGCTCCAAGCCATCTGAAGCCCCAGACCCAGACTGTTGGCGGGAAGGAGCGTGGCCTGGTTGGAGCCCGTCGTCTGGGTGGCAACCACCTTGCCTTGGGCATCGATGTAATAGCTCCATGTTAGATTGCCGCCTGACGCGGGAGGATTGCTCTTCGCCACTTTAATTTCGAAATTGGCCGCTGGAATCGGGATGCCCGACGACGCCGCCGAGGGATGAGTCGCATATATGAACTCGTCCCCTTTCACACGGGACGGCAACTGCACCGGGCCGCCCGAGGCCGCCGGCAATTGGCCGAGGTCGAACACCCTTTGCAGGTGTTGACCATTCAGCCGGGTCCGCAACAAGACCTGGTCCCCGGCCACGGAGATGACGGCCAGCTCGGTGTTCTTCCCGGCATCCTGGGTCAGTGCGCCAGGCGCAGACCATTGAAACCCGCCGTAGGGGGAGGCACTCAGGTTGGCCGTGTTGACTTGTCCGTTACTATCGATCCAGTAGGCTTGGGCAACGTTGTCGCTGGAAGCCGGGGCCATCAAGACCAGGTCAGTGCCGCTGGCGAAGGGGGACGCGCCGATACCGGTGCTGGCCGCGCCGACCCCGACATAGTGTTGGTCATTGGCGGCGCCGGACGGATTGAATCCATAGTAAAGCTGGCCATCCTGGTTCCAGATGGCATGGGTGATCCCATCACTATCGGTAAATGTGGCGGGGCTGTTCGGCGCGGCGGCGGGGTTGCCGAGGTCGGGCAGGTCTTCCAGGCTGACGACCGAATAACCATCGGCGGCGACGCCATACAGCACGCGGTTCTCATCCACTTGAATCTCGGTGTACCCGCCACCGCTATAAGTTTCAACAAACTGTTGGGCGATCGCGGACCATTGGTAGACATCGCCATTGCTGTCCAAGCCGTAAATCGCGTCGCTGTCGACAACGGACAGGGCCTGGACCGCCGAGCCTTTGCCGCTGACGGCCGTAAACACTGCCGCCTGGCCGTCCCAGGAATAGAGGACGCCAGTGGAATCAAGCGCCCAGACCGAGCCATCCTGTTGTCCCACGGCGACCTGGGTGAACGTGGTCCCTGATGGACTCACCGCGGTGGCGCCATAGCCCGCGACGCTGAAGAGTGTACCGTCCTGAACCAGCCAAAACATGCCGTTACCTACGGCGAATGACGTGACTGGCTTGTCCGTTATCGCGGGACCAGCGATGCGGTATGACGGTCCAAAGGTTTGGGTAGATGGATCGTACAGGACAACCTGCGGATTCGCGTCGCTCGTGTTGAGCATCGCATACGCATTACCTTGGGTATCGACAGCCAGTATCTGCGACTGCGCCGCAGTGTCTTGCAATATCCACTCGTACTTGCCATTGAAGTCGTTATAGACGTAAAGGTTGCTTTTGTTGTCTGCAACCCAACGGGTCGTGGAATTTCCGACCGAAATGTGGTCGATGTTCGAGTAGGCGAAGGTGGCGGTGGCGGGGGTGTTCATGCTCGACTTTGGCCATTTTTGCAGCTGGGCGCAGGCCCCGCACGTGACGCCACGGCGGTGCCGAAGCGTGTGCTGAGCCGGGGGTTGCGGCGGCCGATCGTCGCGACCAGCCGCCGTCCATCGGCGGGCGTGGCCCGCGGCGATGCATAGAGGGAGACAGGCGGGCCACCAATGGAGTACCGTCCGCGATCGACCAAGACAACGGACGTATCCGCGGATGCCCCACCTGCCAGCCTCGATTGTACCGGTTTTATTCGCATTTGCGCATGTTAAAGTGTTTCTACAAAAAGGCCCATCTACCAGCCTCGATTGTACCGGTTTTATTCGCATTTGCGCCCCTGTTCACCGCGCCGACCTGGCGCCACGTGCAGGTCTTGGTGACCGGCACGCTGCTGGCCCAGGGTCCGCGCACGGTGGCCGCGGCCCTGCGGGTCATGGGGCTGGCGCATG
>NZ_CAIZIZ010000103.1 GCF_903933125.1 uncultured Lamprocystis sp. | reverse complement strand
GGGCCGCTCCTACGGTAGGAGCGGCCCCCGGCCGCGACGGGCTGCCGTACCGACGGGTCGGGTGGCCGGAATTATGATCAAGGCCCAACGCCCGGCGGTCGGAGTGATTGGTCCGGCCCCGGGCGTCACCGCATCCAAGCTAAGAAACGGCCAGCGTTTGCTCAGGCCTTGTAATGGTTGTGGAAGGTATGCACGGAATCCTTGAATGCCGCCCAGAACTTGTCGGCCTCCACCTTGACTTGCTCCCAGGCCGTCTCGCCGGCTTCGCGCATCTCTTCCAGTTTTTTCTCACCTTCTACGCGCTTGACCCGCAACGCGCTGAGCTGCTCTTGATATTTTTCCTTGACGTCATCCCTGACTTCATGCGCCTTCGCCTCCAGCGCATCGATTTCGACGCTCCATGCATCAAGTTGGGTCTTCATGGTTGCCAGGTATTCGTCTTTGGTCGACATGATTGCTTACTCTCGTTATTGGTCTGTGATCCGGCGAGATGCCGGGGTGTCGCCGGGCCTACCGCGGTCGTTGTCGTCATCGACATTTTCGTAGCCCCCGAAGTGATACGATCTTTAGAAGACTTTACAGAGCGCCATGAGGGCTGTCTGTTCGCCAGCGCACGGAAACTCACGTCCAGCCAGCGGTGCGCCTGCCGGGAATCCCGCGTGAGGAATACCGCGGCATAGACCGCGGCACTTCCCGACCGGACCCATGTCGTTGTCTTGCCGCGTTTCGGGATAACCGATTTCGGCCGACGTCAGCCCCCAACCGGCGGCGATGATCAGCGCGATGGCTCCAATCTCGACTGCTGTCATCACCCGATTCCATCCTATGAACGCTGGTGTTCGCCCCGCCATCACTGAGACTCCGATGCTTGCTGGCCTATTTCCGATCTGCCGTCCCGCGCGGAACCCATCGTGACGGGTCACGCGCCTCAGCCGGTCTCAAGCAAGCTGCGCAGGTCGGCAATCGCGGCATTGACCCGCGAGATATAGGAGGCCATCACCAGCGAGTGATTGCTCATTGGTCCGAAACCGGTGCCGTTGAGGATCAGCGGACTCCAGACGGTGTTCTGGGTATTCTGCAATTCGCGGTTGATTTGATCCAGGGACACCAGGGCATTCTTGTCCTTGAGCACGGGCTCGAAATCGAATCGCATTGCCTGCAGTGTCGCCAGCAGCGCCCAGGTGTAGCCGCGTGCCTCGTAGAAGATGTCGTCGATCTTGAGCCACGGTGTCTTGGTCTGCGATTCCTGTGCGACCGGCGTCGACCGACGGGCGTTGGGATCGCCGGCCAGATCCGTATTGAGCCGCGCCTGTCCGACCGCGTAGGAGAGGCGCTGGGCGAGACTTCCCAGCCGCTTCTCGACGACCAGCAGGTAAGCCGTCAAATTGTCCGCACGCGCGAAGAACTGACCATCCTGTGCCTTCGCGTCGGTGAGTCGGTCGAAATAGTGATGGAGGGCAGCGATACCCTGGCGATACTCCGACTCGGTCGACGGCAGGATCCAGGAATTCGCGTTGTAATTGAACTGCGGCTGTGCGGTCTCCAGGTCAACATCTTCAACCGACTGGGATTGGGCGCGGCTGAAGTCGTTGCGCAGGGCGAGTGTCAGATCCCGCAGTTCGGTCAGGACACCGAATTCCCAATTCGGGATATTATCCAGATAGATCCCCGGCGGACCGATATCGTTGGACAGGTAGCCGCCGGACTTATCGAGCAAGGTCTCGGCGATACCGATGGCGGCGGCCGTGGTGGCAGTGCCCGTGACCAGTTTGCCGGAGTCGTTATTGACCAACGCCAGGCGCTCCGCACTCACATCGAGCTTGTCCGGCGTTTGCGACCAGATGACTCCGAAGGTGAGGATGATCACCGTCGCGGTGATCAGAAACAGACCAGCGGTCCACCAGAATCCCTTTTCTTGCCAGATCCGTGGATTATAGTAGTTGGCAACCTGGCCCACCTTGGTCTTGAACGTCGGCTTTTTCGGGAAAGAGAGATCATTCATCATGTTCTCCTGTGATCCCTCCCGCAGGAGGGAACGGAAGTCCTCGCGGATGCGGGTCACGCGCTGGTTTTCGGCACCAGCAGCAGGAGCACGCCGGCCGCCAATGCCGCTACGCCGGCCCACACCGGAATGTTCACTGTTTGCCGGTCTTGGACCGTTAATTCGACCGGGCCGATCTGCGCCTGCTGTGTCTCTTTTGTATAGCTGAAACTGCCATATGCGAGGCCCATACCACCGGCGATGATCAGGGCGACGGCAACGATCTTCAAAGCGTTCATCTGATTGTTCCTCTGAGTTGGTTTTGACGTATGGGAACCGCTATCCGACGCGCACGTTGCCGAGCGAACCAAGCACCCCGAAGGCGGCCAGCAGCCACAGGACAACGGCGATGACGACGACCACATTCAGGATCGTCTTGATCTTCCCGTCCATCGGGACATAGTTATTGATCAGCCAGAGGCCGACGCCAACGACAACCAGGGTGATAATCAAAGAAATCAATGGCATTTGTATTCTCCAGTCAGCTTGCATTCACCGCATGGACTCGCGGGGAAGTTTTGTCGCGGGATCATGCGGGCCAGCGCTCGGAGCATCGAGCGATAATGCAGAATTTACGCGCGGCTGCCCCTGCTGGTCTGTACGCCATCGCACCTAAACCGCGCCCAGCGCGGTATGCGATGTTTTTTGCTGGGATCGGCCCCCGGCAGACTCGACAACTGCCGGAGCTGACGCGGTTTATAGCAGTATTCGGTCTATACTTTGGCCTACTGCCTGAACGTGGAAAGCCGCTTTCGGCGCACCCACTTAAGGCAGTCCTGTTCCCCGCAACGCGCGGTCAGGCCTAGCGTCGCCTTGATCATAGTTCCGGCCACCCGACGTTGCGGCAGCCCGTCGCGGCCGCGGGCCGCTCCTACGCTAGGAGCGGCCCG
>NZ_CAIZIZ010000102.1 GCF_903933125.1 uncultured Lamprocystis sp. | reverse complement strand
TGGGTACCGCTACGTCAATGACCTATCGGCAGGGCAGTCGGAATCCGCGACGATCAACGTCACGTTGCCCAAGACGCTGTCGAATGGCGCGGGCGCCTATTACGTCATAGCCAAGGCCGATGCCGATAGCGATGTCACGGAGTCCAATGAAAACAATAACACGACTTCTCAGAGTCTGGGTCTCGGCCCGAATGTCGACAATCACCTCCTTGATGGTTATTGGCACAGTGGCGAGCTGAGCACTGTCGGTGAAGTTGATCGCTTCGCCGTGGATCTGCTGGCCGACGGGCTGAACTGCATCCTGGTTCAAGAGACCACGGCGGGCATTGGCGGCATCGACCCGGCTATCCGTATTCTGGATGCGACGGGTACGCTGGTCGGTGAGGCGACACCTTCGGTCTTCGGCAACACGGCCTATGTCATCAGCGTCGAGCAGTCCGGCCGTTATTTCATCGATATTCAGGACGCAGATACCGGTCTGACCGACAGCGCGGATGATGTGGGCAGCTATCGCTTCAAGGGCGGCAGTTTTCAGGCGGTGGCGGATGGGTTGCTGGATGCAGTGGATCTCTTTACCTCTGATGGCTATTACACCACCTTCGCCACTTTCGCCAAGGCGGCCTATCAACTTTCGACTGTGACCTTGTCGAATGGCAATCAGGCCTATGTGGAGGAGTTGCATTCAGGCCAGTCCCAATTGCCGACTGGCCATGTTTACGGGGTCGATGGCGTGGATATCAACGGCGGCGGGGACAATTTCGTCAAGGCCTATGCCGACGATGCATGGCAGACTCTCGTCGATAGCGATTGGGAGATTCTGACGCCGGCCACAGTTGGCGGTTTTATGGGTGAGTATTTTACCTACGAATCGACCACTCTCAATGATTACGAATGGTTTCTCGAAGGTGATGGCATCTATCACTGCGAAAATGCGGCGGCCTTCGCCGCCGTGTGCGGCGATGCGTTGATGATTTCTTTCCGGGGCACCAATGACAATGATGACGAATGGTTCCCGAATGGCAGTTCACCCGATGAGAGAAACTGGTTCGATATGCCTGGCTATTGGGATGAGTTGTCGCCCTTTGTCGAGTTGACGGATTGGTATGTCGATTATTTCGACATTAGCAGGGTCTATGTAACGGGCCATAGCCTAGGCGGGGGCATGGTATTGCCTTATATGGAGGCCCACCCAAACGGGGATGTCGCCTATGAGGCGGTGACCTTCGCTGCGCCCGGATATAATTGGATTGACGATTCTAATGTCGGTGACGAGCGGCTGATTCGTATCGAGATCGATGGCGATCAGGTCCCAGACCTCGGAGATCAAGATTCCGGCTATGTCGTTACCGCCGATATTGCTGGGATGGTCAATCTGGCCGAGTTCGATGATTACAGCTGGCACTCTAGCGACCTCTATCTTGAGGTAGCGGAGGCCTTGGATGCTGAATTGCCAAACACTCTGACGGTGAATGCCAACCAGTTGCATGGGTTCGACCTGGATTACTTTACCTCGGATGACAATGTTGATCGTACCCTTGAGGTCTCCTTGACTGGGCAGATCGACCCCGATGCCGCAAATCCGGAGCGCTACACATGGCAGAACAAGCTGGTGCCACAGTTTGAGTTGATGGAAGGAAACAATGTGCTGGCGGATACGCCGAATTGGGGGGAGACCGACTATTTTCTGGGCGGTGCCGGTAACGATACCCTTGGCGGCCTTGGTGGTTTGTCCGCCCCAGTCGGCAGTGTGTTGATCGGCGGGTTAGGCAACGATAACTATCGTGTGGATCATGCCGATGACCAAGTCATCGAACTGGGTGGAGGGGGCACGGATACCGTGAATAGCTATCTAGCCAACCACACCACCTTCGCTAATGTGGAGAACGTCCGTATCCTGGCTACGGGCGCTGCCAACCTCACCGGCAACGCACTCAATAACATCCTTTATGCCGGAGTCGGCAACAACGTCATCGATGGCGGAGGGGGGACCGACACCGCCGATTACCGATATGCCGCCAGCGCGGTGACGGTCAGTCTAGCCGTCATCACCGCCCAAGCCACGGGTGGCTCCGGCAGTGATACCCTCACCAATATAGAGAACCTCACCGGCTCGCGCTTCAACGACAGGCTCACCGGCAACTCCGCGGCCAACGTCCTCGACGGGGGCTTAGGGAACGACACCCTCAGTGGCGGCGCCGGTGCCGACACCGCCGCCTTCGGGTCAGCCACCGCGGCGGTCACGGCGACCCTGACCGCGACCGGCGGCCAAGCCACCGGCGGCGCCGGCAGCGACACCCTGAGCGGCATCGAGAACCTGACCGGATCGGCCTTCAATGACCGCCTCACCGGCAACACCGCGGCCAATGTCCTCAACGGCGGTGCCGGCGGCGACACCCTGACCGGCGGCGACGGCAGCGACACCTACTACGTCGACCATACCGGCGACCTGGTGACCGAGACCAACGCCACGGCCACCGGCGGCATCGACACGGTCTACAGCGCGCTGTCCGCCTACACGCTACGCGCCAACATAGAGAATGGCCGCATCAACCGCACCGGGGCGGCCAACCTCACCGGCAACGCACTCAACAACGTGCTGACAGGCAGCGCCGGGGCCAACGCCCTGGATGGCTATAGCGGCGACGACACCCTCGACGGGGGTCTGGGCAACGATACCCTCACGGGCGGCACCGGTGCCGATACCACCGCCTTCGGGTCGGCCACCACGGCGGTCACGGCCACCCTCAATGACACCGGCGGCGGCAGCGCCACGAGCGGCACCTACACCGACACCCTGACCGGTATTGAGAACCTCACCGGCTCGCGCTTCAACGACAGGCTCACCGGCAACGCCGGGGCCAACGTACTCGACGGCGGCTTAGGGAACGACACCCTCAGTGGCGGCGCCGGTGCCGACACCGCCGCCTTCGGGTCAGCCACCGCGGCGGTCACGGCCACCCTGACCGCGACCGGCGGCCAAGCCACCGGCGGCGCCGGCACCGACACCCTGAGCGGCATCGAGAATCTGACCGGCTCGGCCTTCAACGACCGCCTCACCGGCAACGCCGGGGCCAACGTCCTCAACGGCGGTGCCGGCGGCGATACCCTGACCGGCGGCGACGGCAGCGACACCTACTACATCGACCACACCGGCGACCTGGTGACCGAGAGCAACGCCACGGCCACCGGTGGCATCGACACGGTCTACAGCGCCCTGTCCGCCTACACCCTGCGCGCCAACGTGGAGAATGGCCGCATCAGCGCCACCGGGGCGGCCAACCTCACCGGCAACGCACTCAACAACGTGCTGACGGGCAACGCCGCGGCCAACGTCCTGACCGGCGGCGCAGGCGTCGATACCCTCACCGGCGGGGCTGGCGCGGATGTCTTCCGCTTCGTCATCGCCAGCGAGGGCGGCGATCGCCTCACGGACTTCACCAGCGGGAGCGACAAGCTCCAGGTGGTCGGCGGCAACTTCGGCATGACGCCCGGCGTCACCCCGCGCTTCTTTGCGAGCGCCGCTTCCTTAACGGGCACGGGAGCCGCCTTCATCTACACCCAATCCACCGGGACGCTGGTGTTCGACCGCAACGGCACCACGGCGGGCGGCGCCAGCACGCTCGCGATGCTCAACGCCGGCACAGCGCTGCGGGCCACGGATTTCCAGGTGCTCGCCGCCTGAGCGTTGCCGCCGGGCGGCCGGCGCTCACCTCGGCCCTGTCGTCCGCTGGACGGCCTGACTGACGCCGTCCTCTACCGGTCGGCCCGGCTCCGCCCGCTTCCACTGCCTTGGTCTGCGAATGGGGGCAGTCCCGTGGCCCGGTCCCCGTCTGCCGGGCGGTGGCCGGCTGGCGAACCGACGAACCCCAACAGGTTGAGACCCGCGCGGACCGGCGCCCGGGACCGGGACAAGGCATGACCACCGCCCCGGAAATGCGCCGGGGCCAGGGACTTGCGGGCACAAAAAATCCCCGTGTCTGGCATGAACACGAGGATTGTCAGTGTTTTAGTGGTGGGCCGTCTAGGATTTGAACCTAGGACCAAGGGATTATGAGCCCCCTGCTCTAACCGCTGAGCTAACGGCCCGTAAAGCAGTTTGGCTGAAGACCGTCCATGGCGCTCCGATCATATCGGCAGTCCTGCCGTCTTGGATTCTTCACGATGAGTTTCGTGGTCTTATAGAAACGTCGAACGCGATAACCGGGTGTAGGGGCGGGTTTCAAACCCGCCCCTACACCAAGGGTCTGTCCGGATATCAGGTAGGAAGGCTATCCTATAGGGCGCGTGAATACGCCATTGGCGACCGGCCGCAGCGCAGCCAGGATGTCACCCGCGAGCAGACCTTTTTCGCCGTCCCGGGCCGCATGATCGCCCGCCGCCGCGTGCAGACAGACGCCGGCTACGGCCGCGTCTTCCGCGTCCAGGCCCTGGGCGCGCAACGCGGCGATGACCCCGGTCAGCACGTCGCCCGCCCCCCCGGTGGCCATGCCGGGATTGCCGTCTGAACACAAGGCCGGCGGACGCTGCGATGGACCCTGAATCAGGGTCCCGGCACCTTTCAGGACCGCGACTCCGCCGTAGCGCTGCTGGATGGTCCGCGCCGCCAGAAAGCGATCCTCACCGATCCGCGCGGTGCCCAGCCCGAGCAGCCGCCCGGCCTCCCCCGGATGCGGAGTCAGCACCCAGTCCGGACCAGCGCCGGGCTGTTCGGCCAGGAAGTTCAGCGCATCGGCGTCGACCACCAGCGGTTTGCCGCAGCCGCGGACCCGCTGCCAGAGTGCGCGTCCCCAGGGACCGCGCCCCAGACCGGGACCGATGGCGATGACGTCGACCCGCTCGATCAAATGATCCAGTGTCCGTCGGTCCGCGACCGCGCTGACCATGAGTTCCGGCCGGGTCAGATTGAGCAACTCGGCATGCGCCGGATGGGTGGCGATCGTGACCAGTCCTGCGCCGGCGCGCAGGGCGCCCTCGCCCGCCAGTCGCGCCGCGCCGGACATGCCGGGCGCTCCGCCGACCACCAGCACATGGCCGAAATCACCCTTGTGAGCGCTGCGGCGACGCCGGCCCAGGCGCGTCGACTGCTGTGCCCAGTCGATCCGCCGGGCCGCGAGGATCTCCTGGGAATAGACCAACGGGGGCACGTCCAGCATGCTGAAATGGAGGGTGCCGCAGTGATCCGGGCCGGCACCGGTGAAGAGTCCCTGCTTCAGACCGATGAAACTGATGGTGGCGTCGGCCTGCACGGCGATTCCCAGCACGGCGCCGGTATCCGCGGCCAACCCCGATGGCAGGTCGATCGCCAGGACCGGTGCACTCGCCCCATTAACCGCCGCGATGGCAGCAGCCGCGAGACCGGTCACCGGTCGATCGAGCCCGATCCCGAACAGCGCATCCACGATAACCCCGGGCCGTCGCGGCAGGCTGCCGAATGGTTCGAGGTCGCCGCCCGCCGCACGATAGTCCGCAAGGGCCAGTGCCGCATCACCGCTGATGCGCTCCGGGTCACCGACCAGCAAAACCCGCACCCGACGGCCGTCCGCCCGGGCCAGGCGGGCGACCACGTAACCATCTCCGCCATTGTTGCCCAGTCCGGCCAGCACGGTGACACACTCGGCCGTTGGCCAGCGGGCGCGCAGCAGGTCATAGGCAGCGGTTCCGGCGCGCGTCATCAGCACGATCCCCGGAATGCCGTGCGTCTCGATGGCCGCGCGGTCCAGCGCCCGGACCTGGGCGGCCCGGTAGAGCGCGTGCGGCAGTTGATCGGTCACCGTCGGCGGCATCACAGCTGCACTCACCCGCGCAAGTGATGGTAGATATCGAGATACTGCTGGCCGGGCTTGTTCCATGAGTTATCGGCGCGCATCCCGTTGGTCCGCAATTGCCGGAAGTACTCCGGAAAGCGGAACCAGAGCCCGATAGCACGGTCCATCGCCGCCTCCAGACTGGCCGGCGTGAGGTCGTCGAACAGGTAGCCGTTGCGCTCCTCGAACGGCTTGTCCGAGTAATTGGCGTCGAACACCGTATCCGCCAACCCGCCGACTCGCCGCACGATCGGCACCACGCCGTATTTCATGGCGATCATCTGCGTCAAACCGCAGGGCTCATAGACGCTGGGGATCAGGATCATGTCGGCCCCGCCATAGATCAGGTGCGACAGCTCTTCGTTATAAGTCAATTCCAGGTGGCAATCGGGATTGGCGTCCATCTCGTGCTTAATGCCCCAGAACAGCTCGCTCACTTTCGGCTCGGGGGCTGAGCCGAGGAGCACGAACTGGCAGCCGTTCTTCAGCGTGTGATAGATCGCGTGACGAATCAGGTCCACGCCTTTTTGCCGATCCAGCCGACTGACCACGGAGATGATCGGCTTGAACACGTCTTCCAGCCCGACCCGTTCGCGCAGGGCGCGCTTGCTCGCCGCCTTATTGGGCAGGCTGTCGGGGCCATAAGGCTTGGGCAGATGCGTATCCAGTTCCGGGTTCCACACCGAATAATCGATCCCGTTCAAAACGCCGCCGAATTTCCGGTCATAGTATTGCAGCACCCCCTGCAGGCCCATCCCCTGATCGGTATGCTGGATCTCCCAGGCATAACGGGGCGACACGGTGGTCACGAAGTTGGAGAAGACGATCCCGCCCTTCATCAGATTGGCCGCGCGGTGACTGACCGGGTCGAGCAGCCGCTCCATCACCAATAAGCGATCGGGCCGCAGGCCGACCTGACGCAGCACCTGCTCGCCCACCACCCCCTGGTGGCCCATGTTGTGCAGCGTGTAGCAGACCCGGGAATGGGTCATCCCCAGCGCCTGATAGATCTCATACAGGAGGACCGGCACCAGACCAGTCTGCCAGTCATTGCAATGGATGACATCCGGATGCCGGCCGGACTTGTACATGAACTCCAGCACCGCGCGGCAAAAAAAGGCGAAGCGGTGGGGATCATCCGGCTCACCATAGATCTTGCCGCGCCGAAAGAAGTTTTCGCGGGCATGCTCGTCGATGAAATAGCACTTGAGTCCGTCGACCTCGCCACATTCGACGTCACAGTGAATCCATTGGTCGTAATAGGGCACCCACAGATCCTGATGGCACTTAGTCAGACCCCAAATCCGGTCAAAACGCAACATGTCGTACTTGGGGAGGAAAATCTCGACCTGGTTGCCGCGGATGGCGAGTTCCCGCGCCAGGCCCTGGACGAAGTCCCCAAGACCGCCGGCCTTGGCAATCGGCGCGCACTCGGCGCTGACCATCGCGATGTACATGAGCCCTACCCCCTTGATTCGCTCGTATGTCGGCAACGCTCCGCGTCACCTCTAAGTCGTTATCGTTGTCGTTGTCGTTGTCGTTGTCGTTGTCGTAATCGACCGTTTCTCGGCACTGCAAGGTATGACCGAGGCTCAGTCGGATCGACTACGACAACGACAACGGTCGGAAACGGTAGCAATCGATCTGGTGTGCTGCACGAGCTTGATGCGCTCCTGGCGGCCGGGTGCCAGTATACGCCAGCTCGCGACCGACGCCCCGCGGGGCTCAGTCGTCACGCACCTCGCGCAGTTGCGGCGGCGGATGCAGGTCCAGTGCCCGGCGCAGCAGTTCGGGATCATCCACCAGCACGACCAGTTGGAACCGGCCGCCGGGTCCCACCCGGTAAGGATGACCGAACAGATCGATCTCGGTCCCGGGCGCCGCCTGACCGCTGATCCGCAGCTCCGCCAGGATCTGAACACCCATGGACCGGACGGGTTCCTGGCCGTAGGACAAGGGCGCGATCGGTCCATAGTTCACCGGCTCGGCGGCTTCCGGTTCCGCCGCGGTCAGGAACTCCGGAAACACCGGGCGCACCGGCAACGGCGGATACTCCGGTGAACCCGCCCGGTCCCCGTCCTCGTCCTCGTCCTCGCCCTCGCCCGGCGCGCGCATCTCCCGCAGCACCGGACACTCCTGGGCGTCAGTGTGCAGCATGACCCCAAGGGTCACATCATCTGCGGTCCCGCCGGCGGGTGAGGTCGGCACGGCGCAGACGAGCAGCGCGACCGGTGCCGGACTGGCGGGCTCGGTCGGCGGGATTGAACCGGCACCCGGCGGCGAATCGCCGGTGTGCTCCGCAATCAGGCGCAGTGCCAGCGGAAAGATCGGCACGGGCCGCGCGTCAGTCGGTCGCTGGTCGGCCGGTTTCCCGACGGATTGCGTCGGGTCCAAGGCGATCGGGGATAACGGCGCGGCGCGCACCGCGGCGCGCGGAACCGCCGCGGCCAGGTGGCTGAGATCGACCCCGACCTGGGCGACATTGTCCAGGTCGTTCGAGCGGGCCAGCATCAGCCAGCCGCCATCCTCATTGATCAGGCCAAGATCCGCGCGGTAGCGTCCGTGGTCAACCGGCACGGTGAACTCGCGAAACCCGCTTCCCGACCGGGCGACTGCGGCCAGCCGGACCTCATCGAGTTGATCCGAGCCGCCATCCGGGCGCAGACGCCGCAGCCGCAGCACCAGCGCGGGGCGTGCACCGGCCACGGGAAAGGAACCGACCACCTGCTCCAGCGTGTCGGGTTCCAGGCGCCACTGCACCCGCAGGACACCGCGGGCCGCACCGTAGAGCACCACACCAGTGCCGCGCTCCTCGCCGGGAAAATGCGGCACCAGATGGGCAGTGACATCGCCCTCGGCCGCGGGCGGAGTTGGGCGGTCTGACCCCGGATCAGCGGGAGACAACCCTGGTTCTGAGGTTTCTCGTTCCGTGCTCACGCCGGCCCCCTGGACCGTCGCGCGGCACTCCCGGTGCGCTTGCTGATCACCGGGCGCAACGCGGCCCGCGTGCGTCCGCGGTCAAGCACGGTTCACCCTGTCAGCGCCCCTGTGTCCGCTTGGGTCCAGGCCGACCGCCGCCCGGGTGCACCCCGGCAGGCGGCAAGCCGCGACGCGTCGCATTGGTGGTCGTGTCCGGCAGGGTGTCCATCTGAAACTCGGTAGGCGGCCCGCTCGGCACCTCCGGCGGCAGCTCAGGCGGCAACTCAGGCGGCGAGTCACCCGGCAACTCGAACGGTTGCTCAACCGGCAGCTCAGGCGTCAGCTCGCCCGGCAGTTCAATGGGCGGTTCAGGCGGCAACTCGGTTACAGCCTGAACGCTCGGGGGGGCCAGGTCTATCCGTTCGGGTTCCGGCTGCCCCTTCGCGACAACCGGCGGGCTCAGCGCGGCATCCAGGGACGCCGCGACCGTGTCCAGGTCTTTGAATGCCGACGCGGTCCGTTCATGCAGGAGCGGAATCCAGGAATCGCCCCATACAAAGTAACAACTGGTCTCGGCCTCCAGGAGCCGGCGGCGGGCACGCTCCAGCGCCTCCCAGCAATGATGGACGCGCCGGGTCGCATGCAGACGCGTGTGCAGGTTCCAATAACGCGCGCTCAAACGGGTGACCTCCTCCACCGCCGTTTTCTGCCCTGCACTTGCGGCCCATTGGGACAGATCCGGCACGAAACCAGAGCCGACATTCCAACTCCCGGTCTGCACCTGGGCATGGGCCTGCGGTGGATGCTGTTCAAGATAGGCACTCAGTGAAACGGGATTGATCGGATACTCCCCGCCACGGTAATGCTCCATATAAGGGGCGAAAAAATAGCCGAAAAACCCGGATCCCTCATGGGGCTCACGAAACCAGTTGCCGTTCTCCCCATCGGACCAGGTGGTGACCAACCGCGGCTCATGCGGTCGCGGCGAGCCGCCGGTGCGCCAGCGCACCTCGTTCTGGAACCAGGTAGCGTCGAGCCCGGTGTGCTGGGCGGCGGACACATCGCGATCCCGCGGCACCACGGTGATACACACGCCATCATGGCAGGCCAGGTAAGGGCGGAAGACATCGCTGATGCCGTCCTCGGGCAGCACATGGATACCGTCGGCCACCACGTAGTCGAAACCCGCCTCGACCAGGGCCGGAATCATCTCCATGGTGAAGGCCAACTCCGGCGGCCAGAAGCCGCGGGGCATGCGGCCGAAGGCGCGCTGCATGGTGACGCGTCCCAGTTCCAGTTGCTCGGGCCAATCCTCCCGCGGGATGAGCGGAAAAATCGGATGATGCTGGCCCATGCCGATCAGCTCGATATTCTCCGCCTGGGCGTAACCGTCGAGCATCGCGGGAATATCCAGGATGTGGCGGTACAGATCGACCACCCGCTGGTCAAGCAGTTGATCCAGCAGCCCGCCGGAGAAACCGACATGCAGCCGCGCCACGTCACGATACCGCGCGGCGTAGCGCAGCGGGCGCTCGTAACAGCGGATGATCTGCTCGGCCTCCCAGGGGTTGGCTTCGATCAACAGGCGCAGATTGCCCGGCGGCTGATGCATGTGCAGCCCAAGGGCGTGAAAGATAGTGCTTGGCATCGCTTCCCACCGCGGCTCCGGCCGGCCCCGAACGGGGTCGTACCCACAATGGTGATCATCGCACGGCCCCAGGATCAACGCCAGATCGGCGCCGGAGCGCGGCGGCGCCTCAGCCTGGACAGCCCGATCAAAAGTATCCTTTACGTGTAATCACGGGATTTTCCGCACATCAGTCACGTGCAGTCGCCCCTGACGGCGAGCAAGCGCTCCGCCAACTCATCGCGTTGGTGTACTCCCAGCTTGAGATAGATCTTGCGGACATGGTCCTTGACAGTGGCGAGCCTGATATTGAGCTGCCGCGCGATACTCTCCTGGGACTGCCGACGCGCCAGCATCAGGCAGACCTCCATTTGGACCGGCGACAAGGGCAGATCCCCGATCCGCCGCAGCAACCGCAGGGAGGCCGGCTCCTGATGCTCTACCGTCACACCGATCAGGCCCCCGCGCGCGCGGTGGTCGGGTTGATGACCCCGGCCGGCAGGCCGGTGAAAGTCAGGGGGCCGGGGTGAAGGTCGCGGTGACCGCCTTGGCCGCGGTGACATTGCTCAGCGCACAATTGCTACCGGTGCAGGCGCCGCTGAAGACCCTGAAGGTATAACCGGTGTTGGCCGTGGCGGTGCAGATGCTGCCACCGCCATAGTCGACCGGATTCGGTGTGCAACTCACCGTCCCGCCGGCCGCCGGTTTGGCGGTGGCGGTAATGGCGTAGCGCTTGCGGGTGAAGGTGGCCGTGACGGCCGTGGCCGCACTGACATTGCTCAGCGCGCAGGTGGCGCCGGTGCAGTCGCCGCTGAAGGCGCTGAAGAGATAGCCAGTGTTAGCCCTGGCGGTGCAGGTGCTGCTGCCACCGTAGCCCACCGGATTGGGGGTACAGGACACCGTGCCGCCGCCCGCCGGGCTGGCTGTAGTGGTAATGGCGTAGGTGTTGCGGGTGAAGGTCGCGGTGACCGCCTTGGCCGCGGTGACATTGCTCAGAACACAACTGGCTCCGGTGCAGGCACCGCTGAAGGCACTGAAGTTGTAGCCGGCGTTGGCCGTCGCGATGCAGGTGCTGCTGCCGCCGCGCGGGACCGGGTTGGGGGTGCAGATCACCGTCCCCCCGGCCACCGGTTTGGCGGTGGCGGTGATGACATAGCCGTTGCGGGTAAAGGTGGCAGTACAGGTGGTATCGGCCGTCAGTGCAAAGGCGCCGGCACAGTTGGCCGGGCTCCAACCGGTGAAGGTGGACCCGGTTGCCGCCGTCGCGGTCGGGGTTACCTCGGTGCGATAGGCATAGGTCCCGCCGCCGCCGACGGTGCCGGACCCCGTGCCGGCCTGGGCCACCGTCAGGGTGTAGTGGTTGAGCGTGAAGGTCGCCGTGACGCTTTGGGGATCGTCGAGCGTGACGACACAGCTTCCGGTCCCACTGCAGGCGTCGCCCCAGCCGGCGAAGACGGACCCGGGGGACGGATACGCCGCCAGGGTGACCGAGCCGCCCCATGGGAAGTCGACGCTGCACAGGACCCCGCAGTCGATCCCGTCTGGATTGCTCACGACCCGGCCCTGCCCGGTCCCCGCCTTGGCGATGGCAAGCGTGCTCGTCGCCGGCGCGTCCGCCTGATCCGCGACCACCAGCGTGATCGACGAGGGCGGGAAGACCCCGGTGAACCCGCTGTCGGTCAGCCCCTGGTCGGCCTCCCGCACGATGCCCGCCAGATGGGCGGCGCTGTAGCGGTAGACCTGGGCCGTCGCGGCCGGCCGGAACCCGGCCAGCGCGACCGGACTGCTGAGCGCAACCGCGGTCTTGTTGACGACCATCAGCGTCAGCTTGCTGCCCTGCTGTGCCGCATAGACCGCAAGCTTCTCCTGGTCGGCACTCTCGGCGTGGACCCCGGTGTCGCCGAAGGTGGCGCCGTGACCGTCGTAGTTGAGGTACATGCGGAAGGCCATGGCCCCGGGCTGGGTCTTCTTGGGCGCATCCCAAATGGTCGCCAGATCCAGGCCCTCGCGCCCGAAGATTCCTAAGCTGTCGGCCTGGGCCAGCGCGCCGTTCATGTAGCCCATGGCGCCCCAGTTGTACTCGGTGATCGCAAGCTTGGTGCCGGGATAGTGCGCGGCCACCCAATCGCGCATCCGGGGAATCAGTTGCACCGCCGCCGGGACCCAGCTCTCGTCCTGATAGGTGGGATCCCACAGCGAGCGCGTGGAGCGCAGTCGCAGCGCCTGGGTCGAGCGGTTACCCAGCACGCTCGAATAGACGCCGGCGCTGTTCGGATAGCCGTGCAGGTCGAGGTAGTCGAGGATGCGCACCCCGTGCTGCTGCTCGTAGGCGCGCATCTTCTGCAGGTACCAGGCGACCAGCGGGATGCTGCCGTGGGCCTGATAGTCCGCGGTCCCGTTGTTGGTACAGTTATCCACGGCGGAATAGAAATAGGCGCACCAGCCCCAGAAGACCGGTCCGAAGATCTTGGCACTAGGGTCGACGGCCTTGACGACCGGGGCGTAAGCATAGGTGAGGTCGATCAGTTCGTCGGTAGACAGCGGGGTATTGCGGATCGCGTTGTGGGTGCTGTTCCACAACATGGGCTCGTTGTCCAGCGCATAGAACGACACCCCGCCTTCGGCGGCGGTACCGTAGCGCGACCTCAGGTCGCTGACCCAATCCCCGACGAACGCCGGTCCGACCGGGATGGCGATGTCGTTGGGATCGTTGATCACCTGGGTGCCATCGGCCAGCACGCCATTCCCGCAGTCGGGGTCATACTCCCAGTCCGCCCTCTGCTGGGTGCCGTAGACGCTTTGCTTGAAGGCGCAATCGAAGGGGTGGTCTCCCTTCCAGCGCTTGGCGACCCAGCCAATCATGGGCAAGGTCACGAGCGATGCCGTTGCAGTGCGCCGGTTCTGCTCAATGAAGCGGTTGGCGCTCGAGCCGTCGGGGAGGCTCGCCAAGGGGGAATTGGAGATGTTCTCGTAAAACCAGTCGAAGCCGGTGTTATAGGTGTCGTTCTGCCAGTTGTAGGTGGAGGTCTGATTGCCGCCCCAACGGTTGACCGGCAGATGCAACTCCTGCGCCAGCGCCTCGTCCGGGGCGTTCATGCCGTAGATGTAGGGACTGATGGGGTGGCGATCCCGCGCGGAATCGACACTGAGATGGGGACCCGCGGCGGTGCTCGGGGGGGGGGGCGGCGCGCCGGTCGCGTTCACGAAGCCGAGGTCGTCCAGATAGAAAGTCGGCAGCGTCTCGCCGGTGAGATTCCAGAACCGGATGATGTAGACATTGAGGGGATTCAATTGGCTGGCGAGCGGGATATCGACCGCTGTCCAAGCCCCCGCCTGAGCCGTCACCTCCAGCGGCTCGGTGACTGACGCGTCGTCGTTCACGACCTGGACCGTCAACTGCTGCCCGCCGGCCGCTCCGCCATGGATGTAAAAGCGTAGGGTGTCGTAGCCCGGAATCGCGAGGCCGCCTTTGGGGTGGCCGAAAGCGACGAGCTTGTTGGTCTCCAGGTTGCTGACCTCGATCACCGTGGCGCCGCCATGGACCGTGGTCGCGCTCGTCAGATTGGCCGCGGTGGCGTCGTCACCGGACGCGTTTGCGAACATGTCGATCCAGCCCCGGGGCAGGAAATCGGAGTAGACCACCGAGCTGTCCACCGGCCCCTGGTCGGCGGGCCCAGGCCCCGGCACCAGGGCGATATCGTCCAGAAAAATAGGTGGGCATGAGGTCGGGGCTGCCGTTCCACCAGCGAATCGAGTAGACCGTCAGGGGATCGCCCAACTCGTCTAAGGGAATCTCGATCTTTTTCCAGGTATTGGCCTCGGCGGTGACCAGGGTGTCGAGCGTGCTCTCACCTTGATCGTTCATGGCGCTGACCGTGATCTTTTGACCCCCGGCGGTGCCGCCGTTGATCCAAAAGCGCAGGGTATAGAACCCGGCGATGGTCTCGACGGAACGGGTATGACCCAACTGCATGGTATTCCACCCGGCCAGCGAGTCGACCGCCAGCGCGGCGGCGCCGGAGTGGGTCGGGGTGGCGACGACCCGGTTCTCGGTGTTGGTGTTCCAGAAACTCCAGTTGGGTGACTGGAAATCGGTGAACAGGGGCACGGTCCCGTCGCTGCCCTGGGCCCCGACCAGTACGATGTCGTCCAAGTACACGGGCGCCTTGGGGTTCCCGCTCCAGTTGTTCCACTGGATGCCGGCGATATTGGCCCCGGTGAAACCGTCCAGGGGCAGTTCGACCTGGGTCCACTCGTTGGCCACGGGCGCCAAGGGCTGGGCCACGCAGATCGGCTCCGGCGCATCGTCGCACACCCTGACCAACAGGTCCTGCTGCCCACCCTGCTCGCCCCCGTTCAGCCAGAACCGCACGGACTGGACCCCAGTGCGGCTCAGAGGCGGACTCACGTAAAACGACAGGGCGCACCAACCGCAGTCATAGTACAGCGCGATGGATGACTGACCGCCGTGCACGGGTACGGACTGCGCATCGCGAAAAATACCCACCCTAGGGAGGGTATTTGGCGTGAAGCTGTCGAAAGCATCCGCAGCGGAGCAGTCACGCGCGGAAAAGGAAAGGGACCACACGGAGAAAGAGCAAGCGGCCTCGATCAAAATTCCGGCCACTTGGGCTCGCCGGGTGCGTAGTCAGGCCATCCTGGCCTGACACCGTCAGGGCTGGAAGCCCTGACTACGCAAGCGCAGGCGCGCGCCCAGGCCGACGCGGCTTTGCAGCGCGAGGTCTCCGCCCTGGCCTTTCCCCTCTTAGCTCAATCTAGACGACATGAACCATTCACCGGTCGTATTCCTCCAGCCACTGCTCCAATTCCGACGGTCGCAGCGGTTTCGCATGGAGATATCCCTGCACCTCGTCACAACCCATGCCCCTGAGCTGTTCCGCCTGCCCGGTGTCCTCGACACCCTCGGCGATGGTCGTCAGGTTAAGACTGCGGGCGATCTGAATCATGGCCAGGACGATGGCGCGGTCCTCCTCACTGTGCCGGATGTTGCTGACGAAGGAGCGGTCGATCTTGAGCTTGTCGACCTTGAAGCGTTTGAGGTAGGCCAGGCTGGAGTAACCGGTACCGAAGTCATCAATGGACAGACGCACGCCATGCTCCTTGAGCCGCCGCACCGCGGTCAGGACGCGCTCGACGTCGTCGAGCAGGATGCTCTCGGTGAGTTCCAGCTCCAGACAGCAAGGGTCGAGACCAGCTTCGTCGAGAGCGGATAGGACCAACTCGTGTATATTGCCGCTGTGAAACTGCACCGCCGACAGGTTGACCGCCACCACCCGCAGTGGCAGACCCGCAGCAACCCAGGCCGCGGCCTGCCGGCACGCCTGACGCAGTGCCCAGGCACCGATGGGCACAATCAGGCCGCTCTCCTCAGCGATGGCGATGAATTCACCCGGCATGATCAGGCCGCGTTCGGGGTGGTGCCAACGAATCAAAGCCTCCGCGGCGACCGGCTGATCGGGCTCCCCCGCGCGGCCCAGGCGCAGCTGCGGTTGGTAGTACAACTCGAACGCATCATTCTCCAATCCCCGTTCCAGCGCATCCTTGGTCCTGACGTAACGGACGACATTCAGATTCATCTGCTCGTCGAAAAACCGATAGGTTTCACGGCCGCCCTTCTTCGCTTCGTAGAGCGCGGTGTCGGCATGGCGCAGCAGCGTTTCAGTGGTGTCGCCGTCCGCGGGGAAGATGGCCACCCCGATCGACGAGGAGGTCGTCAACTGCCGCCCGGCGAGCGCGAAGGGCTGCGCCAGGTCCCGCAAAATGGTCTCGCACTTGATGGAGATCGCGTCACGGTCCTCGGCCTCGTACAACACGATGAGGAATTCGTCACCGGACAGGCGGCAAAGGGTGTCCCGGCGCACGGCGTGGCGAAGCCGCTCGGCCACCGCCTGCAACAGGCTGTCGCCGACGCTGTGTCCGTAGGTGTCATTGACCAGCTTGAACTTATCCAAATCCATGAGCAGCAGAGCCATAGGGCTCGCATGTCGCCGCCCGTGCGCGATGGCCTGCGCGATACGGTCCATGGCCAACACGCGGTTGGGCAACTGGGTCAAGGCGTCGTGGTAGGCGAGAAATTCGATCCGCTCCTGCGCGGCCTTGGGTGCAGTGATATCGGTGAAGGAGCCCACGTACTGCACGGTCTCGCCGGCCGCGTTGCGCACGGCGGAGATGGTCAGCCATTCAGGGTAGATGTCACCGCATTTGCGGCGGTTCCAGATCTCGCCCTGCCATTGCCCCTCACGCAACAGGCGTTGCCACAGTGCGCTATAGAAATCGGGTGACTGTTTGCCGGACTTCAAGAGGCGCGGGGTCTGACCGCGCGCCTCCTCAGCGCCATACCCCGTCACCTGAGTGAAGGCCGGATTGGTCGACAGGACGACACCCCGGGCATCGGTGACGACGATGGCCTCGCCGCTGTTATCGAACACCTTCTCAGCCTGCAGGAGCACGGCGTTCTTACGCTCGATGATGGCGGTGCGGCCGGTCATCCCCAGCATCAGCACTTGCAGCAAGGTCGCGAATAAGAGCCCGACAACGCCCACGGCCCAGGCCAGCCAGGGTCGGTGGGCCTGTCGGTAATCCTCAGTAACGATGACCGCCAAACGCCAATCACGATCACCCATGCCCAGCCGGGCGCTCCAGTCGGCAGGGATATCCGGAATGGGCGAAGGACCGGCGACCCGGCTCCCCGAACAGAAGAGAAGGCCCGTTTCCGGAGCAGCCGCAACGTCGCTCAGGCAGAAGGTCAACCCCGCGGGAATCACGTCGCGGGTGGCGATCTCGATCATCTCATCGACCTTGACCACGGCAACGACAAAACCAAGATGCCGGATCGACTCCTGGGATGTGACGTCGGTCGCGGCCGCGATGGGAAGGAGTTCCAGCAGGCCGACGCGCTTTTGCTGTTCCTGCACCAGCAGGATGGGGGCGGTCACGGCCATGGCATTGGTGCGTCGCGCGCGTTCGATCGCGGCGCGGCGGATGGGTTCAGAGTGGATATCGAAGCCCACCGCCCGCTGGTTATTGGCCAATGGGACGATGTAACGTACCGCAACATACTCGGGCCGGGTCCCGGCCCGCACCAGGCGCCGCTCGGTATCGCGCTCAGTGATCTGAAAAGGCCCGAGGGGCCCCATGGCGCTGATCTTTGCTTCGAACTCCGGCCGCTCCGCATCGCTAACCAAGTCGTTGAAACTAAGAGCGAAGATGTCGGGATTTCTCTGCAATGTGATCCGCGTGAAGCGCTCGAACTGGGCGAAACTGAAGTCGGGTGTTGCCTCAACGAAATGGCTGAGCGAGGCAAGAATCTCGCGATGGCTGATGAGACGCTCGCCGATCGCCTGCGCAACTTGTGCGCCGTCGTCACGCAAATCGTTCGACTGGATCTGCGCTTCCCAACGGGCGGTGGCAAGGAAGGCGGCGATGACCAGGCCCAGGGTCACCAGGACCGGCAGGACGGTCCGCCGCAGCCGTTCCCGCCAGAGCGGATCCTGACGGTTAAAAAAACACAGCGCGAGAGGAGCGAAGACCATGACGCCCAGGACGTCGCCCAGGTACCAGTTCCACCAGGTATAGGATGCGCCGGCGGCAGGAATGACGCCGGCGGCGGTGAGGGCCACAACACCCATCGTCGGTGACAGCACCCCGGCCAGCGCGCCGCTCAACAGCAGGAAGCGAAAGGCGTCCTGCTCCCGCTCCAAGGCCGCCCAGGTCGAGGGCTGCCAGTGGCGGACCAGCCAAGCCCCGGCCCCTGCTTGCAAACTGGCGCCCAGCCCAATGACCACCGCCAGGCCGGCGGTCGTGAGCGTGAGGGTGCCGCCGAACCATGCGTGGCCCAGGTTCAGCAGAGCGGAACCCAGCCAGACGCCGGGCAGCACCCGCGCTCCGAACTGCAGGGCGGCAGCCACGGCGAGCCCCGCGGCGGGAAACACCGGACTGGCGTAGCCGGGAGGGATGGCAAGCAAGAGGCCGGCGGCACCCAGCAGCACGTAGGCCAGCGCAAGAGCAATGACGAGTTTCACCGGGCCTAGTGTGACACGTCGGCCGTCCGCAAAATAGCGGCGAAAGGAGGCCGGGCACTTCCACGCTCCGTAGGTCGACTTCGAGACCCTCCCCCTACCCCTGCCGGGCGATCACCTGCACGGATGGTCCCGCCGTGGACCTGAATGATGGCGCGGCAGATGGCAAGCCCGAGCCCGACAGCATGGCAAAGCCGCGCGGGTGGGTGCGGAGCGCGCCATCCGTGGCACTGGCCCTCACTGCGTCGGCGTTGCTGGCAACTGGGATGCAGTGCGCAAGCTCGCCGCGGCGGATTCTCCGAAAAACTGACGCGATTGATCTGATCAATCAGGAATGCACGATCAGGATTCCTCGAAATATCCAAGGCACATTGGTCGGTTACTCATCCGTGTCGAACCGATCCTTGAGGGGGAATCCTGGCGGATAGTCGACTGTGCCGGTCTTTTCGTTCCAACTCACCACGCCGGCGCGGGGTACGCCGGCGGTCGGACCGCCCACCGCGTCGGTGTCCACCAGTTGCGCCGTGCGCTCGCCGTTGATCAGCCAGTCGCCGTTGACCGCCCGCTCGGCGCACTTGGTCCACTCCTCACACCAATCTCCCAGATCGTAGCCGTACCATTTCCAGCGCGGCGTGACGGGCGGCAGCCCGGCCTGTTCCCAGAGCGTGCGGGCCTCTTCCATGATCTCCTTGGTGGGCAGGGCGACTGGCGGCATGGCATAGTGCATGGTGGCGTCGATCATGATCTTGGCCTCCCACTCGCGGTCACGCAGTTTGGGCGCGTGGCCGTTGGCCTGGTGGTCCTCGATCTTCACCGATTTCATCAGGTCCGTGCGGTAGGCGATGGCCCACAGCACCTCCTCGACGTTATTGGGATCGATGTCCTCATCGACCGCCACGGTCATCTTGCCGACCGAGCGCATGAAGGTGGTGGCGCCGCTCAGTGCCCGCCAGATCTCAGTCTTGGGCGAATTGCGCTCCATCACGATGACGGTGAACCGCGAGACCCCGATCATGGGGCCGTGCAGGGCCACGTCCTTCACCTGCCGGATGTAGAGGGTGTTCTTCAGGTGATTGAGCATCACCGCACTGTAGTTGAGCTGCTTGATGACCCCCGATTCCGAGGGTGCCATCTGCGAGATCATCGAGGTCAAAATCGCCTTCTTGCGCCGGGTGATGGCCGTCACGGTGATCGAGTGGTTGTATTCCTCCACCGACATGTTGCCGTAGGACTCGCCGAACGGCGCCTCCATCTCCAGCTTGGTCGGATCGAGCCAGCCCTCGATGATGATCTGGGCATCGGCCGGAACCATTAGCGGGATGGTCTTGCACTTGACCTTGCGATAGGGCGCGCCGGCCAGGGCTCCGGCCACGTCCATGTCATCCAGATACTCTGGGACCTTCTGGGGTCCGATGACCTGGAGCGTCGGCGGGGCGCCGACAATCAGCGCCACCGGCATCTTCTCGCCGCGCGCCTTGTACTTGGCCCAGTTCTGATGGGCGCCGCCGTTGGTCTGGATGAGCCACATGCCGGTGATGCGGTCCGAGGCCTTGAGGCTGCAGCGGTTCTGACTGATGTTCTGAATCCCGGTCTCGGGATTGAGGGTCACGAAGAGTCCGGCCGAGAAATAGGGCGCCGTATCCCAGCCGGGGGTGTTGTTGGGAACTGGCAGCGTGTCCATGCCCTTGCCCGCGCCGCCTTTAAGGGCATCGCCCGTCAGTACGACCTCGTGCACCGGCGCTTCGGCCGAGGGGATCTCCACGGCCGCAAGCGGATTCGCAAAGGCATTGGTCCATTTCTCGAAGATCTTCTGCGACAGGGCCGAGATACTCTCGCCCTGGTAGTCAATCCCCATCGAGGCGGCATAGATGGCCGGCGAGCCGGCGGTGCCGCCGACCTGCACGTCGCAATCCCCCTGGTATTTGCGGCCCTTGGCATCGGTGACGTTGGTGAACAGAAAGGCCCGTTTGGGATTGTTGTTGACGACGGTGCCCACGTCGCCGACATAGCCCCAGCGCACGAAGGCGTGCAGGTGCTTGTCCTTGTTGATCTCCTGATCGATGGTCCAGAGCAAATCCAGTTTCTTGAGCTTGGCCAGGTGATCGTTCAGGTCGTCGTAATTGCGTTGAAAGCCCGGTTGCATGGTGATGCCTCGTATGGATTGGTAGCTGAGACCGGTCGGCGATCAGTCCTGATCACCGAGCCGGATAGCGCGGGCCTGGTCCTGCGGCTGTGCGGTGCGGCTGCGATTGGCGGCGGAACGGCGCCCGTTGGTGAGCCAGTCGCCCTTGGCCGCCCGGTCCGCGCACGCGTCCCATTCCTCCGACCAGTCCCCCAGGGAATAGCCGCACCACGGGGACTGGGGCGTGAGTCGGGGGAGTTGCAACTCCTCCCAGATGGCGCGGGCGCGCTCCATGAACTCCTGCTTGGGCAGGGCGACCGGGGGGTAGTCGGCCTTGGCGGTGGCGTCGATAAGCATGGTGGAATCGATTTCGCAGCCCTTGAACGCGGGCCCGTGGCCCTTGCCGCGATGGGGGATCACGTGGGTGTCGACCGCCGGGTTGCAGCGGTAGGCCAGCGCCCAGAGCACATGGTCGGTGTCCTCCGGGTCGATGTCCTCGTCGATCGCGACGCAGAACTTGCCGATCGCCGGGGTGAAGGAGGCAGCGCCTTCGAGCGCGCGCCAGATCTCCGTCTTCGGTGTCCCGCGGGCAATGGAGAGGAACAGGAAGCGGCGCAGGTTGGTCAGCGGCTCGTGCATCGACACCCGGGTGACGCCCTTGATGTTCAGGTGGTCGCGCAGGTGCGCGAGATACAACGGCTCATAGGCGACCTTTTTGATGACGCTCGATTCGCAGGGGGTGACCTGAGAGATGATGGACGCAATGGTGTAGGAGGTCCGACGGGTGATGGCCGTGACCGTCATGGAGAAGTTGTATTCCTCCAGGGCCATGTAGCCATGCGACTCGCCGAAGGGACCCTCGGGCTCGAGCGCATCGGTAGCGATGAAGCCCTCGACGATGACCTGGGCTTCGGCCGGAACCCACAGGTCCTGCGTCTTGCACTTGACGATATTGATCGGACAGCCGGCCAGTCCCCCGGCGACGGTGATCTCATCGCAGTCGAGCGGGAGCTTCTGCGGTCCGGTGAAGGCGACGATGGGGGGTGCCCCGAGCACTGCCGCGACCGGCATCGGTTGGCCAAGCTTTTTGTACTTGTCCCAATGCACCGCGCCGCCCGCGAGGGTGGAGCGCTCCATCATCACGGCCACCCGATCGGCTGCCTTGAGGTTGCCACGATAGAGCCCGAGGTTCTGGATGCCGGTCTCGGGGTCGCGGCTGACCCAGAGCGCAGCGGTGAAATACGGGGCCGTATCATAGCCGGGAGTGGACACCGGGATGGGCAAAGCATCCAACCCCTGCCCGGCCCGCAGCGCGTCCCCGGTGATGACCACCTCCTGGCAGGGCGCCTGCTGCACCTGGCGCGGGTCGATGGGATGGGCGATGGCGTCGAGCCAGGCCTGGCCAATGGCGTCCTCCGGCCTATTCATCCCCAGAGCGTAGATGCGGCGGTTGCCCGCCAACGCGCCGATCGCCACCTGGGCACCCGGATAGGTCCGACCGGCCGCGTCGGTGACCTGGGTGAACAGAAAGGCTTTGCGTTGCGCCTCGGCAATGCCGCCGCGGTACTGCCAGCGCACCAGCGGGTGCATCTCCGCGTCCTTGTCAATCGCCCGATCGATGCGATAAAGCAGCCCCTGATCCTGGAGCGTCTTCAGGTGGGCGTCGAAATCGTTGTAGCCCGCCGGTGTGTAGTCCATGGTTGAGCCTCCGGATTCGCGGTGAAAACGCTCCCGGACGGTCGCTGCGGACCGCCCGGCGTTGGTGCAGGCGAAGGTCAGTGAGTCATCGCCACACTCACTCGCGTGCCTCCAGTTCCGGCGGGCCGACGGCTTGACCATCCACCAGGCGCTGGGACCAGCGCGTGCCGATCCCTAAGCCGTTGTCGAGATAGCGCAGACGCGATGGCCGCAGCACCAGCAGGGTGGCGCCGGCGAAGGCGCCTGCCGTCTCCGCCGGGTGGGCGATGAGGTCACGGGCGAAGGGGAATTTCGTGAGATAGGCGGCGAGTGCGCGGGCCTTGGCCACCGTGCCCGCGGGGGGGCGGACCTCGCCCTCCATCTGGAGCCCGCGAATCTCCCGCCAGGACGTCACCGGCGGATGGATGGTGGCGGCACAGGCCGGATTGACGGCCAGGTTGCGGCTGTGCCGGGAACGCGGCGAGGAGAGGAACACCAAGTCGAACCCATCCGGGGCGAAGTAGACGTCGGTGGCCCAAGGCACCGCATCCGCGCAGGTCGCGAGCGTCATCACTGCCACCTCGTCGAAGAGTCGCCGGGCGGCCGCTGCGAACGCATCAGGCGTCATCGCCGCCCCAGCGTCGAAACAGATGGTGCTCAATCTCGAACTGGTCCAGAACCTTGCCCAGGCTCTGGTCCACCAGGTCCATGATGGTCATGGGGCCGTGATAGAAGGACGGGGCCGGGGGCAGGATCACCGCGCCCATCTCGGTGACGGCCGTCATGTGGCGCAGGTGCCCCAGGTGCAGCGGGGACTCGCGCGGGACCAGGACCAGCTTACGGCGTTCCTTGAGGGTGACATCGGCGGCCCGGCTGAGCAGATTGTCGCCGAGCGAGAGCGCGATCTGGGCCAGGCTCTTCATAGAGCAGGGGATCACCACCATCCCCATCACCCGGAACGAACCGCTGGAGATCGGCGCGGCGAGATTGCCGTGCTCATGCACGACATGAGCCAGTGCCTTGAGGTCGGCGAGGCTGGTCTGGGTCTCCAGCCGCAGGGTGACCTCGGCACCCTTGCTCACGACCAGATGGGTCTCGATGTCCGGGATGGCCCTCAGGACCTCCAACAGGCGGACACCGTAGATGACGCCGCTGGCGCCCGAGAGTCCGACGATCAGTCGTTTCATGAGACCTCCGCAACTCAGAGAGACAGGATGGACGAGTCGTCCGCCCATGGCTTCAGGTAGATATAGCCTTCCATGATTCGGCGGGCTGTCCGGCCATAGGCGGCCCGCAGTATCCGGTACTCCTCGCCGTCTCGTTCCACCCGGATGTCGACATCCATGATTCCTGATGGGTGGCCGATGCGTACGACGGCGGCCGAACGCGCGGCTTCGGCGCAAACCGCGTTGGCGATGGTGCCGTCGATCTGCGCCGCCACCGCGGTGCATACGGACCCGGTGCCGGAATAGGCACGATGCACGGCGCCGGCGAAGCGAATGATCCCCTTGATGTCGTAGCTGTCAGGTGCGATGGCGCGACCGTCCACGAAGTCGGTATAGCCGATCGGCGGAAAGACCAGGATACAGAACGGCATGGTGGGGTTGATGCGCAGGAAGCTGTCCAAGTCCGGGTACATCCCGAGCCTGACACCGACCGATCCGCGAATCCTGTCCGCTGTGTCCCAGACCGATTGGTTGTTCAGGATATCCTGGAACGGCTCGGTCCCCTGCAAGCCCAGATCGGTGCCCTTCACGAAGACCGACGGATTTGCCGCGTCCACGATCGAAACGTCGAATGTCCCCAGTCCGTCGATACTCAGGGTCTCACAGGCGTGACCGGTTGGCAGCAGACCCTTGCCGAGCGTTCCTCCGGTGGCGGCGAAATCAAGGAGTATCCTGGCGCCGGTGCCCGGTACACCGTCGATGTGGTAATCCCCGACGACCGCGGCGCGACCATCCTTCACCGGCACCTCGGCGATAATGACGCGCTGGGTATTGGTGTTGAAAATGCGCACCCTGGTCAGCGGTTCGACCGCCGGGACCAAACCTTCATCGATCGCGAAGGGGCCGACCCCGGCGGAGATGTTTCCACAATTGATCCGGTAATCGACCAGCGGCTCGTTGATCATCACCTGCCCAAAGGTGTAATCCACGTCCGCGTCGGCGCGCGCACTCCGCGCGATGATGGCGGTCTTGCTGGTCAGCACGTTCGCCCCGCCCAGTCCGTCGATCTCGGTCAGGTCCGGACTGCCGTAGATGTCGAGAATGATTCGGTCTCTCAGGGCGGGGTCGGCGGGCAGGTCTTTCGCATGAAAATAGACCCCCTTGCTGGTACCGCCCCGCATGTAGATACCGCGCACCAGTTTCATGACGTGCCCCCCTTGCCGTCGACGAAGCACGAGTCGGCGAAAATATAGGGATAAGCCGGCCGCTCATCGCTCATCCGACCCAGCCGATGCCGCAGACTCCCGAACGCTCTATAAACTATCGGGTACGGTTGACCACTGAAGTGACTCAAGATGTCAAACCAGGAGCGCGGTGCCCCACGAATGAATGCCTCCATGTTCCGCGTGACGTCCTCTTCGGTCAGTGCCGTTGGCCCGCCCTGGGGGAGCGCAAAGGGATCAGTCACATGGCAGGCGGCGAAAGACAGTCTATCGAAGCCGCCGACCCGCGGAATCGTACAGTCGAATCCAACCTTTGCAAGATTGACCGGCGGCTGGTTGGTGTTGCACATGGGCTCCAGCGGCAACACGTTTTGTTCCGGCAGGATCATAATGTCCTTGGCCGGGTCGAGGCGCCAGGCAAAGGCCCACATGACGCGGTCGGGGTCGAATATATCGACATCCTCGTCGAAGACATAGGCGATCTTCGGCAGCCACTGACGCGAGCAGCTCAGCATGATCGCTAACGCCTGCTTGGCATCACCGCCACCGACGGTGCGGATTCTGGCATAAGCAATATTGGTGGAGCCGTTACCCGGGAGGTTGACATCCAATACCCGAATACCAGCGTTCTTCAGGGCGCTATAGATATCGGCCTCGATCGTCGAATTCCAGACGGCCATGTCCGTGCGTCCCGGATGGAGACCGCCAATGGTGGCATGCTGATAGATTCCACCTTTCCGATACGTTATGCAGTCGATCAGCAAACGGCAATTACGCGGCAGCCCGCCGCCGTAGGTCCCGGTAAACTCACCATAGGGGCCTTCATCGAAGATCCAGCCCTCCGTGGTCTTTATGTGTCCCTCCAGAACGATTTCCGCGTTGGCCGGCACGGTCAGATCGTTGGTTTCACACTTGACGAGCTGGGCCGGCCCACCATAGAACCCGCCCAGCACGTCCCAGTCATCGGTATCCGCCACCGAGTACATCGCGGCAATCTTGTCCAGGGTCGGTCCGCCGATGACCACCGCGACGGGCATGTCCAGTCCGCGCTGTTGATAAGCCTTGGCATGAATCCGCGCCTTATGACTGTCGTTGCGCATGTCGACGTTGGTTTCATTCCTTGCCCGGTACATCATGCGATAGATGCCCCAGTTGATCAGGCCGGTGTCGGGGTCACGCGAGACGACACTGGTGTCCTGAAGATAGGCATGACCATCGTGCTGATGGTGCAGGAAGAGCGGCAGCCGGGTCAAATCGACGGCCTCGCCCTTCAGGATGACCTCTTTGCAGGGTGCGGTAGCGACCACCACTGGTTCATGGGTCCGGGAGCCCCGCCTGGCAATCTCCTGCGCCAGGTCGCTCGGCTTACAGCCGAGCGCGCTGGCATATTGCGTACGGTTCGAATAAGCGTTCGCCAGGAACTGCAGCTCACAGTCTTTGATCTTTTCCACGAGGACTGCGGTATCCGGATGGGCCTCCATGATCGCCGGCAGATCATTGACATGCCGCTCGTCGCTGATGCGCACGAGCTGGCCGATCTTTTCCAATGTCGCCACAAAGTCCGACAGGGTTTGCTGGGTCATGGTTGCTCTCCGCCGATGATGTGATCCAGGATTGCCGGTGGCCTCTCACCGAAACTCAGGGTTTATGCGTCAGTGCCCTTGCCATAAACGAAGCAGGCGTCGGCAAAGGTATAAGGATAGGTCGGGCGCTCATCGGCCATGCGGCCCAGCCGGTGGCGCAGTTGGCCGAAGGCGCGATAGATCACCGGATAGGGCTGACCGTGAAACTGCTTCAGGATCTCCAGCCAGGTACGCGGTGACTGTTCGATGAATTCCGCCATCTGTGTCACCAGTTCCGCTTCCGTCAGCGGCGCGAGCCCGGCTGACGGCTCACCCAGCGGCTCGGTCACGGTGCAGGCGGCGAAGGAGAAGCGATCGACATTGCCGACCAGCGGAATAGTGCAGTCAAAACCGATCTTTGGCATATTGACCGGCGGCTTGTTGGTCATGCACAGTGGATCGAGCGGCAGGATGTTGAGCTCCGGGATGATGAGCGTGTCGAGTTGCGGGTGGTACCGGTAAGCCATAGCCCACTTGACGCGTGCCTCGTCGAAGATATCGATGTCGTCATCGAACACATAAGCGATCTTGGGAAACCATTGGCGGGAGCAAGTCAACATCACGGCAAGCGTCTGCTTGGCGTCCCCGCCACCCACGGGTTTGATCCTGGCATAGGCGATATTGTGGATACCGTCGGCCGGCACATAGACGTCCAGCACCCGGATACCCGCACGTTTGAGCGCCGCGTAAATGTCGGCCTCGACGGTCGGATGAAAGACATAGAGGTCGGTGCGGCCCGGATGCAGTCCGCCGATGGTCGCGTATTGGTAAATACCGCCCTTACGGTAGCTGATACAGTCGATCTTGAAGCGGCAGTTGTGCGGCAGCCCTCCCCCATAGGTTCCGGTGAACTCGCCATAGGGACCCTCGTCATAGACCCAGCCTTCGCTGGTCATGATCCGGCCCTCGATGACGATCTCGGCATTGGCCGGCACCGTGAGATCGGAGGTCTCGCACTTCACGACCTTGGCCGGCTCACCGTAGAAGCCGCCCAGCACGTCCCAGTCATCGGTATCGTGAAAGGAATACATCGAGGCGATCTTGTCCAGCGCGGGGCCGCCGATGACGATCGCCGCCGCCATATCGAGACCCTTGGCGGCGTATTTCTTGGCCTGGATCCGGGCATTGTGGCTGTCGTTACGCATATCGACGTTGGTTTCATTCTTCGTGCGATACATGAAACGGTAGATACCCCAATTGATCAGCCCGGTCTCGACATCCCGCGACACGACATTCGCATCCTGGATGAAGGCATGACCATCGTGGTCATGATACAGAAACAGGGGAAAGCGGGTGATGTCAATATCCTCACCTTTGAGGATAACCTCCTTGCAGGGAGCGGTCTCGACCAGGACCGGCGGGTATCTTCTTTCGCAGCGGCGCGCAATTTCCTGCGCGAGCTCGCGTGGTCCGCAGTTCAGGGCCTGCGCATATTGCTCGCGATTGGAATAGGCATTGGACAGATACTGAAACTCGCAATCCTTGACCTTCTCGACCAGAATGGCCTGATCGGGATTGGACTCCATCAGCATGGGCAGTTCGTCGACCCGACGCTCATCGGTGATCCTCACCAGTTGGCCGATCTTTTCCAGCTCCAGGACGAAGTCTTGCAGAGGTTGTTGGGGCATAGAGATCTCCTGGGCATGATGAAGTGGGCGCTTGCGGCAGATTCGAGACCACTGCACGGCCACCACTGACGGTGACGGCAAGGCGGCCTTGATCGTAATCCCGGCCAGCGGCCTGCGTAGTCAGGGCTTCCAGCCCTGACGGTGTCAGGCCAGGATGGCCTGACTACGCACCCGGCGAGCCCAAGTGGCCGGAATCTTGATCGAGGCCGGCAAGGCGCGTTATGCCTTGATCCTGTGGACGGATCGAGCACGGTCAAGGTGACGGTGCTCAAGACGGGCCTTCCCTCCTGGTCAGCGCCATCAGCGTCCCGATCCCGGGAAGCGCGTCGTAATTCCGGATCGTCTCGAGCAGCGTATCGATCCTGTCCTTGGACACGACCGGACCCAGGTTGGCGCGGAATTTGTCCTCGAGATCGTCCTCCGTCATCGGGTTCTGCGACGTTCCTTTCGGATAACGGACCCGTTTCTGGTATTCCTGTCCGGACGTCACTCGGACAGTCACCACGGCGCCCATGTTGTCGTTGGCTTCGCGCTGCGCCACGTCGTCGACGTAGTGAGTGACCTTGTTGGACAAGACGACGAGATCCTTCCGCTTGCAGGTCTCATCGGTCACGTCGTATTCGGCCGGCGGCCCATCGTAGAGGGCCACTGCCAGCATGAAACTCAAGCTGAACTGGGCCTCGATCAACACCCTGGGCTCCTTGATACTACCCACGTGATCGCAGACGAACTTCGATGCACCGACCTTGACGCTCTCGATGTCCTCCGGCTTGACGCCATTATCGTGGCACGCGAACAGGAAGGCTTCGAGTGCGGCCTGGATCGCGTAGCAGCAGTTGTACTTCTTGAACGAGGTCTCCAGAACCAGCCATTCCTCGCCCAGTTTCGCCGTCACGAGGTCGACCGCGGCGCCGTCGTCGAATGATCGGCAAATCCCGTGATCGCCCTCAATGATCGAGAGCGGCCCGGTAATGCCCTCCTTCGCCAGGTAGGCGGCCCTGATCCCGGCGATCGCGGCGATGCCCGGAAGGTTGCGCTTCACCGTGCCGCCCGAGCGCGTGTATTCCTCCACCCCGCCGGAGAAGCTGCCGCAGATGCCCATCATGTTCATCATTTGCGCCTTGTCCAAGCCAAGCAGCAGCCCGGTGGCAATGCCGGCACCGAAAGGTCCGACGACATCCGGTGTGTGGAAGCCCCTGAGATGGGAGTTGGGAATCCCCGCGCCAAGCCGTGTCATCACCTCGATCCCGAGTACCAGCGCGCGCGCTATCTGGTCGGGGCTCCGGCGCTCGCTCTCGCCAACCGCCAACGCCACCGGAATAACGACGCCTCCAGCGTGAATCTTGATCGCGATGTTGGTGTCGTCGAAGTCCTGCGCGTTGCCGGAACTCGCGTTGATGAACGCCGCCTGCTCCGGTGAAAGCAGGTCGCCGAAATAGATGACCGTCGATCGTCCCTGCGCCGGGAAGGCGGTTGTCGCGCGATAGCTTCCCTCGCTCCACGGGAACTTGGCGCCCGCAATCGTGAGGCCGATCTTGTCGATCAGCAGTTTCCTGACCATCCCACGAAGGTCGTCCGACTGCCCGGAATCGTAGGACTTCGTAGTGAAATCAACGAGGATTTCACTGACAAACGCCTGTTGTTTCATACTGGACGCTCCGAGGGATAGGGGTTTCAAGCAGGCAGTCCCAAGCCCGGCTGGCCACCAAAAAGTCAAATTTGGAATTGTTGCCGTGGCGACCTCCCCGCTCGTATATTTGATATTCTCGCACCGAACGCGTCTCGGGCTCAGCTGCCGCGACATACGAAAATCTGCCTCATTTCTACGCGAAACTGGATCGGAGCCCGACCCCATGACCACCGCCTTCTCCCTGGCCGAGGTGCGCTGGCTCACCGACCCCGAGGCCCCCGTGGTCGTGCTCGATCACCTAGCCGACCTGCCGCACCAGGAGGTTCCGATGCCTCCCGCCATGGGGAGCGGTTGGGTCGAGATGATGCACCTGGCGCTAGGGATGCACCTGGCACGCGGAACGCACCATTTCACCGAGGCCATGGCCGGGCATTGGGTGCCCTTCGCACGGATCACAGCGGAACTGCCCGATGACTCCTTGACCATTCAGTCCGCTCGCAGCGGCCGGGTGCGCCTGTACGAGCGGCGGGTCGGGTCCGAACTGACCTTCGGGGGTGACGTTGCGCTGTTTCAGCACTCGGATCGGCTCGACTACGAGCCGCACCCGGACGGCTCGACCATGGTCCAGGTGACGGTGCTCTTGATCGGCGACGCACTCCTCGCCCGCTTGCTGGGCGAGGCGCTGGCCGGCACGCTGATGGCGGGTCTGGGGGTGGTCGGGGTGCCGTCGGCTCGGGTTCTGGCGATCCCGGCCGCGATCACCGCGCCTTTGTATGCCGCGTTATCGACCGAGCAGGCGGGTGCCTTGCGCAAGCTCTATGCGCAGTCCAAGATCCTGGAGTATCTCGGGGGGCTGACCCGGTTCATCACCGGGGAGCACGAGGCGTCGCCCGCCCTGCCACTGGTACGGCGGCGTCGGGCAGAACAACTCCGCGAGGAGTTGGAACGGGCGGGCGCCGAGGTTCCGAGCCTTGATGAACTGGCTAGGCGCTATCGCACCAGCGCCCGCACCCTTAACGACGACTTCAAGGAGGTCGTCGGGCAGTCTATCTTCGCCTTCGTCACCCGGCGGCGTCTGGGCCAGGCGCATGTGCTGCTTCAGGAGACTGATATCCCATTGAAACAGCTCGCCGCCCGCTTGGGCTACACGCACGTCAACCATTTCAGCACCGCCTTTCGCCGGGTGTTCGGCTACCCGCCGGGGCGCCTGCGGCGCGGGTAGTCGGTCGAGCGGCAGCAGCGGGTTTGCCGCGGGCCACCACCCAGCCGTCGTTGGTGGAAAGCAGTATCACCGGCCGACCCTCCAGGCGCGGCGCCAAGAGCCGTCGTCAAGGGCTGCATCAAGGAGCGCTTCGCCGGCCTTGATCATTAATCCGGCCAGACCCAAGCCGGCACTCGTCGCGGCCCGGGGGCCGCTCCTACCGTAGGAGCGGCCC
>NZ_CAIZIZ010000101.1 GCF_903933125.1 uncultured Lamprocystis sp. | reverse complement strand
GCCGCGGTGATACGCCGATAGTCGGGTCCCGTGATGCCCCATCGCGGCCGGAGGCCGCTCCCACAGAGGGCGCGCTCCCGGCTCCCACGCTCCAGCGTCAGGTCGGACGACGCGCCGCTGGAGCGGCCGGACGGCATTCCCACGCCGGAGCGTGGGAACGAGAAGAAAAGAAGAAGTCCTCTCACAAAGACACAAAGGCACAAAGAAAAGAAGACCTTGCTGGCTTCTTTTCTTTTCTTCTTCGTGTCTTTGTGCCTTTGTGAGAGAATTTTCTTTCTCTTCTGTGCCTCCGTGATAAATCAATGACCATTTTCTCGTTCTCGGAACGAGATGACGAGAAGACCGCCTTGCCATTGATGCCCGGCATCGTCCTATGACCTGCCGGGCACCAGCGCATCATAATCAGACACGAAACCGGCTGCCAGCAACCGCTCACGCAAGGGCGATTCGAGCGCCGGCCGGCCATCGATCCGCTGGATCAGCAAGCGTCGCCGGCCAGTGCCCGGCGAGCGGCACAGGGCGCTCAGCGCCAGATCAAGTTCATTGCCTTCGGACGTGAGCGACGCGGGGAAAGTCGTCAGGGTCCGCCCGCTGGTCCCCAGATACAGCACCGGCTTGCCGGCCACCAGATACACCCAGGCGCCGCTGACCCGGCGCGGTGCCGGCGCGGTGGACTCAGTGTCCAGGGCGCCGGTCGACGGCCAGGGCAGCAAGGCGCCGTAGGGATTGGCCGGGTCCAGCGCGGCCAGCACCCGGCAATCCGCGTCCGTGAAGCCGTCGATCGGCGGATCTTCCAGACGGGCGGCACGCAGCCGGTCGAGCGCGCCGGCCAGCGCGAACTGCGCACCCGAGAGCCCCTCAACGAAGTAGCCCCGGCGCACCTGACCGCCCTCCTCCATTTGTTTCAACACCCGGTACAGTGGGCCGAAACCGCCCGGCAGCCCCTCGGCCTGGACCGCCTCCCGGCTCACCACGCCGTAACGATCGAGCAGCATCCGCGCCTGTGCCAACAGCCGCTCGGTCGGTGTCGGCGCCGCCGCACGTCCGGCGAGATCGGCGACCAGTGACCAGCGTCCACCGGCCAGAGCCGCTTCCCGCCCATGACGCCGGGTCCGGGCGCCGCCGCCGAGATGCCGCAGTGGAGCGAAGGTGTCATTGGTGATCAGCCCGGCCCACACCAGGTCCCAGAGCGCGGACTCGAACGTGTCCCGGTCCGGCCGCGGCCCCGCGTGCTCGGCCGCCGCCTGGAGTTCCATCAGGAAGCAGGCGCCGCGCTCGCGCAGATGATCGAGTAAACAGCGATGCAGCGGAGTCTGCTCAGCCGCGACCGGCGGTTCGCCGGCCGCCGGCCGCCAGGCGCCGCCGGCCCGCGGATAGAGCGCCACCTTGCCGTCTTTCGGCCCCAGGGCGCCCTGCCCCACCCAGACCACCTGACCGGTCGCGGCCAGCAGATCCAGGTCAGCCGGGCGATACCCCGGCACCCGTGCCGGCAGCAGCACCCGGTCGAGTTGCGACCAGGGCAGCACCAATCCGGTCAACTGCGCAACCGCCTCCAGCAGCCGGTCCGGACCCCGGAGGTCCTCGCCGATGCCATGCCAGGCGGGCAGGAAGCGACCCAGTGCGGCGCCGTCCACCGGGGCCACGGCGTCGCGCGCCCGCGCCAGGGTGCGGCGGCGCAGGCGGCGCAGCACCTCCGAGTCGCACCAGTCCGGCTCGGCACCGCCGGGGCGGATCTCGCCGCGCACCAGACTGCCTTGCGATTCCAGGAGTCGCAGCACCGGCTCGACCTGGGCCAGCTGCAGACCCAGGCGGGCGGCCGGTTCGCGGGTGAGGAAGGGACCGTGGGTGGCGGCATAGCGCCGTAGCAGCGACTCCAGCGGGGCCTCGGCGGCGACGAGACAGGCTTCAGGCAGGCCGGGGGGCGGCACCGCGCCCAGGGCATCGCGGTAGCAGCCGGCATCGTCCACGGCGATCCAGCGGCGCTCGCCGGCCACGGGGATTTGGACGGCGCGGCGTTGCTGGGTTAGAACGGCGAGCCAGGCAGTCGCGGCGGACGGGGCCGGATGCGCTTCGCACGCGACTGGTTCCGCCGCGGCGAGGGAATCGCGGCGGGACGCCGCTCCCACGGGGGCCGGGGCTTCGCAGCGAAGGGCGATTTCGGACTCGGTGAGGTCGCCGAGCCGCCGCAGCAGGTCGTGCAGTTCGTCGGGGTCGCGCGCCTGACGGCCGGCGGACCGATGCTGCAACTCGGCTTCCAGCTCGGCGAGCACGGCGGAGTCGATCAGCTCGCGCAGCTCGGCCTGGCCCAGCAATTCGGCCAGCAGTCCGCGATCCAGGGTCAGCGCCTGAGCGCGGCGCTCCGCCAGCGGCGCATCCTGTTCATAGAGATAGGCGGCGACATAGGCGAAGACCAGCGACCGTGCGAAGGGGGAGGCCTGCGCCGTCTCGACCTCATGGACGCGGATGGTCCGGTTGCGGATCGCGGTCAGAATCTCCTGCAAGCCGGGCAGGTCGAAGACATCGCCCAGCGCTTGCCGGTAGGTCTCGATCACGATGGGGAAAGCCGGGTAACGGCGCACCGCGGCCAGCAGGCTCTGGGCCCGCAGCCGCTGCGCCCATAGGGGTTGGCGACCCGTGGCGCGACGCCGCGGCAGCAGCAGCGCGCGGCTCGCGTTCTCGCGGAACAGGCTGGCGAAGAGCGCGGTGTCGGCAAGCTGTTCGGTGACCTGATCCTCGACCTCGGCCGGATCGGGCAGCAGGTCGGTGAGTGACGGCAGATCCTCGCCGTCGGCCAGGCGCAGCACGATCCCGTCGTCGGTCGACATCACCTGCACCTCGAACCCCTCGCGCCGACTCAGGCGCCATTGCAGGGCCATGGCCCAGGGGGCATTGATGGGCGCACCGAAGGGGCTGAGAATACAGACCCGCCAGTCGCCCAACTCGTCGCGGAAGCGCTCGACGACGATGATACGGTCGCTCGGGACCTGGCCGGTGGCCTCGCGCTGATCGCGCAGATAGGCCGCCAGATTGGTCGCCGCCAGGTCGTCCAGGGGGTGTGGGCACGCAGCCATTCAAGCGCACGCTCGCCCTTGAGCCCGGCCAATTCGCGGCAGAAGGCGCCGACCGCCCGCCCCAAGGCGACCGGCCGGCCGGGGCCGTCGCCGCGCCAAAACGGCAGCTTGCCGGGCTCACCCGGCGCCGGCGCGACCTGCACCCGATCGCGGGTGATGCTCTCGACCCGCCAGGTGGAGGCGCCGAGCAGAATGCAGTCGCCGGCCTTGATCTCGAACACCATTTCCTCGTCCAGCTCGCCCACGCGCGGGCCGTCGGCGCCCAGGTGTACGGCGTAGTGGCCCCGGTCGGGGATGGTGCCGGCGTTGAGCCGGGTGATGAGTGCGGTGCCGCGCCGGGCGCTCAGGGTGTCGGTCGCCCGATCCCAGGCGAGCAGCGGCTTGAGTTCGGCGAAATCGCTGGATGGATAGCGGCCGGAGAGCATGTCGAGCACCGCCTCCAGGGCCGCCCGCGACAGTTCCCGATAAGGACCGGCGCGCGTCACCAGGGCATGCAGTTGCGCCACCGTGCAGGGCGTTGCCGAACACATGGCGGCCAGTTGCTGGGCCAGCACGTCGAGCGCGTTGCGCGGCATCCGGAAGGGCTCCAGTTCGCCCTTGAGCATGCGTTGGGCGATCACCGCGCACTCCAGCAGATCGCCGCGGAACTTGGGGTACAGGCGCCCGATGCTCACCTCGCCCACGCCGTGCCCGGCGCGCCCTACCCGCTGCAGCCCCCGGGCGACCGAACCCGGCGACTCCACCAGCAGCACCTGATCGAGCGCACCCATGTCGATGCCCAGTTCCAGCGAACTGGTGGCGACGATGGCCTTGAGATCGCCGCGCTTGAGCGACTCCTCGATCTGCGCGCGCTGTTCATGGCTGACACTGCCGTGATGCGCCCGCACCAGCTCCGGAACCGGTTCCGCATCCGGGTCGGCGTCCAGTGCCGCCAGCTCGTTCAGCCGTTGACACAGACGCTCGCACAGACCGCGGCTGTTGACGAACACCAGGGTCGAGCGATGGGCACGGATGGCCGCCAGCAAGGCCGGATAGACCGCGGACCACAGGCCGGTCTCCGCGGCCGGGCGGCCGGTTTGACGGGCATAGAGCGCTCCCCGGATCGAACCGCTGGGCAGTTCCGCCGGGGCCGGCGGCGGCGGACGCTCCATCTCGGGCACCGGAACACAGACCTTCAAATCCAGACGCGGCGGGGCAGCGGCGTCCACGATCTCGACCGGCCGGTCGCCGCCCAGGAAGCGCGCCGCTTCAGCCAACGGCTGCACCGTGGCCGAAAGCCCGATGCGCTGCGGGTCACGCGCGCAGCCGGCGGCCAGGCGCTCCAGCGACAAGGCCAGATGGGCCCCGCGCTTGGTCGGCGCCAACGCATGGACCTCATCGACGATCACGGTATGCACCGAGCGCAGATGCACCGCCGCCCCCGAGCCGAGCAGCAGATACAGCGACTCCGGCGTCGTGACCAGAATCTCGGATGGCTCCAGCAATTGGCGCCGCCGTTCCGGCGCCGGGGTATCCCCGGTGCGGATCGCCACTCGCGGCACCGTGACCGCCTGCCCCAGGCGCTCCGCCGCCCGTGCGACCCCAGCCAGCGGCGCACGCAGATTCCGTTCGATGTCGTAGACCAGCGCCTTCAGGGGCGAGAGATAGAGCACCCGCGTGGCGCGGGCTTCCAGCCCGCACGCAAGCTCAGTATCCCCCGAGATGCCCGCCCCGGCACACATCAACTGGTCGATGGCCCAGAGAAAGGCGGCCAGAGTCTTGCCGCTGCCGGTCGGCGCCGTGATCAGGACATGATGCCCGGCCGCGATCACCGGCCAGCCGCGCGCCTGCGCTTGGGTCGGTGCGGCGAAGTTCTGCGCGAACCAGAGACGGGCGGCGGGACTGAAGCATTCCATCCGCGCACCATAGCGCCGACAGCGGCGTCCGACCACCAGCGCGTAGGTTACACTTCCGACTGACGCCAACCCCCAGAGGAGGACCGCGGCGATGAATCCCCTCGCGCATTTCGACCCCGATGACCCCTATCCGGAGAGCGACGGCGAGCCCATGGCGGAGAATACCGAGCAGTATGAGTGGCTGGT
>NZ_CAIZIZ010000100.1 GCF_903933125.1 uncultured Lamprocystis sp. | reverse complement strand
GCTGCGCTTATCCACCCTACAAAACCGGCTCCGCTGTAGGGTGGATAAGGCGCGCCGCTCGGTGTCAGGGATCCGGCACCTCGGTCGCGCGCGCCGCATCCACCAGGGATCGCGCGATGCCGCCCGAATTTAGAATTGCTGAAAAGGTACGCAGGCGCTTGCGCAGTTCATCGGCACCGCGGGGGCGGGGCGGCAATTCCCGGTCATCGTTGGCCGTCCGGGCGATTTCATAGTCCATGAGCCGGGCCAGTTGCACATCCTCCCACTCCTCCCAATCGACCGCGCCCGGCGGCAGCCAGTTATGCTCAGAATCGGCATAGGGTGACAGCAGCGCCGCCACGGCGTCCTGATCGAGCAGGGGCAGGGTCAATTCCCAGAGGGCGTCCAAGACATTGGCGTCCTTCAGGTCGTGACACAGACGCATATCGCCGTGCGCCAGTTGCAGTGCGTAGCGGGCGGCGCGCCGCGCGGCGGCGGGTACGGTGGTGAAGTCGGTGCGCCAGAGGGTACGATGGTCGTTCATGCTCAATTCTCCTGCGTCCAAGGCATAAATCTACGTTGATCGAAGTGGAAGCTGATCAGATCGCCTCGCCCTGGACCGGTCTCCCAGATCATGCCCAACACGAGATCGCGCCGCTCCCGGAAGTAGGTCGATCCGGCATCGGTCTCCGCGTCGAACACCGGTGTCTCCAGGACTTCCAGCACTACGACTGGCTGGCCGTAGCGCGGGAGGCGGTGGTTACGCATGCCTGGCTTCCAGCAGACCAGATCGCCGGGGGCGAAGCGATGCGACGCGATGAACGACTGGTAGCGCGACCGCAGGGCCGCCCAGAGATCGCCGTTCAGACCGTCCAGCGGTTCGTCCTCCAGCAGATCCCGCGGGGCTTCTTCGCTCAGACCGATCAGGTCAAGCAGTTGGCGCGACGACAGGTCTTGGTTCTTCTGGGCCATGGCGGATTCCTCTGGATGGCGGTTGACGAGACGCATTGAACCATTGCCATACGTCAAACGCTGTCGCACACTAACGCCATGCCTGCTACCCATGAAACCCGGATCGCGCGCCTCAAACGCCTGGAGGCCCTGCTGGCCCGCGGGCGGGCGGCCGACGCTTGCCCGGACGGCGCGCGGCTGCTCGCGATGCTCGGTGAGGGCTATGCCGGCAAGACGCCGGAGGCACGTCGGCGTGCACTGCAACGCGATCTGGACGAGTTGGTGAAGGCGGGGCGCATCGAGGCGGTCAACCCCGGCGGCAAGCCGTTGCGCTACCGGCGGATCACGGATGAGCGGGACGACGACCAGGCGATCTGGGAGTACAACCTCCTGGTGATGCGCGAGCTGGTGGCGGAGGCCCTGCCCCAGCGCCAGCTCGATCGGTTGTGGCAGCGGTTACTGACCAACGCCGAGGGTCCCAGGCTCGATGAGAGTCGATTGCGGATCGTCCCCGACACCCTGCGCCTGCAAGCAGTGGAACTCTATCCGGGGGTGTTGGAGGCCGTGATCGAGGCCCTGGCGCGGCGCTGTGCCCTGCAGGTGCGGTATCGAAAGGCCGAGGATGAGCCCGGCGATGCCTGCCTGCATCCCCAGGCACTGGTGCAGCGCGGGCCCATTGCCTATCTGTTCGCCCTGAAGAACGACGAGGACGAGCCGGTCCGACTCTATGCACTGCACCGGATGATCCGGGCCCAGGCGCTGGCAGAAATGCCCGCACGGGCGGCGGCGGGATTCGATCTGGATGAGTACATCGCGAACGGCCAAGTAGACTTCGGCCAGGGGGATCTGATCGACCTGGAGTTACGGGTGCGCGGCTATCTGGTGGCGGTGCTGACCGACTGTCGGCTGGCGGCGGGCCAGCGGTGGGAGGACGAGGCCCTCGACTCCGACTTCGAGATCCGGGTGTGGGCGCAGGTCCCCTCGACGGGCCAATTGCTGCGCTGGCTGTTGGGAGCCGGTAACAATGTCGAGGTGGTCGCCCCGCCCGACTTGCGCCGCGTGGTGGCGGTGCAGGCGGCGAAGATGGCGGCGCTCTATGCCGATTCGGATGGCGAGTAGAATGCTCCCAATGAAACACCGGCATCCGCTTACGCTGATCGTCGCCTGGTGCCTGCTCGCAGCGCTACCCGCGCTTGCGCAGTCCGCGCCCGCTGCCGACAACCGCTACACGATCCACGCACCCAGCCGCGACGGCATCGACAAATTCTATTTCGGCCGTGAGATCTCCCAAGTCATGGGCCACCAGGGCGCCGCCTGGCTGGAACGGAGTGCCCGAGAGGTCGAGGAGAGACCCGACCGGGTGGTGGAAGGCATGGCGCTCGCGCCCGATGCCGAGGTTGCCGACATCGGCGCCGGCACCGGCTATTTCACCGTCCGCATCGCCGCGGACGTCCCCACCGGTCGCGTCTACGCGGTCGACGTGCAACCGGAGATGCTCGAGGTCCTGCGCAAGCGCATGGAGCGAAGCGCGATCACCAACGTGACCCCGGTCCTCGGCGCAGAGGATGACCCCAAACTGGCATCGGATAGCGTCGATGCCGTGCTGCTCGTCGATGCCTACCACGAATTCGCCCATCCCTTCGAGATGATGCAGGGTATCCGCCGCGCACTGCGACCGGGCGGACGCGTCTTTCTGATCGAGTACCGCGGCGAGGATCCAAGGGTCCCCATCAAGCCGCTGCACAAAATGACCCAAGCGCAGGCGATCACCGAGCTCGAAGCTGTTGGATTGCGCTGGGTTGAAACCCTCGACATCCTGCCCTCCCAGCACTTCATGGTATTCGAGAACCCCGCCGAGGGTTGATGACAGGCGCCGGGTCGGCCGCATCATCGAAGCCCCCGCCGGCGTCGCCTGGCGCACCCGTGATCGACCGGCAGGAATGGCCGCTCTGGGGGGCCGCGCGTGCGTCCGGCGGCGCCCCCTGCGCATCTGACCGGCCCGGCACGCGTGGTCGGATTCAGACGCCGGTCGGCCTCGCGCTTTCCTTCGCGGTCACCCGCTGGAAGCCCGAGTCCGCCGGGCGTGGCGGGTCGCCGGCCCAGAGGCGACCCACTGAGGAGCGGGGATTCGCAAGTGCATCCCCGTCTACGGCAGGCGACCTGACTCCCGCGCCGGCACATAGCGCCGCCCGAGCCGTTGCGCGAGGGCACCGAGCCGCGCATCGATTGACGCCGCTTGCCGCGTGCGGAGCAGTACTTCGATTGCCTCGCGCTGCTCGGCGAGCACCGCGAGCAGGTCCGCGCGCATCGCTTCGCGAAAGCGCACCTCGTCGACCTCGATCATCGCCTTGTCCACGGCGAGCCAGGCGGCGGCGCCGGCGCCGATGCCGCAGAGTACGGCCCAGGGCCCGCTCGGCGCGCACAGCGCCGTTGCACCGTGCGCTGACGCCACGGACGCGCCGCCCTTCTTCGCCGCCGCCTTGCCGGCCAACGCCACCGCGGTCTTGAAGCTCTGCTTGGCGCTGAGTTTCGCGGCGACGGCGCCGGCCACCTGCTTCCAGACCAGCTTGGCCGTCAGCGCGCCCGCCGCGGCGGCGGTGCCGGCGCGGCCGAGATCGCGACCGAGTGCCGCCGGGTCACCGCAGGCGCCGCCGAGCCCGGCGGGGCCCAGAAGCTCCACCGCGCAGGCGTTCTGCTCTGCCGCGCGGCCGAACCGGGCGCCGAAGCTACCCGCGAGCTCGGCCATGCGTGCGTCCGCGTCGGCATTCAGCACGGCGAAGGTCTCATCGAGCCAGGTCTCGAAGCCGGTGTCCGCGAACAGCCGCTGGTCCAACTGTGCGACCATGAACGCGCCCATGTCGCCGACGGCGACGGCGGCGAGGCGCTGATACTCGCCCACCACGGTGAAGTACCAGTCGAGGTAGGCATCGACGCCGTGCGCGGCGCGGGCGAAGAAGTCGTCCAGGGCGGTTTCGATCGCCGCGTCCGCGGACACGAGCGCACCCGTGCGGGCGGTGCCGAGCTGCGTATCCAGCGCGTCGGACAGGGCCGCGAGCGCCGGGTCCGCGCGGCAGGGGTTAGTCCAGGCGACGACGGCCTGGGCCGGCCCGGCCAAGGATGCCGGGTCGAACTGGCGAAGCTTGTGCGCAGCCTATAGATAGGGCAGCGCGAGCACGAGGATGGTGTAGATGAAGGCCGTCGACACCGTCGCGTTCACGCCAGGCACAGCGCCCGCCGTCGCCGCCCGGCGCTGCTCAACCAGCGCCAGGGCGCCGAGCAGCAGGCTCGTGAAGAGCCAGGCGAAGACGCCCGCCTGCAACAGGATGAGCCCCCAGGCGGTGAGCCTGAGCACCGGTTCGGGCAGGCTCGGGATCACCAAGAGCGACGCGTGCCAGGCCAGCGCATCGACGGCCGCAAGGGCGCCCAAGCCCCAGCCGGCGACGGGACAGGCGGCCGCGGACGCGTTGCGGAAGGCCGCCTCGGCCACGAAGTGCCAGGCCTGCCCGCGGGTATCCGGCCCGCCCAGCACGGCGAAGTCGAGCACCAGCAAGGTCACACCGAGCAGCGCCAGGTTCAGCAGCAGCAGCGGCCAGCGCCGCGCGACGGTGCCGACCTTGTCGGCCTGCACCTCCCTGCCGAGCCAGCGCTGCACCGGGCCGACGGCGAGCGACAGCAGCAGCGCGTCCAGCGCAAGCAGGAACCAGTGCTCCGGACCGAGCGGCGCCGCCAGCGCCAGCAGCACCGCCGCAAACACCAGCGCCGGCACCGTCGCGAGCGCCTGCAGCAGCCAGCCGCGCACCAGCCAGCGCCTGAGCGCGCTCGGCGGGCGCGTCACCCCGGTGAGCCAGAGCCGCCGCGCAAACAGCGCGTTGCCGGCCCAGTAGGCCCAGAGCAGCCAGGCCACCGGCACCAGCAACGCAAACAGCGCCCAGCACGGCAGCCGGGTGACGGCGAGTGATGCGACGTAGAGGAGGCCCGCGGCGAGCGCGAGCGGCAGCAGCCGGCGCAGCGGGGAGTCAGCGTTCATCGCGGCCGACGCCGATGTGACCGGATCGGCACACCGCGGTCGCGGGCGCGCGGAGTCAGTCGACGCCGGGCGGCGCCGTTCCCACGGGATCGGCTCCCCGTGGCGAAAGCACCCGCCGCTCGGGCCGTCCGCGGGCAGCCTCGCGGCCCAGACGATACCGCGGGCACCCTCCGCGACGGTGAGCGTCGCATCGGAGCCGCCCAGGTCGGTCTGAACCCAGCCGGGGCAGACCGAGTTGATCTTGACGTCCGTGGTGCCTGGCACTCGTCCGCGACGATGCGCGTCACGGCGTTCAGCGACACCTTGGAGAGCCGATCGGCGGGGCCGCAGCCATTCATGTCAATCTCACCTCGGCTTGCGGTGTGCTGTTGGGGATCCTCTCCGGGGCGTTGTTGTTCCGCGCGGTGGGTCTCGCCGGTCACGCCCTGGCGGGCGGGCTCACCTTCCACGGCAAGGGATCAGCGCAAGCCAATGAAGGGCATGAGGGAGAGGTACAGCACGCCGAGGACGATCGCAAAGACGGTGATCACCTTGAGTGGCTCGCGCAGCAGCCGCTGGACCAGCGTTTCGTGCCGGCCGCAGCGGCGCTGTTCATCGTAGGCCTCACGGGCGCGGGCAGCGCGTTCCTGCTCGTAATCCTCGATCACGCTGCGCGCACGCTCGGCGCGGTGGCCATCCGCATCGCGCAACCAGATGCCGCCGAGAGAGATTCCCCAGCGCCCGGCGTGGGTCTCGTAGAAATCGATCTGGCTGTCCCGTAGCAGGGCGCGCACCGCGTCCGCCTCGTCGTCCGGGACACCGTTGAGTCTGAATAGCAGCGTCGGCATCTCGGACTCAATGACCAACGTCGCGGGCCGCGGCCGTTTCCGCGACGAAGTCCTCGATGAGCCCCACCACCACATCCAGTCGGCTGTGGTGCAGGCCATGGCCGGCCCCCGGGATCACGACCTGGCGCGCCGTGGGGACCTCCAGGATCAGGCGGTCGGCATGATTCCAGGCGGGAACCAGGTCGTCCGCGTCGCCCGTGATGAGCAGGAGCGGGATCTGGATGCGCGCGTAGCCGGCCCGCTGCGCGGCGAGGAAGGGGCTCAGGCGGCGCACATCTTCCGCGTTGGCCAGAAAGGCCCGCGGGCGCAGGCTGAGGTCCACCCCGGTGCGGGACCGATAGCCATCCGGGACCGGGTCCGGGGACAGAACCTCCGCAATCCCGCCGTCGATGGCAAGCGGGCCCAGTGCCCCGCCCACGGTGTAGGCGAACAGCGACCCCAGCACGGGGACCCCCGCCAGGTCGTTGTACCAGGCCACGCCCCCCTCCCAGGGGTGGGTCCCGCCGGCCAGGAGCACCGCGCCCGCCGCCTCGTCAGGGTAGGCGAGCAGATAGGCGAGGACCAGCGCGCCGGCCCAGGAGTGCCCGACCAGCATCGGGCGCTCCACGCCCAACGCCTGTGCCAGGCCGTGAATGAGATGGGCCTGGGCCAATGGATTCGGCCAGGCAGCGGCAGGACGCTCACTGTAGCCGTGACCCGGGCGGTCCGCGGCGATCACCCGGTGCCGCGCGGCCAGGGGGCCGGCGATGCTGGCGTGGAAGTCCAGCAGGCTGGTGCTCGCACCGTGGACCAGGATGAGCGGCCGGCCCTGCCCCTGGTCCGTGTAGTGGATGCGCAGCCCGTCAACCGCGGCGAACCGCCCGATCGGTGGATTGGCCGACTCGGCCCGCCACGCGGTGACCTGGGTATAGGCCGCGGACCCGCCGAGCAGGGCAAACAGCAACGCGACAGACCAATGCATCGGACGCCTCCGGGCTCCTGTATCCCAACCGCGAGACTGCGCATGCGACGCCCATGGCCCTGCCCTGCTCGCCGTCACGCATGCCAAGCCAGGCCAGGCCAGGACGACGACCGGTAGATTGCGCCGCGGGAGGCAGCGGAAGAACCCGCTCCATGGCCACGACGCCGGATTGGTTAGACACCAGACAAGCAACCCACGACGCGATGCGTCTCGGCGCGCGGCCCAGAGGCGTCGCGGATCACGCCGCCCATGGGCGCGGGGTGGTTGTTACCGCTCGGTCGTCGCGCGGCCTGCGGCCGGGCAACGGCTCAGTGGAAGATCGCATCCGGGGTGTCGGCGGTGAGGATGCGCGCCGACCAGCAGCGCAGGCGCTCATTGTCGGCCGCTTCGATGCGCTCGCGCAGGGCCGCGGCGGAGTCGGCGCCGAATTTGTTCTCGATCTGCCAGAGCAGGAGGTCGGCCTCGCCCTGGCGATAGCCCTTCTCGATCCCGAAACGCTCGGCACTGATCACGTATGGCATCTGTTTGGTCTCCTCGTAGGTATAGAGCTCTTGAAGGAAAGCGTCCTCCAGGGTTCTGGGCAAACGGATCATCCAGTCAATGACGCGAAACAGCTCCAGGATGGTCGTGCGCGCGTAGCCGCGATCATACATCAGGCGAATCAAGCGAAACTTCCAGGCCTTGCGGGTTTCGGCGTCCTTGGTGGACTTGGCGCGGATCTGGGCCATGACGACCAAGGCAAACGGATTGTCGCTGGCCTCCAGCGCGGGCCAGCCTTCGGGGGTGTCCCAGTCGATGAGCTTGACCATCGGGAAGCGGAAGTCGACGGAACAGCCCCAGAGGTCATCGTGGTAGTGCTCGGGGCGAAAGCACGGATCGGTGTCGGCGAGCACGGCGAGGCTGGCGACGGGCACGTCGTGGGCGTCGCGGATCTTGTGGTTGTAGACGAACATGCGCTCGGCGAAAGCTGTCTCGGGTTCGCCTTGTACCTCCACATGCACCAGCACCCAGGCGGGCTGACCGTCGCGACGGTGCACACCGACGAGCTTGTCGGCGTAGCGGCGGCCGGTGGCGGCGTCGCGCACGATCTGCTGGAATTCCTTGTCGAGGAATTGGTAGCCGCGAGACCAGTCGATGTCGGCATGGATGCGCGGAAAGAGCAGCGCAAGGAATTCCGGGAAGTAACCCTCCAGGGCCTCCTTCCAGGGGCTGTCGTGGTCGCTGCGCGGCGTGGGCTCGGCGGATTCGGTGATCACGGGGTTACTCCAACAACGGGTGGCCCGATCGCTCGCAGGCCGGATCGCCCGAGCCCAGCCCCAGGTGCGGGGCCTGGCGCGTCGCGCGTGGGTTGCCCGAGGCCCTGCACCAGGAGGTGTTCCGCAATGGCACGCGGCATCCGGCGGTTTGCGTCCTCGAACGGGTGAATCGAGACGCTTCGGTCAGGCCAAACGCGCGCCGCAGCGCGGACTGGAAACGCTCGCGATCCATGTCGCAGGCGTGACTCCAAGGCCACGAGCCGCGCGCTGTCGTAATACACCGGTCCGCCGTGGACCGCCAAGCGTCGCCGTGGAAGCGCGTGTGGGCGACCGCGGGCGGGATCGACGCGCCCGCACGGCTCGCGCGCGGTCACACCCGCTCCATGGCCACGACGCCCGCCTTGATGGACCGCTGGGTGCCGCCGAAGTTGATGTCCAGGATGTCCTGATCACGCAGGCCGACCACCAGGCCGTCGCCGAAAAACGGATGGCGCACCCGGCAGCCCTGAAGCATAACCCTGCCGCCGACCGACATCGGGCATCGTCGGCGCCGGTCGGCGCTGGCGTTGGCCATTGCGGCATGGGTTTGACCTCACCAGGGAGGCAACGGGACGCCCGGGCGGGTACCGGAAGGGTGGT
>NZ_CAIZIZ010000099.1 GCF_903933125.1 uncultured Lamprocystis sp. | reverse complement strand
GCGGCATGCGTAGTCAGGGCTTCCAGCCCTGAGGGTGTCAGGCCAGGATGGCCTGACTACGCACCTGGCGAGCCCAAGTGGCCGGAATCTTGATCAAGGCCCTGATTTCTTCATCTGTGTCATCTGTGGATTATTCTTCATCCGGTGAATCGGTGGATCAGCTCACCAGTCGGAAGGCGCGGTAATAGGGTTTGTCTTGCAAGGTGCCGAACAACCGCAGGGATTGTCCATCGTAGACGCCGGGATAAAACAGTACGAGCGGCGTGCTGCCCATGCGGTGGTGCAGGTTGTTCAGCAGGTTGTGGGTGCGCAGCAGGGGGTAGGCGCTGCCGACGCCAGAGACGAGGACCAGGTCTTGCTCCGCGGGCTTGACCTCGGTGGCGAATACGGCCGCCAGCTTGCCCGCGTCCAGCGGCGCGGCGAGCGCTTTGCGCAGGGCCGCGTCGCCCTGCTTCGTATAGAGGTCCAGGGCCTTGTCGTAGAACCCGCGATCCTTCAGGTGGCGGATGATCAGGTCGAACAGGTTGATGTGCATGAAGCGCAGCGCGGGGCGCCGCTTGGGGAGCTGGGTGAGTAGAAAGGCGAGGTGCCCGCGCACCTCCAGTTCCCGTTCAGCGGGATAGTCGAAGGCGTAGAACGGGATCTCATTGCCCAGGCCCTTGCCTTGAAGGAAGTCGTCGGCGGTGATCCGGTCGAGGATCTGGTCGAGCCGTTGGTTGAAGTCGCTGTTCATCCTGTCACCTGGTTTTTATCGCGCATTCACCTGCATGCAGCGCAGGGCATAGTCCTGGCCGTGGGCCTTGAGGTAGTCCACGAGCGCCGGCGCGACCGTCAGGGGCCTCAGGGTTCGCGTGCGCGCGTCGGACAGGTAACCGGCCTCGGTCAGCATGCCGAAGGCGCGTGTCCGCAGGCTGGTCAGGGTCCCGGTCGACCAATCCGGTGTGCGGGGATCGCGGGTGCGGCAGTCCTCGACATAGCGGTCCCAGTGCTGGGTCTTGAGCGTCTCCTCGAACCGCCGGTAGAGATCGCGGACGACCAAGTCCATGAAGTCGCCGACCAGGGGGGAATAGGTGATGGTCGCCGCAAAAAGCGCCTGGGTGGCCAACGGCTTGTCGCCGTCGCGGACCAGGCGCCATAAGCCCGCGGTCATGGTCCGCAGCCGGGCGCGAATCAGCACGGCCTTGGTCAATGCCGTGGTGGGCGAGCGCTTGCGCAGGAGGTTGTCCCCTGCGATGGCCTGCTTCCAGCCGGCCGCATCGACGCCCTGCAGCAGCACATCGGCCACGAGCCGACTCTCCGGGACCATGAGGCCGCCCTTGGTGAAGTTGGCCCGGTAGCGGGTGTCGGCAGGTGCGGCCATCAGTTGGAACATCCTGTGCGTGGCGATGGTTGATCTTTTGGATCAGAGCGTTGAAGCGGCGGTTCGACTCTTTGCTGCGCGGGAACCTAATCTTACCCTACGTCGACCGGTTAACGGCCATGGCGCCCGCTCCACCCCGGAACATGACAGTCCTCTCGACCGCTGTCGCAACTGCCAGCGTGCGAGGCTGCGTCGTCAGGGCTTCCAGCCCTGACTGTTCCAGTCCCGACGCGGTCAGGCCAGGATGGCCTGACTACGCACGTTCACGGTAAGCCTCGACCTCCGGTTTTCCTGTGTTCGGAACGATGATCAAAGCCGCCAACAGCCGTCCCGGGGTTACAAGTCACACCCGGCGCGCTAGACTCGGATCGCGATGCCCTGACGGTCTGCGGAGGACCAAGCCATGTACACCAACGCCCAGTATCAAGCGCGTGACGATCGGCCGGTCGATGACCAGATCGTCAATCTTCACGACGTGAGTTGGGAGGATTATGAACGGCTGCTGACCATGCGCGGCGATTGTTCGGCGCCCCGCATCAGTTATCTGGAGGGAGAGGTCGAGATCATAAGTCCGTCCCAGACCCACGAGGACATCAAGTCGCGCATCGGACGGCTGGTCGAGAGCTATTGCCTGGAACGCGACATCACGTTCAACACCTATGGTTCCTGGACCTTGAAGTCACGGGACCGCACGCGGGCGGCCGAGCCGGACGAGTGCTGGGTGTTCGGCACCGCGCCCGCCGACCGCCCGCACCTGGCCGTCGAGGTGGTCTGGACTTCTGGACGAATCGATAAGCTCGACATCTACCGCAAGCTCGGCGTCGCCGAGGTCTGGTACTGGCGCCGCGGGCGCCTGCAACCCTATTGTCTGCGCGGCGAGCGGTATGTCCCCGTCACCGCCGGCGAGGTGTTGCCGGGCCTGGATCTGGATCTGCTGACGAGCTTCCTCGACCAGCCCACCACGTCGGACGCCATTCGCGGCTATCGGCAGGCGTTGCAGATGGGGATCGCTCCGGTTCCGGGTTGACCCAGAGAGCACCGCTCACCAATAAGCGAAACAAATCCACTCGGGAATAACTTTGGCGTGTCGGTCGTTGTCGTTGTCGTTGTCGTTGTCGTTGTCGTTGTCGCAATCGTAATCGGATAAGCGATTTAAGTTTGGCATGAGCAGCCCAGGTCGTCGGTCCGCACAGCGGACCCTACAGTTACAGCTACCGGACGTTCTCTCGGACCGGGCGTCGCTGTCGTAATCGTGGTCGGATTATTCGATTACGACAACGACAACGACAACGACAGCGTACCCGGGATCTCGGTCACCACGTCAGTTCTGATCGCACCCTGGTCGACACGGGCGCCCCCGCCAAACTGCTATATTCACACCCAGGCACCGCGCCGCGAACGATGCTGACGACGACCCGGCTCCGGGACCCCGGCCAAGCCCCGGCGGCCGCCCCCCTCGAGCCCCCGCGCGAAAGACCTTAACCTATTGAATAATTTCAGGAGTCTGCGATGGACGTCACGATATTCGGCAGCGGCTATGTCGGCCTGGTGACCGGGGTCTGTCTCGCGGAGGTCGGCAACAACGTCCTGTGCATCGACGTCGACCCGGACAAGGTCGCGCTGCTCAACGGCGGCGGGGTACCGATCTTCGAACCCGGCCTCGACGACATGATCCAAAAAAACCGTGCGGCCGGGCGCCTGAACTTCTCCACCGACGCCGCGGCCGGGGTCCGGCACGGGCTCTTTCAATTCATCGCGGTGGGCACGCCGCCTGACG
>NZ_CAIZIZ010000098.1 GCF_903933125.1 uncultured Lamprocystis sp. | reverse complement strand
GTCACCGCGGCACCGCATCGCGGCGGGACGCCGCTCCCACGGGGAACGTTCATCTTCCGGGGTGGCTTGATGTTCCTTCCATGGCCGTTAGCCGGTCCGGCGTGCAGGCATTATTGATTGTCTTTCAGATTTCGGGAATCGCCACCGGCTAAAGCCTCGGCCCCCAGTTGCGGACAGGCCGTCGCTGGCCGGAACGATGATCAATGCCCATCATGGCCCCGGCTCCAACACGATCTCGCCGTCCCGCACCAGCACGCGCACCCGGCTGCCGTCAGGGCAGTCGCCGGTGACGATCTTCATGGCCAGCGGGTTCTCCAGTTGGCGCTCGACTTCGCGGCGCAGCGGCCGGGCGCCGTAGATGGGGTCGAAGCCGTCGGCGGCGAGTTTGTCGAGCACGGCGTCTTCGACCAGGACTTCGATCTTGCGCGTGGCCAGGCGCCGCACCAGTGCGTTGACGAAGAGCTGGGCGATGGCGCGCACGTCCGCGGGCTCCAGGTGGTGGAAGACGATGACATCGTCCAGCCGGTTGAGGAACTCGGGTTTGAAGAATTTCCTGACCTTGTGCATGACCAGGTCGCGCGCCTCCGCATAGCTTGGGGTCGCGGACTGGACAAAGCCGATCGGGCGCTTGTCAAGCGACAGGGTCTCGGTACCGAGGTTGGAGGTTCCGATCAGGATGCTGTTGCGGAACGACACGGTACGGCCCTGGGCGTCGGTGAGGCGGCCATCCTCCAGGATCTGGAGCAGCATGTTGAAGACGTCCGGGTGGGCTTTTTGGCCTCGATCGTAATCCCGGCCAGCGGCATGCGTAGTCAGGGCTTCCAGCCCTGACAGTGTCAGGCCAGGATGGCCTGACTACGCACCCGGCGAGCCCAATCGGCCGGAATCTTGATCGAGGCCGGCTTTTTCCATCTGGTGATGCTTCGCGTAGCGCGGGGCGATCCCCTGGAGAATGCAGATGGTCTCCTCGATCGAGGGCTCGCGCACCAGGATGGGGTGAAAGCGGCGCTCCAGCGCCTTTTCCGTCTCGACGAAGCGGTGGTATTCATCGAGCGTATCGGCGCCGATGACCGTCTCGCCGACACCGGCTTCCCCGATCAGCGCCGGGTTGTTCTTCTTGCGCCGGGACAGGGTCTGGATGACCTGGGCGATCTCCTCCTCGCGGCCGATCACCGGGTCCAGCTCACCGCGGCGGGCCAGCGCGGTCAGGTCGCGCGTGTCGCGCTCCAGGTGAAGGCGGTTCCGGGGCGGGCGATCTGTTAGCATTGACGGCCGTTCAGCTCATCAGTCATCAGTCACCGCGGCGAAGGTTATGTTCGTTTTCGGAAAGAAAAAGCAGCAGCAGACCGCGGAGTCGGAGATTGCTCCGCAGACAGGGGTCGACCCATCGACACCGTCCGAACCGGCGGATTTGGCCGCTGGGTCCGGGTCCGGCGCGTCGGGTCAGCCTGCCGACCTGGGCGTGCTGTCCACGGTCGATGAGGCGCCGGTGCCGCGGCGCGGGCTCTTTGCCCGGCTGGGCTTCGGGCGGCAGCGGCCGGAGCAGGAACTCGGCTGGATCCCTGGGCTGGTGTTGCCGCCTCCGGCGGAAGCGGCGGGCGAGGGCGGCGTTGCGACGCCGACAGAGTCTTCGGCTGCGGTCAGTGAAACGGCGCCCGTTCAGCCGGCCGTTGCCGGGGTCGCGCCGGAGGTCGGTGCGCCCGCCGTCAGCCAGGCAACCGCGATCGATCGGTTGCCCGCGGAGGTGCCCGCGGCTGAGGTTCGACGGCCCAGTGAGGCGAAGCCGGCGGCGGCCCCCGCGGTCGTCCTGCCGCGCACCGTCGTTGAGCCGTTCGTGGACGAGGAGTCGCCGGAGGTCAAGCTCGGCCTGTTCAAGCGGTTGCGTGAGCGACTCACCCGCAGCCGCACCCAACTCGGCACCGGCCTGGGCAATCTGTTCCTCGGTCGCAAGCGGATCGACGATGAGTTGATGGAGGAGCTGGAGACGCTGCTGCTGACGGCGGACGTGGGGGTGGATGCAACCACCCGGATCATCGCGGATTTAACCGCGCGGGTGCGGCGCAAGTCGCTGGCCGATCCGCAGGCGCTGCTGGCGGCGCTCAAACAGGCGTTGCGCGAGATCCTGGCGACCGCCCATGAGCGGGCCTGCCCCGCGGCGCCCGGTCGACCACAGGTGATCCTGATGGTCGGCGTCAATGGCGCCGGTAAGACCACGACCATCGGCAAGCTCGCCAAGTTGCTTCAGGCGGAGGGCAACAGCGTCATGCTGGCGGCCGGCGATACCTTCCGGGCGGCGGCGGTGGAGCAGTTACAGACCTGGGGGGAGCGCAACCGGGTGCCGGTGATCGCGCAGAAGGGCGGGGCGGACTCGGCCTCGGTGATTTTCGACGCCTTGCAGGCGGCCACGGCACGCGGGATCGATGTGCTGATCGCGGACACCGCCGGTCGGCTCCACACCAAGACCAATCTGATGGACGAGTTGTCCAAGATTGCGCGGGTGATGCGCAAGATCGATCCGGATGCGCCCCATGAGGTGATGTTGGTGGTCGATGCGACGACCGGTCAGAATGCCCTGACCCAGGCGATCCAGTTCCACCAGACAGTGGGTTTGACCGGCATCGCCCTGACCAAACTCGATGGGACCGCCAAGGGCGGCATCGTTTTCGCCATCGCCGAGCGGCTCAAGGTGCCGATTCGTTTTATCGGTGTGGGTGAGTCGATCGAGGATCTGCGGCCCTTCGATGCGGATGAGTTTCTGGATGCGTTGCTCAGTTGACGGAAATCGCCTGACGGGCGACGCGTTGGCAGGTCGCGCCCGATGATCCGCTTCGATCATGTCTGGAAGCGCTACCCGGAGCGGGGCGACGCCCTGAGCGATGTCAGTTTCGAGTTGCAGGCCGGCGAAATGGTGTTCCTGACCGGACACTCGGGGGCCGGCAAGAGCACGCTGCTGCGTCTGATCGGGCTCTTGGAGCGGCCCAGTCGGGGGCAGGTGATCGTCAACGGGCGCAACCTCGCGACCTTGGCACGCGGCCGGATTCCCTACCATCGTCGGCAGGTCGGCATGATCTTTCAGGATCATCGTCTGCTGCCTGATCGCAGTGTGTTCGAGAATGTCGCGCTGCCGCTGGTGGTGACCGGGCTCGGTCCTAAGGAAGTGGGCCGCCGCGTGCGTGCCGCGCTGGACCAGGTTGGCCTCCTGAAACGTGAGCGCGCCCTGCCGGTGGCCCTCTCCGGGGGGGAGCAGCAGCGGGTCGGCATTGCCCGTGCGGTGGTCGCCCGGCCCCCGCTGGTGTTGGCCGATGAGCCGACCGGCAACCTCGACCCCGACCTGTCGCGCGAGATCTTCGAACTGTTCGAGCGTTTCCATCAGGTGGGCGTCACGCTGATGATCGCCACCCACGATCTGGCGCTGATCCACGCGCTGCACCACCGGACCTTTACCCTGAGCGAAGGCCGGCTGGTCAATGACTCGGGGGATGACTAGCCGCCATGGCCCGCCGACCCCCGCGCCGCAGCCGCGCCCCCGACCTCCTGCAACTGCCCCAGGCGTGGCTGTCGCATCATGTCCAGAGTGCCGTCGCCACGCTCGGACGCCTGCTCGGTGCGCCCCTGGCCACGGTGATGACGGTGGCCGTGATCGGGATCGCCCTGGCCCTGCCGGCCGCGCTCTATGTGTTGACCGAGAACCTGCGCAATCTCGTCGGCAGTTGGGATCAGGCCGCCGCCATCTCGCTGTTTCTCCATCGGGATATCAGCGACGAGGAGGCGGCGGTGGTGGCTGGCCGGCTGCGGGAGTGGCCGGAGTTCCAGCGTGTCCAGTTGATCGGTGCCGAACAGGCGCTGGCGGAGTTTCGCGAACAGGCCGGTTTCGCCGAGGCGCTGGCTCAGTTGACGACCAACCCCTTGCCGGCGGTGCTGGCGCTTTTCCCGCAGCCGGCCTACGCGGTACCGGCGGAGATTCTCAATCTACAAGAGCGGTTGGGTCAGTTATCGGAGGTCGACTTCGTGCGGGTGGATACCCAGTGGCTGTTGCGCTTCCAGGCCATCCTGGATCTGTCTCAGACCCTGGTCCTGTTGCTTGCCGGTCTGCTGGCCTCGGGTGTGCTGCTGATCGTGGGCAACACCATCCGGCTGGAGATTCAGAACCGTAGCGGGGAGATCGAGATCATGGAGCTGGTCGGTGCCACGGCCTCCTTCATCCGGCGGCCGTTTCTTTACGCGGGGGCTTGGTACGGGCTGCTCGGCGGTCTGAGCGCCTGGTTCCTGGTCACACTCGCGGTGCTCGGGCTCCAGGGGCCGGTGGCGCGGCTCGCCAGTCTCTACCGCAGCGAGTTCCCGCTCGCCGGGCTTGGCCCGCTGGAACTCCTGACGATCCTGGGCGGCAGCATGCTGCTTGGGTTGGTGGGCAGTTGGATCGCGGTCAACCGGCATCTGCGCGGGGTCGAGCCTGGTTGACTTGAGCAACGGACACGGCTTGCCATGACCTGTTCAGAGTCCGCCCGAGGTGTCAGTGCGGCAACCAACTGAACAGATCCTGCCTGTTCATATCCAGACGGCCTGGCGAGGGATGACCAAAAATTAATGCCCTGGTAACGTCTTCGGTTAAGCAATATAAGAGTATGATAAATAAAATAATTATTTTTATATCGTCAGAGTGTATCGGAAAGATCGGAATATTCGATGTCTGATTGGTCCGGATTGCCCTTGTACAAACCCGTGACTTTGCCTAAAGTCTACTTAACCTCTGAAGCAGCGCGGACGACAAGCCCGACGATCTGGCGCTGGCTAATTACAGAGTAAACTGCTAGGATTTGTTTCAAGTCCAAATTTTAAGGTGATCAGCACATGGCTAAAGATTTCGCCCTCATGCCGACCGGCAACATTGATGCGTACATCAGCGCCTCCTACCAGATCCCGGTGCTGACTCCCGAAGAAGAGCGCGATCTGGCCGAGCGTCTGCGCGACCATGGCGATATGGATGCCGCGCGCCGGATGGTGATGTCGCACTTGCGCTTCGTGATCCGCATCGCCCGCGGCTATCTCGGCTACGGCTTGCCCCTCCCCGACCTGATCCAGGAGGGGACGGTTGGCCTGATGAAGGCGGTCCGGCGGTTCGAGCCCGACATGGGTGTGCGTCTGGTGTCCTTCGCCGTGCACTGGATCCGCGCCGAAATTCACGAATACATCCTGCGTAACTGGCGCATCGTCAAGGTGGCGACCACCAAGGCGCAACGGAAACTCTTCTTCAACCTGCGTAGCGCCAAGAAGCGTCTGGGCTGGTTCACCCGCGAAGAAGTGGAGTCCGTGGCCGCCGACCTGGGGGTCAAGCCGGCGACAGTGCTGGAAATGGAGTCCCGGTTGTCCAACCAGGATCTGGCATTCGACGGCTATGACGACGACGAGGACGATGCCCCGTCCGCACCTTCGACCTACCTGCCGGATATGCGCATGGAGCCGTCGAAGATGCTCGAGATCGAAGACACCGAGCGCGACGATAAGGAGCGCCTCTACGCCGCCATCCAGGGTCTGGATGAACGCAGCAAGGTGATTCTGCGCGAGCGCTGGCTGAACGAGAAAAAGCAGACGCTGCATGACCTGGCGCAGCAGTTCAATGTGTCCGCGGAGCGCATTCGCCAGATCGAAAAGAATGCGATGAAAAAGCTGCGTCTCCAACTGGAGCTGTAGTCGATGGACCGGCGATGTCGCGCCGGCACTTGTCCCAAGACCTGGCCCGCCCTGTGCGGGCTTTGGTGTATCTGGGCGGTGCCCAGGCGACGCTCTGGCGTTTCGTCAGGGAGGTTCAGGTGGCCCGGATTTCTTTCAAGGTCTTCTTGCGCTTGCTCGTCCCGGTCGTTGGCTTGACCGGATGCGCGGCGTTCGGGACCTATCCCGCCCGGGTGCCGCCGAGAACGGTTTGTGGTGCTGGGGATGCGGCAAACTGCTGGCCGGAATCGTCCACCGGTGCGGTTTATGATGACGCGCCCGGCTATCGGTGGTATTCGGGTTACCCTGTGTATGGCGGGTATGGCGGGTACGATGGATACGACGGGAATTACGGTCATCCGGGGCGAAGTCGTCCGCGCGACCAGGATCGGCGACCGGTCCCGCCGCCCGAGTCTTCGGTTGCCGTCTCGACGGCTCCGTCGGGCCGGCGTCCGACCCCGCTCGTCGGCTTTGGGCACGGTCGTGCGGGCAGTACGCCTTGGGACTCGGGCACTGAGGGTGCTCGCCGTTACCCGGATCGGGGCCGGTCGATGGGCCATCCGCGCGGGTCGGTGCCGCGAGGCCAGCGGTCAGCCGAAGCACCAACAGAGGGGCCTGGTCCGGTGCAAGACGGGCGCTCGGCGACGCGATCCACTGGCGACCCTCCACCGATGACGCGTGAGCGGGGTTGGTCACCGGCGAGGCCGGGGTTGCCGACGCGTGGGGGTGATGTTGAACGCGGTCGGGACACGCCATCCCGGCCGGGATCGCTCCCGCGCACCACCGGCCCGAACGCGTCGTCCAGACCTGCTCAGGGGATGCCGGCAAACCGATCGGCGCCGCCGTCGGGGGCATCGTCCGGTGGAGGTCAAATACCATCGTTGCCGTCCGCGCGCCCGGCAGGGGCACTGCCGCGCCAGCCGGATCCGGGCCAGTCCGCGCGGGGCGCGCGCGATGGGGCATGACCAGCACGCGACTGTCCGGGCGTCTCGTGGACCGGGTGAGCAAGGCACGCTCCGCGATTCACGGTTTCGGGTGTTTCGCCCGCGTCGGTTTCGACGCGGGTGATTTCATCGGCACCTACGAAGGATCCGAGGTCGAGGAGGACGGAACCTATGTACTGTGGATTTACGATGCCGCGGGCGGCGTACTCAGTGCGCGCCGTGGGAGCAATCTGCTGCGCTGGCTGAACCATAGCGATGACCCCAATGCGGAGTTTGACCGGTTCGATCTTTACGCGTCGCGCGCCATCGCGCCCGGCGAAGAGATTACCATCGACTACGCAGGGGTTTCATAAGGTTCTGTTTGTTGAGATTTTCCTAACGAAGCAGAAACAATCGTTGTCGTTGTCGTTGTCGTTGTCGTTGTCGTAATCGAAGAAGCGATTCATTTTTCGCACGAGCAGCCCGACGCCTGTCGGGTTTCGATTCGCGATGTCGCTTGGGCATACCAGGCCGCCAAGCGGTTGAAAAGCTATGATCGTGACGCGCGGGATCAACGAAGCGTTGCGGTTCTTGCAGCGCTCGGACAGCGAAAGGACGCTGTGCGAGACCATTTTCGCGGGTATCGTAAACTCGATTACGACAACGACAACGACAACGACTAAGACGCCCAAGGCGCTCCCACTGGGACTTGATTGGCTTTTTTTGAGAACGATTTCTTACCGCAGAATCAGATCCCCCGAATGCTGCCGGAGCCCAGCGATGCAAGACCGCCCCCAGATCACCACCGCCATTCCCAAACACCGATATGAAATCGGCGGCTATGCCGCCACCCTGCTGGGCGAGATTGTCGCGGGCGACGCCCGGACCTATCGCTATATTCTCGCCTTTGTGCGTCAGGGCCAGCGCGAGCCGGTGTTTTATGTCTGTGCCGAGCCGGCCGCACCGCCGGATCGGGCGGACGGTGCCTACCAGTTGCGTGTCGTTAGCGAGGCTCTCACTGAGGTGGTGGATCGCGACGATCGGTGGGGCGAGCTGGAGACCTTTGCCGATCAGGCCCTCAAACTCGGCGCCCAGGCGCTGGGGCTGCAGCGCGACCCGATCGTGAAGCGCCTGTAGCCGAGGCGGTGAAGGTCGAAAAAGTCGGCCGCTGATTTGACCGTCCAGCAGGTCGCGGCTACAATAATGGGTCTGATTCGGGCGCGTAGCTCAGCGGGAGAGCATCCCCTTCACACGGGGAGGGTCGCAGGTTCGATCCCTGCCGCGCCCACCAATTCCGCGTCTCAAGTAAACCAGCTTCGGCTGGTTTTTTCTTGAGCGGCTACACCGGGTCATGATGGATCGCTGCGACACGGACTGGCAAGGCGAGGTCGTCACCGAAGCCCGCGGCCCCGTTCTCCAGCCTTAAACCATCACCCTTCCGAGACGCCTGTATGACCGTTCACATTGTCGCCCGTTTCGTCGCCCGTCCGGAGTGCGTGGACGAACTGCGTACCCTCTTGCTGGGCATGCTGGCGCCGACCCGCCAGGAGTCCGGCTGTCTGCGTTATGAATTGCTTCAGAATGCAGCGGACCCGACCGACTTCACCTTTGTCGAGGAATGGACAGACGCTGCGGCGATCAACGCCCACCTTGAAACCCCGCACCTCAACGCCTTGGTGGCGCAGTCCCAACCCCTGCTGGCGGCCGCCTTGGACGTGCGGCGCTATGCCGTGTGCTGAGACTTTGCTCAGGTCTTCCACGAACTCCGGCTGGAATACCGCGACGCGTTTGCTTTCAGGCTTCAACGCCAACGCCAACCTGCTCCGCGAAGGCCAAGACGGACCGCGGCGGCAGGTTCTCAACGCGCCCTGGACAGCGCTACCAGCAGACGCTCGGCGTTCATGGGCTACCGCAGCAGGTGGGCGGTTTCCAACAGGCGGATACCCGCAGGGCGATCCGCCGGTACGCGGGCACTGAAGCGGCGGAACCGCCCGCGTCGTTCTGCCCGACGTGGGTCGCTCGGGTATGATCGTACGCCGTCGGTCGATCAGGTTTCGTGATTACAACGAGTATGGATCGCCACTATGGTGTACAACCCGCAGCGCGCTCTCGAACTGCTTCGCTTCGGTTCCGGTATCCCCAATGCCCAGTTTCGTGAGGGGCAGGAGGACGCGATTCGTGCGGTCGTCGCCGGGGCGGGGCGCCTGCTCGTAGTTCAGAAGACAGGCTGGGGCAAGAGTTTCGTCTACTTCATCGCTGTCAAGCTGTTGCGTGAAGCTGGGCAGGGCCCGGCCTTGCTCATTTCGCCGCTGTTGTCGCTCATGCGGAACCAGATTGCCGCCGCAGCGCGCATGGGTGTGCGGGCCGAAACCATCAACTCGGACAATGAGGATGACAGGCCGCAGATCGTCGCCCGCCTCCTCGCTGACGCGTTCGATATCCTGCTCATCCACCCAAAGCAACTGGCGAGCCCACGTTTTATCCGCGAGGTGTTGGCACACATAGCCTCACGGGTTGGAGCAGCATCCAAGCGGCCTGTCGGTCCCGGAACTGGAGGCATTGGTGAACCTGAGTCGCGGACGCATCCAGAAGACCATGGACTTACTGTCCCTGGAGTCCCCCGCGCCCATCGTAAAGCACGGTTCCAAATGGCAATTGATCGCTGCACGACTGGGGCAAGGGTTCTGGGAACGTGCGAAACGCCTGACTGCGTTACGTCGGGCCGAGCAGCAGCAGATGCAGGACTACGTCAGCCTGGAGTCCGGCCACATGGCGTTTCTGATCCGTGCCCTGGACGGCGAGCCCGGTCTGGTCCAAGCCCCAAGGCTGCCGCCGCTGCCCACGACGGCATCGGCCGGCCTTGTGCGCGAGGCAGTCGCCTTCCTGCGCCGCACCAGCCTCCGCTTTGAGCCGCGCAAGAAGTGGCCTGCGGGCGGCCTGCCGCAATTCCTGGTCCGAGGCGACATCGATTCCAACCGCCGCGCTCAGGAGGGCCGCTCCCTGTGCGCCTGGGGCGACGCCGGCTGGGGTGATCTGGTGCGTCAGGGAAAGTACCAGGACCGCCACTTCTCCGATGACCTGGTCACCGCTTGTGTCGGGTTGCTTCAGACTTGGCATCCGCAACCCGCCCCCGCCTGGGTCACCTGCATTCCATCGCTGCGACACCCCGATCTGGTGCCGGACCTCGCCCGGCGGCTTGCAAAGGCGCTCGGACTCCCGTTTCATGCGGTCCTTGAGAAAACCGCCGAGCGGCCGGCACAGAAGACCATGGCCAACAGCGCTCAGCAGGCACTCAACCTTGACGGCTCGCTCGCGATCCGAGAGACCCTCCCCGGCGGCCCGGTCCTGCTCGTCGATGACATGGTGGACTCTCGCTGGACCGTCACGGTGGCGGCCTGGCTGCTGCGCCGACACGGCAGCGGCCCGGTGTGGCCGCTGGCCTTGGCGCTAACCGGACACGACGAATGAACGATGCACTCTCACCCAACACCCAAGCCATCCTGCTCCTGACCGCGCCGCTCATCATCGGGCGGGGCAAGACCGCCGCCGATCTCCTGACCCCAGGCCAGTACAAACGGGTCGCCCAGTCCCTGCGCGAGCAAGAGCGCCAGCCGTCGGACCTGCTCGGGCCGAACGCCGCGACCCTCTGCGCAGCCCTGGGCGAGGCGTGTGCCCCTCAGATCGATTGCGAGCGACTGCGTACTTTGCTCGATCGCGGCTTTCAGTTGAGTCAGGCGCTCGAACGCTGGCACGCCCGCGCCATCTGGGTTGTCAGTCGTGCCGATGCCGCCTATCCCCGACGACTCAAGTCGCGGCTCAGGGACGACGCGCCGGCGATTCTCTATGGCTGCGGGAACTCGCTGCGGCTCGAAACCGGCGGGCTCGCCGTCGTCGGCTCGCGCCATGTGGATCAGGCCCTGATCGAGTACACCGAAGGCGTCGGCCGACTCGCCGCCAAGGCCCGCCGGACGCTGGTCTCCGGCGCCGCTCGCGGCATCGACCAAGCCGCCATGCGCGGGGCACTTCAGGCGGAAGGACAGGCCATCGGCGTTCTCGCGGACAGTCTGGAGAGCACCGCCCTCAATCGCGAGCATCGCAACCTCCTGCTGGAGGAGCGATTGGTGCTGATCTCACCCTATGATCCCTCGGCCGGCTTCAACGTCGGCAACGCCATGCAGCGTAACAAGCTCATCTACGCCCTGGCCGACGCCGCCTTGGTCGTCAGTTCGGATTACAAGAAGGGCGGCACCTGGGCTGGGGCCAGTGAGCAATTGCAGAAGTATCGACTGGTTCCCGTCTATGTCCGCGCCACCGGGGAGATGAGCCAAGGGCTCCAAGCTTTGCTACAGGCAGGGGCCTTGCCCTGGCCTGAGCCCAAGCTGGCCGAGGACCTGATCGAAGTGCTAAGCGCCGACGCCGAATGGGTGCGACCGTCGCGGGATCCAGGCGTCGTGGCACCCGGCGCACCGAATCTCCCGCTTCAGGCGACAAACACCAGCACTGAATTGGGGGCAGTCAGTCCGAGCGATGGAGTAAAGGTATCGGGAACCCGTCTGACCCCCGCAGAGGAACTGTTTGCAACCGTGCGGTCACTGATCGAACGGATGCCTGAGCCAAAGACCGAGGCCGAGATCGCTGATGAGTTGAACGTACCGGCGGCACAGGCAAAGAAATGGCTGGCGCGGTTGATGGAGGAGGGGGTGGTGGAGAAGATGGTGCGGCCGGTGCGGTATCGAGCGGCGGCGGACCGGCCGGTGCAAGGCAGTTTGTTTCGCTAGAACGGTTTCGTCCTGATGGTGACTGTCGCGTCCCTGCGGTCGCGATCAAGGTCGAGCGATGCCCACCCAGGCCCCACGCAGCGGCTGCGCCGGGTCGGCGATCGACTGCCAGCGCAGGAGGCGCACGGCGTTGCGGTTGCGATAGCTCAGCAGTGGGATGAGTCCCTGCCCGAGTAAGGCCGTGCCGGCCGATTCGCCCATCGCGACTTCGGCGCAGGGTTGCTGATGGGGCTCGCCGTCTTCGCGGTAAATGTGGCTGGGCAGGTCGCCGATGTCCAGGCCGGCGTCCAGATCCATGTCCCAGCCGGATTCGGTAAAGGCTTGCGCCGCCAGGAGCGCGAGTCCGAATGCCGGGTTACCCCACAGGTAGCCCGCGTGCTCGCGTACCGGCAGTTCCTCGAAGGCGAAGGCGGTGATCGGGTCACTGTGCGTGCCGTAGGGCTGGCGCAACAGGATGCGCGGCAGCGCGAGGCCGATCCACGGCGCCATCGGACTCTGGCGCAGGGCTTGCCAGAAGGCCGCGGTGTCGGTATCGAGCGGCTGCCAGGTCCGCGAATCGATCATTTGGTCGACCGCCGTTGCGCCGAGCAAGGACGGCGTTGCCGCGGCGAGCAGAGGTGCGCCAGCCCGTCCGGCCAGTGCGCCGAGCGCGGCGAGCAGTTGCAATTCGTCGAGGTCGGCGCCAAAACTTAGATCGGCGGCCAGTAGTGACCAGCGCTTGCCGTCAGGTGCTTCGGTCTGAGGCCCGCACAGGTGGCCATGCAGCGCTGACCGCGACAGATCGGCCGCATGGGTCTGGAGGTCGTACGCCAGTTCGTCGCGCGCGGCGTCGAGTAGGAACAGATGCAGCGACTCGCCGAGTTCCAGGTCGCGCACCAGCCGTTCGACGCCGCGCCACCGGGCTTCGAGCGACTGGAAGGCCGGGTCGTGCAGGACGCGGCGCATCAGTTCGCCGAGGGCCGCGTCGACCATGGCGAGCAGTGCCTGTTGTTCGTCGGCAATGTCGGGAACGCTCTGTTGTCCCACCAGCTCGCGCAGCCAACCGCTGAGATCGACCGTCCCCGCGGTGGTGGTCGCGGCGGTCGGTTGGCGTCCGAGCAGACGTTCGAGGTCGGCGCCGGTGTCCTCGCGTGCGGTCTCGGTGGTGGCCGCCGCGGCGCTCTTGGGCGCGGCACCGAGTGCCGCCGCGGCGCGGCGAAACTGCGTGGGGTCCAGGATCTCCGCGCGCAGTTGACGCAGTGCACCAAAGGGGGCGAACCGCGCGAACAGGCGGTCGGGATGGAAGTCGTCGAGCGAATGCAACTCGATGGTCAGGGGCTCGCCTCCAAGTGTGAGCGCGATCCGGGGCGCGAGCCGGGCAAAAACCTGTTCGAGGGTGTCGATGTCGACGCCGATGGGCCGGCGCTGCGCGAGCGGTACCTCGGCCTTGCCGCTGAATCCGCCAAGGATCAAAATCCGAAACGGATCAGTGTCGTCGCGCGGATGCGTGCCCCGCGGCACGGCAAAGCTCAAGTCAAACCGCAAGCCTGATTTGTTCATTGCACTCTCCTGCTCGAGTCGGGGTGATGCCTGGAGGAATGATGACACAGCCGGCCGCCGGAGATCCGCTTCACGGTCGCAACGCGATGTCACCAGCACGGCGGGGGTGTTACTCTGGGTTTGACTACTGTGCCCCGCGGGGCCTTAACGGTGATCACGCGCGTGAATCCGGTTCGCCGGACCAACTGTGGCACCAATCACCTGTCTGATAGAGGCTCATCATGCACATCCGGGTCGGTTATGAATTGATCTATGACTGCCCGCAGCCGACACCGATGCTGTTGTCGCTGCACATCCATTTCACGCGCGCCTCCGATCTTGTGGTGCCCGATCATCTGATCACCCGTCCGTCCGTCCCGATCACCGCCTATCGCGATAGCTTCGGCAACTGGTGCAGCCGCATCGTCGCGCCCAAGGGCGAGCTGCGGCTGTCGACCGATGCGGTGGTGAACGATCGGGGTGAGCGTGATCCGGTCGTTCCCTCAGCCCACCAGCACCTGGTGCCGGAACTGCCCGAAGAAACCCTGCTGTTCCTCCTGGGCAGCCGGTATTGCGAAACCGATCTGCTGTCCGAGGCGGCCTGGGCGCTGTTCCACACGGCACCCCTGGGTTGGGGGCGCGTTCAGGCGATTTGCGACTTTGTTCATCAGCACATCACCTTCGGTTACGCGCACGCGCGGGCCACCCGAACGGCCTGGGAAGCCTTTAACGAGCGGGTCGGCGTCTGCCGCGACTTTACGCATCTGGCGGTCGCCTTCTGCCGCTGCATGAATATCCCGGCCCGCTACTGCACCGGCTATCTGAGCGACATCGGGCAGCCGCCGCCCTATAGCCCGATGGATTTCGCCGCCTGGTTCGAAGTCTACCTGGGCGGCCAGTGGCATACCTTCGACGCCCGCAACAACTCACCACGGATCGGCCGGGTGTTGATCGCGCGCGGACGCGATGCGGCGGATGTCGCACTCACCAACACCTTCGGCCCCAATACGCTGAAGAGCTTCCAGGTGTGGACCCACGAGGTCAGCGGCGCGTTGTGAGCAGCCGGCAGTCACAGCCAGCGCGAGTTCGAGGCGGCTGGCTGCTTGGCTCAGCGACTGCACTCGCTGAAGATGTGCGCCTCGCAGGTGGCGCACACCGATTTGTCCAGTTTCTGGTAGATTCCGCGGATGGCTGCTTCCTTGGACTGGAAGACGTTGCGATCGTCGCGGTCCTCCATACAACCGCACTGACCCAGCATGTCCCACACGCGCTGTTTGACCTTGATCAGATACATGTCGCCTCCGTTCGCGCGGCGCTGCTGGGCTTCATCCGTCAGGGCTTCCGCGCCCTGGAGGTCGACGAAATTGATCCCGCTGGCGATCAGGGCAAGGTGCTTCTGTTCGGGATGCTCGGCGCGCAGACGATCGAAGGCGTCCTGGACATGGGGAACCGAGCCGAAGAACAGCGATCCATCAAGCCGCAGGAAGCGCAGTTGGGGGCATTGCGTGAGCTCGGGATCGCTGGAGAAGGCGCGCCCCGGCGAACGCGGGTCCGGTGTACGGGTCACGATGCGCGGGCGCGAGGTGCGCTCCAGATAGAGGACCAGCGACAGCAGCACTCCGGCAAAGATGGCGAAGGTGAGTTCCAGGAAGAGCGCGGCGGCGAAGGTGACCAGAAAGACTGAGGTTTCGCGCATCGACGAATGCAGGATGTGACGGATCTCCTTGAAGTCGATCAGCCCCCAGGCGACCAGGAAGAGCACGCCGGCCATGGCCGCTTTGGGCAGGTAGCTCGCCAGCGGCGCGACCAGGAGCACAATGGCCATCAGGAACACACCGCCCAGGATCGCCGCCAACGGGGTCCGGGCGCCGGCCTCGTAATTGACGCCGCTGCGGTTGAAGGAGCCGGTCGCCACATAGCCGGAGAAGAAAGAGCCGGCGATGTTCGACAGACCCTGGCCGATGAACTCCTGATTGCCGTCGATGCGGTAACCGCCGCGAGCGGCCAGGGAGCGGCCGATCGAGACCGCCTCGGTGAGTGCAAAGAGGGTGACCGCCAGCGCCGTGGGTGCCAGGTCGCGGATATTCTCCAGCGTCAGGGTGGGCGCCGAGAGCGGCGGCAGCGTACTCGGCAGCGCGCCTACGGTGGCGATGGCGTCCCCGAAGAAGTCACCGAACCACCGGTTCATGGCGGTCGCGAGCAGGCTCCCCACCAGCATGGCCACGATCATGTAGGGGATGCGCGGGACCCAGCGTTTGACCGCGATGCCGGTTAGCAGGGTCACCGCGGCGACCAGGGTCTCCGCCGGGCTGATCTCAATCACATGGCGGCCGAACTCGATGAGGATCTCATGGAGGTGTCCGGCACTGTTCATGTCGACGCCAAAAAAGTATTTGAGCTGCTTCGCCGCAATCAGCACGGCGGCGGCGGCGGTAAAACCGACCACGACCGAGTGTGAGATGAAATTGACCAGGGCGCCCATCCGCGCCAAGCCGAGGGAGAGCTCGATGACCCCGACCATGAAGGTGAGTGTCAGGGCCAACATCACGTAGTCAGCCGAACCCGGTGTCGCGAATCCGGACAGGGCGGAGAACAGGACCACCGAGGCGGCGGTGGTTGGCCCCGAGACCAGGTGCCGCGACGAGCCGAAGAGCGCGGCGATGATGGCCGGGATCATGCCGGCGTAGAGTCCGTACTGGGGCGGCATGCCGGCGATGACGGCGAAGGCGACGCCTTGCGGCAGCACGACGATGGCGCCGGTCAGAGCGGCAATGAGGTCGGCCTTGGCATCGCGGCGGGTCAGGCCCGGCGCCCATTTCATGAAGGGCGTCAGCCAGCTCAGGGCGGGGTTGAGTACGAACCGGGTCATGTCGTGAGTCCTGCGAAGGCGGTCGGCTGCACGGGCGGGCGGGGTGGCGCCGGGCGGGTATGGCAGCGTCGAACAGTAGTAGAAAACGCTAATGTTCTCAAGTGTGGCGTATGGGAGGCCGGCGGCCGTCATGATGCGCGCCATGGTTCGTGGGCATCATGGGTCGATCGGGCAACGGTCCGGCATCTTACCGATAACTATGCGATCATTGTGGACTTCACCACCCATCGAAGATCGGATGAATCCATGAACCAAACCACCGCCCCATTACGCTACAACACCCTTTCACAACTTTTCCACTGGTCTGTCGTGCTGATGCTGGTTGGACTCGTCGTGACCGACAGTCTGCGCGACGGTGCGCCTAAGGAGTCGGCCTTGCGCACCGAGTGGCTCCATTTACACGAGTCGATTGGTATCTTGCTGTTCCTGGTCGTGATCGCGCGCATTCTCTGGAGCCGCCTCAGTCCCCAGCCGGCGCCGTTACCCGCCCCCCAATGGAGCCTGATCGCGGCCAAGCTGACCCACCTGTTGCTCAACCTCGCCACCCTGTTGATCCCGGTCTTCGGATACTTGCGGGTGGTTTCCAAGGAAGGCCGCTTTGCCGATTTCTTCGGTACCCAACTGCCATCACTGGTCGCTCCCTCCGCGCAGCTGAATGAGGCCATGCACATCTTCCACGGCGAGCCCATGGAGTTCTTCCTGTACTCGCTGGTCGGGCTGCACGTTGCCGCTGCACTGTGGCATCAGTACGCCCGCCGCGACGGCACCCTGGAGCGCATGCTGCCCTGGGGGCGGCCGGCGGCTTAGGCTCGGGCAGTAAGAATTCAAAAGTTGCTTGCCAACGTCCACATCGGGAACCCCACTGTCGGGTCTCCGGTGTGGGCACGGCTGTCCACTCGTCTATGAGGAGATCGACGATGCACTTAGACCCCTTTATGACCGCCCTCGGATTCGAGGGCGAGATCACTGGCCCCGGTCAGGCGCGGATGCGGGTTCAGCTCAAGCCCGAGCATCTGAACAACTGGGGCTCAGCCCACGGCGGCTTGCTGTTCACCTTGGCCGACTCGGCCTTCGCCCTGGCCTCCAACTCACACGGACCGCTGGCCGTGTCCTTGAGCGCCCACATGGAGTATTTCAAGGCGACCGCGGTCGGCGACACCATCGAGGCGGTCGCCCGCGAAGTCAGCCTGACCCGCCGGACCGGGGTCTATCAGGTGGAGGTGCATCGCGGCGTTGAACTGATCGCGCTCTTCACCGGAACTGTCCACCGCAAAAAAGCCTGAGCTTCACCGCCGCGGCAGCAAGGTCTTCTTACCCATGGCGTCGAGGCAGACGAAGCGGATGTGGGTCTGGAAGATGGCCTCCTCGGTGCCGGTCTCCAGGTCATCGGCGTAGACCTGCACCTCGTATTCCACCGAGGTATTGCCCGCGTGACGCTTGCGCACGTCGAAGCGCAGCACCGCGCCCTGATGCACCCCGCGGCGGAACTCAACCTTGTCCATGCTCACCGTGACGAAACTGCACCCTGGATAGTCGCGGCTGGCCGCGATCCAGGAGATCTCGTCCACCCACATGAGCGTAAAGCCCCCGAACAGATACCCGAAGTGATTGAGATGCTCGGGCCGCACGACCTTGTAACTTTCCACGTTGCTATCCTCGGTGTTCGGTAGCGAAAACGCTGGGGTTCTATCCTCAAATAGAGCGGTTAGCGCTCAGCCGCCAGCCTCGTAGGGCCAGTATGTTACCGCGAAAGCGCGCCGCGACCGCGCGGAAGCGGCCTTCGGCGCACAGGCTTCGATCAAGATTCCGGCCACTTGGGCTCGCCGGGTGCGTAGTCAGGCCATCCTGGCCTGACACCGTCAGGGCTGGAAGCCCTGACTACGCACGCTGCTGGCCGGGATTACGATCAAGGCCGGCGCAAAATTCAAGTCACGATAGCCAACCAGGTGTATTCTGCCGCGCGCGCCCCGCCGTGCCAATGTCGGGGGGCAACACGCATGGCAAAGGCTAAGGGGGACGATCGTGGTCGGACATTCTGCGGTTGATTGGGTGGATATCGTCGTCGTGATCGGCTATCTGTTGATCACCGGCTATTTGGGTTGGCTCGGGTACCGGCGCACCCGGACGGCGGCGGACTATCTGGTTGGCGGGCGCTCGGTCCATCCGGTCATCATGGCGGTGTCCTATGGGGCGACCTTCATCTCCACCGCGGCCATCGTGGGTTTCGGCGGGGTCGCCGGACTCTTCGGCATGAGCCTGATGTGGCTCACCTTCGTCAACATCGCCATCGGCATCCTGCTGGCCTTTACCGTGCTGGGGGAGCCGACCCGGCGCCTGGGCCATCGGTTGGGCGTGCATACCTTCCCGGAGTTGCTCGGTGCGCGCTATCAGAGCAAGGGCGTCCAGGTGTTCGCCGGGTTGGTGATCGTCCTCTTTATGCCGCTCTATTCGGCGGCCGTGATGACCGGCGGTGCGGTCTTTGCCGCCACCCAGTTCGGGGTGGATTTCGAGGTGGCGCTGCTGGTGTTCGCACTGATCACCGCGGCCTATGTGATCCCCGGCGGGCTCAAGGCGGTGATGTATACCGATACCTTTCAGGGTCTGATCATGATCCTCGCCATGGCCTACTTGCTGTGGTTTACCTACACGAGCCTGGGCGGGGTCGAGCCGGCGCACCGTTACCTGACCGACATGGCCGATCTGGTGCCCGCGCCGCTGCAGGCCATGGGTCACCAGGGCTGGACCGCCATGCCCAAGTTCGGGTGGGGGGCGCCCGGCTACGACCTGTGGTGGACCGTGGTCACGGCGATCATTCTGGGGGTCGGTATCGGCGTGCTGGCCCAGCCTCAGTTGGTGGTGCGTTTCATGACTGTGCGCAGTCGCCGCGAACTGGATCGGGCGGTGCCGATCGGCGCCATTTTCATCCTGCTGATGGTGGGGACGCCCTACCTGGTCGGCAGCCTGTCCAACGCCTGGTTCGCCCAGCATGGGCCGCTGCTCAAGGGTCAGGTGGTCAAGGTAATCGACGCCGAGCGCAGTCATGCGCTGGTGGGCCTGATGAAAGAAACGGCGCCCGGCCGTTGGGGGCCGGTCATCAACCCCAAGACCAATCAGCCGGCGACGGCGCCCATGGTCGTTGCCGCGCATGAACCCGCCCAGGACGTTCACGGCGCGACCCTGGATCTGGTCAGCGGGCGCGCGCCATCGGTGGTCTATGCCAAGGGCGATGCCGACCAGATCATCCCGACCTTCATCAGCACGGCGCTGCCGCGCTGGTTCGGACTGGTGTTCTTCCTGGCCCTGCTGGCGGCGGCCATGAGCACCATGTCGAGCCAGTTTCATACCATCGGAACCGCCGCCGGGCGCGATCTGTATGAGCGACTCACCGGCCGGCACGGCAGGGAACCCAGCGTGCTGGTGATGCGCATCGCGATCATGCTGGGCCTGCTGGCGGCCGTGAGCATCAGCTATAACGTGCGCGAGGAGTACGTGATCGCCCGGTTTACCGCGATCTTCTTCGGCCTGTGCGCCGCGAGCTTCCTGCCGGCCTATCTTGGCGGCCTCTTCTGGCGGCGCGCGACCCGTGCCGGGGCCCTGGCCTCAATGACGGTCGGGATGTTGGTCTCGCTGTGCTGGCTGCTGCTGGTCAAGGCCAAGGAGGCGAGCGCCATCGGGTTGGTGCAACTGGTCACCGGCGGCAAGACCAGCATCCTGGCGGACTCTCCCAACTGGCCGTCGGTGGACCCGATCATCATCGCGTTGCCGCTGTCGATCCTGACCCTGGTGTTGGTCAGCGCTTTGACCAAGGCATCCGATCCGCAGCATTTGCGTCGGTGTTTCCCTCAGGAGCAAGGCCGGTAGTCCGGATCCAGCAGGTTCCGGGTGTGATCAAAACTGATGTGGTGATCGAGATTCCGAGTACGCTGTCCTGGTCGTTGTCGTTGTCGTTGTCGCGATCGGATTGTTCGATTACGACAACGACGCCCGCCCGTGAGAAGGTCCGGTGGCTGCAGGGTACGCATCGCGGACCGGGCTCCGGAGCAGGTTCCAGGCACTTTGTCTGTTCGCCGCGTCATCAATCTGCAATCTAACTGCGCTGGATCTAGAAAAATAGGGGTGAACCTGGGGTATTCTTGCGCCGCCCCGTTGGGGCAGTCATCACGATAAGCAAACGGGGGCATCCATGACGGGGCATTCTGCGGTGGGTTGGGTCGATATTGTCGTCATCCTGGGGTATCTGCTGACCACGGTCTATCTGGGTTGGCTCGGCTACCGGCGGACGCGGACCGGGGCGGACTATCTGGTGGGCGGGCGCTCAGTCCACCCGGTCATCATGGCGGTGTCCTATGGGGCCACCTTCATCTCCACCGCGGCCATCGTGGGTTTCGGCGGAGTCGCCGGCCTGTTCGGCATGAGCCTGCTGTGGTTGACCTTCCTGAACATCGGCGTGGGCATCCTGCTCGCATTCACTGTGCTCGGCGAGCCGACCCGGCGTCTGGGTCACCACCTTGGTGCTCACACCTTCCCGGAGCTGCTGGGCGCACGCTACCAGAGTAAAGCGATTCAGATTTTCGCCGGGCTGCTGATCTTCCTCTTCATGCCGCTTTACTCGGCGGCGGTGATGACCGGCGGCGCCGTCTTTGCAGCCACCCAGTTCGGAGTGGATTTCGAGGTGGCCCTGCTGGTGTTCGCCCTGATCACCGCGGCCTATGTGATTCCCGGCGGGCTCAAGGCGGTGATGTACACCGACACCTTCCAAGGGTTGATTATGATCCTGGCTATGGCATATCTGCTGTTCTTCGCCTACACGAGCCTGGGCGGAGTCAGCGCGGCGCACCAGTACCTGACCGGGATGGCCGATCTGGTGCCGGCGCCTCTCCAGGCCATGGGTCACCAGGGCTGGACCGCCATGCCCAAGTTCGGCTGGGGAGCGACCGGCTATGACCTGTGGTGGACCGTGATCACGGCCATTATCCTGGGGGTCGGCATCGGCGTCGTGGCCCAACCCCAGTTGGTGGTGCGTTTCATGACGGTGCGCAGCCGCCGCGAACTGGACCGGGCCGTGCCGATCGGGGCGGTCTTCATCCTCTTCATGACCGGTACCCCCTTCGCCGTGGGCAGCCTTTCCAATGCGTGGTTCGCCCAGCACGGGCCCCTGCTCAAGGGGCAGGTGGTCAAGGAGATCGACGCGGAACGCAACCACGCCCTGGTTGGGCTGATGAAGGAAACATCACCCGGGCGCTGGGAGCCGGTCATTAACCCCAAGACCAATCAGCCGGCGACTGCGCCCATGGTCGTTTCCGCGCATCAGCCTGCTCAGGACGCCCAGGGCGCCCCTCTGGACCTGGTCAGCGGGCGCGCGCCGTCGGTGGTCTACGCCAAGGGTGACGCCGACCAGATCATTCCGACCTTCATCAACACGGCCCTGCCGCGCTGGTTCGGACTGGTGTTCTTCCTGGCCCTGCTGGCGGCGGCCATGAGCACGATGTCGAGTCAGTTCCACACCATCGGCACCGCCGCCGGGCGTGATCTCTATGAACGCATCACCGGCCAGCACGGCACTGAGCCGAGCGTATTGGCCATGCGCATCGCGATCGTCATCGGCCTGTTGGTGTCCGTGAGCATCAGCTACAACGTGCGCGAGGATTACGTGATCGCCCGCTTTACCGCGATCTTCTTCGGTCTCTGTGCCGCGACCTTCCTGCCGGCCTATATCGGCGGTCTCTTCTGGCGGCGGGCAACCCGTGCCGGTGCCCTGGCGTCCATGACGGTTGGGATGCTGGTCTCGCTGTTCTGGCTCCTGCTGGTCAAGGCCAAGGAGGCGAGCGCCATCGGGCTGGTACAACTGGTCACCGGCGGTAAGACCAGCCTCCTGGCGGACTATCCCAATTGGCCGTCGGTGGACCCGATCATCATCGCGTTGCCGCTGGCGATTCTGACCCTGATCCTGGTCAGCGCTATTACCAAGGCATCCGATCCGCAGCATCTGCGTCGGTGTTTCCCCCAGTACGCGGCTCCCCAAGCCACAACCCGTAAGTCTGAACCGACCGGAGACACCCATGCTCGGTATCGCTGATCCCCTGGTCCTGGCTGCCTTCCTGGGCTGCATCGCGGTTGCCGCGGTGAGCGTCCTCTACGGCATCCTGCGGCGTAACGCCGCTGTCGATGAAGTGACGGCGGAGGACCGTGCCTGGGCCATTGAAGAACAAAAGGTGGAAGATGAACTCTAATACAACCCGAGCCGCCGCCGCGGCCATCGCATTGGGTGCATTCGGCGTCGTTGCGACCGCGCCGGCTACCGCCGACCAAACCTGGGGTGCATTCAGTGCGGGGGCCGATATGCGCCTGCGCGAAGAGTACATCGAGAATATCGGGCTCAACGACCAGCGCCTGACGCCCACGGGGAATGTCACGGGTCAACAAAACCCCACCGCTAACCGAGTCTTTCAGCGCTACCGTTTTCGCGGCTGGGGTCAATATGCCCCCAGCGAGCATTTCGCCCTGGCCGCCCGGTTGATGTGGGAAGGCCGTCATTACACGCTGCCCCCGGAGAGCGCCTTTGCGCCCGGATATGGATTCGAGAAGTGGTACAGCGGTGGTATCCTGTTCGATTCGCTGACCTTGGACTTCAAGAAGATCTTCGACAGTGGATTCTCACTCAAGGCCGGGCGTCAGGACCTTATCCTCGGCAACGGCTGGCTGGTGTTGGACGGTACGCCGATCGACGGATCGCGCACCATTTACATGGATGCCGCGCGGGCGACCTACGCGGCGGACGCGATCAAGACCACCTTCGACCTGATCTACATCAATAATTACCCCAACACGGACCGCTTCCCCACGCCATTGAACGGCACCATCGAAGACCAGACCGAACAGTATGAGGAAGGCGGGATTCTCTACGCCCGCAACAAGTCATTGATCAAGGATACCGACCTGGATGGCTATTTCATCTACAAGGGCAATGACCCGAACTACACCTTGAACAACATGCGGGTGAACAACGGCTACCCTTTCCCCTCGCCGTCGGACGACGGTCAGGTGTATGCCGTGGGTGCCCGCATCGACTCCAAGCTCACGCCGAACTGGAACCTGAGGGCCGAGGCGGCGGGTGAGTGGGGCGCGAACCGCGTCACCCTGGGCGCCCCGCGTCAGAATATCTCAGCGTTCGGTTTCAACGGGCGTCTCACCTATGCCTTCAATGATCCATTGGCCAACCGCGTGCATGCGGATTTGGAATACCTCACGGGTGACGATCCGGACAGCAAGACCAATGAGTCATTCGATCCGCTCTGGGGCCGCTGGCCCCAGTGGAGCGAGTTGATGATCTATCAATGGCCGCTGGACAGCCGGGTCGGCCAGGCAACCAACTTGGTCCGCCTGAACGTCGGCTGGCTGGCCAAGGTCCATCCGACCACCGAAGTGCTGCTCGACTACCACGCCCTGTGGGCCGACCAGCAAAGTGTGCGCACCGCGAGCCAATACTACAACATCAGCCACGACGGCAGCTTCCGTGGCCATTTGTTCACCGGCTGGGTCAAGACCAAGTTCAACAAGTATCTCTCCGGCCATCTGGTCGCGGAGTATCTGGCCCCTGGGGACTTTTACGCCCGTAACCGTCGGGATGAGTCCTATTTCCTGCGTGCGGAAGTGGTGGTGGCTTTTTGATGCACAAGCGATCGGATCAAGAGCAGCCCCTATGAAGCTGGCCCGGATAAGGTTACAGAATTTCCGGTGTTTCGATGACCTCACGGTTACACTGGATGAACAACTGACCGTGCTTGTGGCGCCCAACGGTCAGGGCAAGACTGCTGTTCTCGATGCGATTCGCATCGCCTTGTGGCCCTATGTGAGTGCTTTCGATGTTGTAACCGGCACGATGACGGGTTCCGGCATTGACATCAATGATGTAATGACCTCTCCGACGGGGGATGCACCTCGTCGGAGTATGGAGCCAAGGCTACCTTCAGTGATATCCGCTAGCGCCATCATTGATGGCAGCGAAGTTGCTTGGTCCCGTTCCCGCGAGAAAGTCAGTGCAGGCTCGAAGACGACAATTAGAGACGCTAGGCCCTTGATCGAGATAGGGTCCGCCTATCAGTCTAGAATCAGACTGAATGACGAAAGCGACAGTGAGGATAGCAAGGAGTTGAGACTTCCAATTCTTGCGTATTACGGCACTGGTCGACTTTGGAAGCGGCGCAAACTGACGCTCAACCGCGAGTCTAAGAGCTCTATTTTCTCCCGCACCTACGCTTATCTAGGGTGTCTGGACTCCGCGTCCGATTATGGTCCGTTCTTGGACTGGTTCTTCTCGAATTATGCCGCCGACTTCGAGCAAAAGACGAAGACCCTGGAGCGCCTGAATTTTCAGGGTTTGTTTGAAGCCAGCACTCCATACAGCGAGATCCTCACGGCTGTTTCCGGCTCGGTTGATAGTATCATGGCAAGATCTGGTTGGACGGGGTTGCGGTACAGCCCAACGAATCAGACACTGGTCATGTCGCATCCGGAGCTGGGCGAGCTGAAGGTCGATCAGCTCAGCGACGGCCAGCGTAACCTGATCGCTATGGCCGGCGATATCGCTTATCGCTGCGTTCGCCTGAACCCCCATCTGGTTGCCGATGCGCCGCTTAAGACTGAAGGCATTGTGCTGATCGACGAGATCGATATGCATCTCCATCCGCAATGGCAGCAAGTGGTTGTTGGCAACTTCCAGGAGGCGTTTCCGAAAATTCAGTTTATTGTCACCACCCACAGCCCACAGGTCCTGACATCGATCCATAAAGAGCGCATTCGCACCTTGGGGAAAAACAGGAAGGGAGACTATGTTGCAAGCATTCCACTTGCAGCCTCGTATGGTGAAATCAGCAGTGACGTACTGGAAAGCATCATGATGGTCGATCCCCAGCCGCCGATCAAGGAGCGACCGGACCTCCAGCGCCTGGTGGAACTGGTGGATCAAGGTCAATACGCAACAGTCGAGGCGCACAGGTTGCTTCATCGCTTGCAGGATCAACTGCGCCGGGATCATCCACAGCTCCAACGCATCGAGCGGAGTATCAAGCGTCAAGAGGCACTCAAGCGATGAAGCCGATTAAGAAGCTGGGTCAGGGAACCTACGATCTTAATAAGGCAAACGAAAAACCGCCAGTAACACCACATGACGCCGAGACCCGCTGGTCGAGCTTCGGACACAAACCCAAGCTCAAAAACTGGCTCTTGTCCGAACAGTATATGCTATGTGCCTATTCCGAGATTCGTTCCGATCGAGAGGGAATGGATTATCACATCGAGCATGTAAGGCCCAAGTGCCAATTTCCTGCCGACACATTTTTATACGCCAATCTTGTTGTCAGCGCCTTGTCTAATGTTGACCTTCAGGCATTGCGTACTGAAGAGGTCTTTGGTGGGCACGCCAAAGGTAGCGATTACGACGGCCAGTTGTTCTTGTCCTGTCTGGACCCTGATTGCTCACGATTTTTCGCCTATTTCTCGGATGGACGGGTTGAGCCGGCTAACGGGCTCGATCCGGCTGACCAAGACAAAGCGCGATACACTCGTGATCTGCTGAATTTGAATAGCCCTTTTCTCGTCAATCGCCGCAGACGCTGGTGGGATGAACTCGACCGCTTGTTGCAGCAGCACCTGGACGACGATCAAAGTGTCTATCATCTGGCGGCGGTGGACCTGTTGCCGACCAATGGACGCCTGAGTCAATTCTTTTCCATGACCCGCCAGTTCTTCGGTCCTGTCGCCGAACAAGTTCTCAAAGACGGAGCGCCCGAATTGCTGTGAAAAACACTCTGGTCCGGGAGACCATCCATCGGATTTTTCGCGCGCTTACCGATCTGCGGTCCAGCACTCGGTCCAGGCTTCGGCCGACGCTGGCCTGCCGTAGAGATACCCCTGCAAGAGGTCACAGCCATGCGCCTTCAGGAACCGGCTCTGACCTTCCGTCTCGATGCCCTCGGCGACCACGATCAGACCCAGACTATGGGCCAGGGCGAGGGTGGCGGCGCTGATCGCGGCGTCGTTCTCGTCGCTTTCGATGTCGCGGACGAACTCACGGTCGAGTTTCAGCACCTGGATCGGCAGGCGCTTCAGATAGGCCAGCGACGAGTAACCGGTGCCGAAATCGTCGATCGCCAGCGTCACGCCGAGGTTGCGCAGGGCGTGCAGCGTCTTGCCGGCGCTGACCGGATCGCTCATTGCCACCGATTCGGTGATCTCAAGTTCCAGTTCATTGTCCCGCAGGCCATAGCGTTGCAGCACGGCAGCGACCTTGGTGACCAGAGCGGGGTCGCTCAACTGCTGGGCCGACAGATTCACCGCGACCCGTTTAGGGCCGATATCGGCCGCTTTCCACTGCGCGAAACGGCGGCAGGCTTCGTCCAGTACCCAGTCCCCGATGGTTTGGATCAATCCGGTTTCTTCAGCGATGGGGATGAATGTGGCTGGCCCGACCAGGCCGCACCGCGGATGCCGCCAGCGGATCAGCGCCTCCATGGCGCAGGGTCGGGCGCATCGGTCGGACTGGGCCGCGATCTGCGGCTGATAGTGCAGTTCGAATTGTTTCTCCTCGATGGCGATCCGCAATTCGCGCTCCAGCAACAGGCGCTCACCGGCCGCCGCGTTGAGTGCCGCGGTGAAGTATTGCAGGTTGTTACGCCCCTGTTCCTTGGCGTGATACATCGCGGTGTCGGCGTTTTTCATCAGGATACCGGCGTCTATGCCGTCGTCCGGATAGATGCTGATCCCGATGCTCGGACTGGTGTAAAGCCGGTCGCCGTTGATGTGATAGGGCGCGTTGAGATCGTGAAGGATCCTGGCGGCCAGCGGTGAGGCGCCTTCCGGGCTCTCCAGGCCGGTCAGCACGACGACGAACTCGTCACCGCCCTGGCGGGCGACGATGTCACTCTCCCGCACACAGAGTTTCAGGCGGCGGGCCACCTCGACCAGCAGCAGATCGCCGATCTGGTGGCCCAGCGTGTCGTTGATCACTTTGAAGCGGTCGAGGTCGATGAACAAGACCGCCAGCACGCTGCCTTCACGGTGGGCCGAGAGCAGCGCCTGCGACAGGCGGATTTCCAGGTTGTAGCGATTGAACAGACCCGTGAGGCTGTCGTGATGCGCGAGGTGCTCGATCCGTGCCTCGGCGGCCTTGCGCTCGCTGATGTCGGTGAAACTGGCGATATAGTGGGTGACGGCGCCGTGCTCGTCGCGGATGGCCGAGATGGCCGCCCATTTTGGATAGATTTCATCGTGACGGTCGCGATCCCAGAGTTCACCCTGCCAATAGCCGCTCTCGGCGAGTGCGGTCCACATGTTCCGGTAGGTGTCGGGCGGGGTGCGGCCGGACGAGAGCAGACTGGGATTTTTTCCGGCGACATCTTCCAGGCGATAGCCGGTCTGCCGGGAGAAGGCCGGATTGATGGCAATGATGCGGTTGTCGTGGTCGGTGACCAGAATGGCCTCGCCGCTATGCTCGAAAATGTTGGCATAGAGTTGTAAGGCGTCCTCGGCGCGGCGCAGTTCGGAGATGTCCTGTACGGTGCCGCGCGAGACCCGTGGGGTGCCGTCCGGAGCATAGAGGGTCTCGCCGTGCTCATGGACATGCTTGATCCGACCATCGGCAAACAGCAGGCGATGGGAGATCGCATAAGGTTTCCGGCTGGTGAGCGAGGCTTGGTACGCCTGGTCGACGCGTTCCCGGTCATCCGGATGGACGGCATCGAGAAAGCTCTGGTAATTGGCGCCGAAGCGGGTCGGGTCCAGTTCGAAGATACGGAAGACTTCGTCTGACCAATCCAGTCGGCGGGTCTTGAGGTTGAGCCGCCAACTGCCGAGCCGCGCGATGCGTTGCGCATCGTGCAACTGCTCAAGCGACCGGCCGAGTGCGGTCTCGGTGCGCATGAAGCGACGCCCGAGACTATGGGCGGCGCCGGCCGACAGCAGCACGAAGAACGCGAATGCCAGCACGGTCGTCCGTTGGGTGGCGTGCAAGGGCGAAAGCACTTCGTCGGTGTCGATTTTGACCACCATCCCCCAGCCCAGGGCCGGCAAATAGTGCCAACTGGCGGCGACCTCGCGACCGGCATAGTCGTGCACCAACCCCCGACCTTGATTTCCGGTCAGTGCCCGGCGCATCGGTTCGGCGGCCTGCGCGAGCGGGATCACGTTGGTGAACGGCGCACCTGGCATCCGCGCCAGCGGGATGGTGTAGCGGACACCGTGCCCATCTTGCACCGCCAGGACCGTCTCGCCGGTGCGGCCGAGACCCGTGCGATCCGCCACCACCGGCATCAGGGTGGCCAGATTGACCTGGAGCGCCAAGGCGCCAATCGGTCGGCCATGGTCCAGCAGCGGTGCGACGATGAAGGCGGCAATCGCATTCTTGGACGGCGCGTAGGGTGCGAATCGGCTCAGATCGATGTGCAGAAAGGTCATGGCCTGGCGGAAGCCGGCGGCCAGCCCGCTCTCGCGATAAGGACCATCCAGCAGGTTGGTACCCAGGTCGGCTTCGGCGCGCAGCGAGAAGACGACGTTGCCCTGGTCGTCGATCAGCAACACATCATGGTATTCGCCTTGTTCGCGCAGTGTCGCGAATGGCACGCGGTAGCGCGCCGCCGTGTCACGGGTCGCGGTGAGGCCGCCGCGGCGAAAGTCCGCGGCGAGCGCCGGCAAGGCCGCGCGCACCCGATCCTGGCCGGCGAATGAGCGCGCATCGGCCAGGCGTTCGCTGATGTAACTGTTGATCTGATCGGATTTTTTGTCGGCAATCGACGCGATGTTCTGCAAGGCCACCGCGGTGAGCGATTGCTCGAAGATATACAGGTAAAACCAGGCTAAACCAGCCAGCGGGAGCAGGGCGACGATCAGAAAGCCAAGGGCAAGACGAAGCCGCAGGCTGAGCGGTTTCACCACACCCCCCCGACGTCCTTGGGATGGGGCAGATCCGCAGCAGCCAGGAGTGTCTGAACCAGTTCCAGCCATTCGTCACGGCTGCGGTAGGGTGGGAAGGGCACCGGGCGGACGGGTGCCTCGGAGATCTCGGTGACATCGAACTGCCCGTCGTCCCGGGCCTTTCCCACATAAACCCGCCGCCAGAGGTGACGGGTGGCGGCGTCGACCGCGACGATTCCGGACGGGCCATCCACACTCATGCGTCCGATGGAGCGATTGATCTGTGCCGGATCGGGCGTGCCGGCCGCGCGGACCGCGGCGGCCCAGAGTCTGACGGCATCATAACTGGTCACGACCGGATCGCTGATGACGCGTTCGGGTCCGAAGCGCTGCCTGAAATCGGCAACGAAGCGCCGGTTGGCCGCGTGCGGCAGGCTCTGGAAATAGCCCCAGACCGCGTAATGCGCGGCGTGGACATGCGCGGTCCGTATCGATTGGAGTTCCGGCTCGGCCATGCTGAACGAAACCACCGGCACCGCGTTGACCTCCGCGGTTGCCAAGGCAGCGAAAAAATGCCGGTTGGCAGCCCCGTTCAGGGTGTTGAGCACCGCGTCCGGCGCCTGATGGCGGATGTCCGCGGCGATGTCGGCAAACGCGGTGGCATCCAACGGCAGATAGCGTTCGGCGACGATGTCGCCATCCGCGGCAATGACCAGATCGCGAATCAGTTGGTTGGCGGTCCGCGGGAAGACGTAATCGGAACCCACCAGATAAATCCGGTGCCCGAAGTGGTCCAGCGCCCAGCGGGCGCCCGGGATGATCTGCTGGTTGGGCGCCGAACCCATGTAAACAATGTTGGGCGACTGTTCCAGACCCTCGTACTGCAGCGGGTAAAACAGCAGGTGATGGTGTTTCTCAACCACTGGCTTGACAGCCTGGCGGCAGGCCGAGGTCCAGCAGGCGAATAGGGCGCTCACACCGTCGTTCAGGATCAGCCGCTCGACTTGGTTCGCCGCCACCGTCCAATCCGACTGGCTGTCGGCAACGATCAATTCCACGCGCCGCCCCAGCAGTCCGCCGTCCCGGTTGATCTCATCCACGGCGAGCCGCACCGCATCGACCAGTCCGCGTTCGCTCTCGGCCATGACGCCAGACAAGGCATGGACCGCCCCGATGCGGATCGGTTCCAGCGTCGTCGGGCGCAGGTTGAACAAGCCAACCGACAGGACGACAAAGGTCGCCAGTAATAGTGCCAGGCGGACGGGGGAGGAGGTCATGAGGACACCGCCAATCTTGGATCAAAATCCGTTGTGTCGCCGATCGCGTCTCTGCGAATCCGTACCTCGCGCGGTCGACGGCACCACGCTGGTGGCGGTGTTGCCACATGAAGGCAAAGGCGCCCGATGATTGAGCGCCCTGGCACTATGCCCGCGTGGACACGCAATCGTCAGATTAACAATAATACCCTTTTATTCCCGCGTGTAGTCGGCGTTCAAAATTTGCGGGTTTGATCCCAAAGCCTCCCCGGTGTTGGGAACTCAGCCACTCTGTCCGTTCATGCAATGCGTTTTGTTTACGGTCCTAGCAGGCCAACTCCAGGACCTGTCGTGATTGCTCCAGATCGACGTTCTGCCGCTCACCGAGCGCCGTCATACCGTGGCGTTCAAGCGCCCGCAGCAGCGGCGGGATCGCCTCCCCACCGATGCCGTAACCGCGCAGCCGTGTCGGGACCCGCAGTGATTCAAAGAAGTCACGGGTCCGGCTGATCGCGGCATCGATGCGCTCGTCCGCATCCCCGTCTTGGAGGTTCCAGATGCGTGCAGCATACTGCAGGAGCTTCTCGCGCTTGTCGCGGCGCCTGACCTGCAACATGGCCGGCAAGACGATGGCCAGTGTTTGCGCATGGTCGAGGCCGTGCAGCGCGGTGATTTCGTGACCGAGCATGTGGGTGGCCCAGTCCTGCGGGACGCCGGCGCCGATCAGTCCATTCAGGGCCAAGGTCGCGGTCCACATGAGATTGGCGCGTACCGCGTCATTGTCGGACTCTGCCAAGGCCTTGGGCCCGTCCTCGATGAGCGTGAGCAGCAAGCCTTCGGCGAACCGATCCTGCACCTTGGCGTCGACCGGATAGGTTAAGTACTGCTCGGTGATGTGGACGAAGGCATCGATGACACCGTTGGCGACCTGACGCGGCGGGAGCGTGTAGGTCTTGGTCGGATCCAGCACCGAGAACCGCGGGAAGACCAGCGGATTTCCGAAACCCAGTTTGTCCTGGGTGGCGGCGCGGGTGATGACCGAGAAGCTGTTCATCTCCGAGCCGGTTGCCGGCAGTGTCAGCACGGTGCCGAAGGGAACGGCGGCGGTGATGGGCACCTGCTTGGCGAGCATGTCCCAAGGCTCCCCGTCGAAGGGAATCGCCGCGGCGATGAACTTGGTCCCGTCGATCACCGAGCCCCCGCCGACGGCGAGCAGGAAGTTGACCTGTTCCCGGCGGGCGAGCGCGACGGCCTGCATCAGGGTTTCATAGGTGGGGTTGGGCTCGATGCCGCCGAATTCCAGGAGGGTGAAGTCGGTGAGCGCCACCCTGACCTCGGCCAAGGTGCCGGATTTCACGACACTACCCCCGCCGTAGGTGATGAGCACCCGCGCACCTGTGGGAATCTCCTGATTCATCGCGGCGATTTGCCCGGTGCCGAAGAGGATGCGCGTGGGGTTGTGGAACGTGAAATTCTGCATTGAAGCTCCGTGAAGATGAAAAAGCAGATGAAAGAATTGTGCTCCAGTGGAAGGGCTGCGCGAAGCGCGCACCCGCCGGAAGTTCCAGATCCATAAAGAGCGGGGCCGTGGTTTCGCGTGTCACCGCAACGGGCATGCCGTGGCTTGCACCATGACCGGCTCCCGTGGGAGCGGCCTCCGGCCGCGACACGGTGCCGGGGTGAAACGCCGATGGCCAGGATCGCGCAAGGCCTCATCGCGGCCGGAGGCCGCTCTCACGGGGCCGGTGCGTGACTTTCGCGGTCATGCTGAGCCGCGGAGGCTGGCGACTGGAAGCGAACTGTTCTGTTCAGTATACCTGCTTCCTTTGAGAACTCAGTTCCGCCAGATCGTCCGGGGTATCAATGTCAGTCAGCACCGCATCGGTGTCGAAGGCGACCGTGATCAGGTCGCCGCGCAGCGCGTCGAGCAGCGTTCGCCCGCCGGTGTCGCCGACGACCCGTTGCAGCGCCGCGAAGTGACAGCGCGGCCACAGCACCGGATGACCGCGACGGCCGCCGTGGGTCGGGACGATGATCGCGGGGTGAGCGGGGTTGAAGGCGGCGATGATCCGGTCGATGTGTGCGGATCTGACCCGCGGCATGTCCGCGAGCAGGATGACGACCGCCGCGGTGTCCGGCGGCAGCGCGGTCAGACCACAGTGCAAGGAGGTCGACAGACCGTTCGCATACTCGGTGTTGCGCACGATCGACACCGGTTCGCCGACCAGCGCGGCCTCAATCGCCGCGGCCGCGCCGCCGGTCACCACCAGCACCTGGGCGCAGCGCGCGCCCAGGGCCGCCGCCACGGCATGTCGCACCATCGGCACCCCATCGATCAGGCGCAGCAGCTTGTGCTGTCCACCCATCCGCGTGGAAGCCCCGGCGGCGAGGACCAGTGCCGCGATCCGGTGCCCCTGATCGAGGTTCATTGGTGTCGCCGATGTCGCCCCGTTGATCTGTGCTCAGCCTGGAAAGAGCGATCAGCGTCGACCGCTGTTGCCCGGATAACGGGTTTGGATGATCTCAGCCAGAATGGCCACCGCAATCTCGGCCGGTGCGCGGCCGCCCAAGTCGAGTCCGACCGGCCCGTGGATGCGCGATGTCTGTGTCGCCAGTCCGGCCCTGCGCAGGCGTTCCAGCCGCTGGTCCTGGGTGCGGCGGCTGCCGAGTGCGCCAATATAGAAAGCGGGGCTGGCGAGCGCCGCCGTGAGTGCGGGGTCATCCAGTCGCGGATCGTGCGCCAGGACGACGACCGCCGTGCGTGGGTCTGGCGCCAGGCGCAGCAGGGCGGCCTCCGGCGCGTCGGTGATGAGCGCGATCCCAGGGAAGCGTGCCGGGTCGGCAAAGGCCGGGCGCGGGTCGATCACGATCACCGCGAAGCCAGCGAGTCGGGCCATGGGTGCGAGTATCTGGGCGATGTGCACGGCGCCGATGAGGAGCAGGCGCGGCATGGGTGCAGCGACCTGCACGAGCAGCGCCGGGTCGGTTTCCAGCAGGCCGCTGCGTTCCGCCGCGATGTGCGCATGAACCCGGTCGAGCAGCGGCGGAGTCAGCGGCAGGTCGCCATCCAGGGTGTCATCGTCGACCATCACCATGGCGCCGTCGGCCAGGCGTGTGACCAGTGCCGCGGGACGCCGCGCCCGGTGCGCGGTGAGCAGGTGTTCGAACGCGCCGGTCGGGTCGATCCGCACGATGAAGACCTGAACGCGTCCGCCGCAGGCGAGCCCGGCCGTCGCGGCGTCCGGGTCGCCGATGACGAAGTCACGCAGGCGCGGTTGACCGTCGGCGATCGACGCCAGTGCCTGCGCGATGACCGCGCTCTCGATACAGCCGCCGGAGATCGAGCCGCGAAAGGTGCCGTCATCCGCCACTGCCAGTTGGCTGCCGATAGGGCGTAATGAGGACCCGCCGCGCACCAGGGTCGCCAGGGCGACGCGTTTCCCTTGAGCGTGCCAGGTGGCGATATTCTCAAAGAGATCATCGGGTTCGGCGGTCATGGCGGGCGTCGGTCCGCGGAGCGAACCCTACGGGGACAAGCGCAGCGGCAGGCTGCGCAGTCGCTGTCCGGTGACCGCGAAGAGTGCATTGGCTACCGCCGGGGCGATGACGGGTGTCGCTGGTTCGCCGACCCCGGTGGGCGGCTGCGCCGAGGGGACGATGTGCACCTCGACCTCCGGCATCCGGTCGATGCGCAGGATCTGATAGTCGTGGAAGTTCGACTGGATCACGGATCCCTGCTCGATGCGGATTTCGCCGAGCAGGGCCGCGGAGAGCCCGAAGCCCATGCCGCCTTCCATTTGGGCGCGGATCACGTCCGGGTTGACGGCGAGGCCGCAGTCCACCGCGATCACCACCCGGTCCACTCGGAATTGGCCGCCCTTGCGCACCGTGACCTCGGCCACCTGCGCGACCGTGGTCCCGAAGGATTCATGGACCGCCACCCCGCGTCCGCGGCCCTTGGGCAGGGACTGGCCCCAGCCGGCCTTCTCCGCCGCAAGTTTCAGCACGCCCAGGTGACGTGGGTGGTTCTTCAGCAGGCGCAGGCGATAGGCGACCGGGTCCTGGCCGGCCGCCACGGCCAGTTCGTCGATCATGCACTCCCCGGCAAAGGCGGTATGGGTGGACCCGACTGAGCGCCACCACTGGACCGGGACCGGCAGCTGCGGCGAGTGCAGGTCCAGCCGGAAGTGTGGAACGGCGTAGGGGAGGTTGGCGGCGCCCTCCACGGAGGTCTGGTCCACCCCGTCCGTGATCAGCATGGGCTCGAAAGCCGACCCGGCGATGATGGACTGACCCACGATGCGCTGGTCCCAGGCGACCGGTCGGCCCTTGCTGTCGATCCCCGCGCGGATGCGATGCAGATACAGCGGCCGGTACCAGCCGGCCCGCATGTCGTCTTCGCGGGTCCACTGGAGTTTAACCGGCAGCCGGGCGCGCAGGGCCAGGTAACAGTGCGCCGCTTCGATCAGATAGTCCGACGCCGGGTTGGCGCGCCGACCGAATGATCCGCCGGCGAACAACATGCGGATCTCGATCTGCTCGGGAGCGAGTTCGAAGACCTTGGCCAGGGCCGCCTGATCGCCGGTCTGGAACTGTTCGCCGTTCCAGACCCGGATGCCGTGATCCGTGGGCTCGATGACGCAGTTCATCGGCTCCATGGCGGCATGGGCCAGATAGGGAACGCTGTACTCGGCCTCGATGACCTGGGCGGCACCGGCGAGCGCGGCGTCCACGTCTCCGTCCTGGCGGGCGATGGCGCCGGGCGACTTGGCCAGTTCCCGATAGCGTGCCAGGATCTCGGCGGTGCCCTCGGTCATGGCGTCGGTTTCGTCCCAATCCACCCGCAGGGTGTCTTGGGCGCGTCGGGCTGTCCAGAAGTCACGGGCGATGATCGCCACCCCGCTCGGGATTTCGGCGATCCGCTCGACGCCCGGAATGGCGCGGGCCTCGGTGTCATGGATGCGCTTGACCCGGGCACCGAAGCGGGGTGGGTGTACCACCAGCGCGGTCAGCAGACCGGGCAGGCGCACATCCTGGGTGAACAGGGCGCTGCCGTCCGTTTTGGACGGCCCGTCCGTGCGGTGCAGCCCCGGTTGGCCAATGAGTTTGAACTGAGCCGGGTCCTTGAGCCGGACTTCCGTGGGAACCGTCAGTCTGGCCGCCGCCTCAGCCAGTTCGCCGAAGCGCGCACTGTGGCCGGCATGATGGCTGATCACACCGTCCTTGACCTGGACCTCGGCGGCCGGGACCTGCCAGCGTTGCGCCGCCGCGGCGACCAGCATCTGGCGGGCGGCGGCGCCGGCCTTGCGCAGTTGCTCGAACGAATTGGCGAGGGCGGTACTGCCGCCGGTCCCCTGGGCGCTGCCCCAGAGGAGATTGTTGTAGCGCGTCGCGTCGGCCGGGGCGCCCTCCGCCCGGATCTGGTCCCAGGCCGCATCCAGTTCCTCGGCCACCAGGGTAGGCAGTCCGGTAAAGGTGCCCTGGCCCATCTCCAGGTGCTTGACGATGACGGTCACGGTGTCATCCGTGCCGATGCGCACGAAGGCGTTGGGTGCGAAGGTCGCCGCCGCGGCCGGAGCCGTCCCGGCATGGCCGGTGTCGGCCGCGGGGACCGGGCCGATGCGCAGTCCCAGCAGCAGTCCGGCGCCGGCCGCGATCCCGGCTTCTAAGAAGGTGCGGCGCCCCGCGTTCTCGATGGTGTCGGGGGCGATGGTTGCCATCTGGTGGTTGGTGGTTTTCATCGTCGCTTCTCCCATTACACCAAGGCGTCGGCGGCGCGCCGGATGGCGTCGCGGATGCGGGCATAGGTGGCGCAGCGGCAGAGGTTGCCGGACATGGCAGCGTCGATCTGCGCGTTGGTCGGGTCAGGGTTTTCGGCGAGCAGGGCGGTGGCGGCAAGGATCTGGCCGGATTGACAGAATCCGCACTGCACCACGTCCAACTCCAGCCAGGCGGTGCGCACCGCCTGACCAACCTTGCCGAGAGCGCCGACGCCAAGCCCCTTGACCAGTCCTTCGATCGTCACGACCTCCCCGCCGGCAGCGACCGACACGGGGGTGGAGCAGGAGCGCACCGGCGCCCCGTTAAGAAATACGGTACAGGCTCCGCACTGGGCCATGCCGCACCCGTACTTGGTTCCAGTCAAACCGACATGCTCGCGGATCGCCCACAACAGTGGCATCGCCGGGTCCAGGTCCAGTTGGTGCTCGGTACCATTGATTCGCAGTGTCAGCATGGGGCCTCCGGGTCAGGTATCCGCGGCGTTGGGGGGCTACGCGAGAATAACCCTAGCACAGCCGGCGGGTGTCAGTCAGGCGGTGTCGTCGCTGGGGGCGAGCGTGTGTCGCCAGCCCTATTTCCGAATGAAGTAGGCGGTCGCCGTCTTGTTTCCCGACAGGGTCACGGTACAGGGGCCCGTCCCGGTGCAGGCGCCGCTCCAGCGCGAAAACAGGTACCCGGTCGTGGGTGTGGGGGTCAGTGCGACCGCGGTGCCGCTGAGATAAACCTCCTTACAGTCGCTGCCGCAGGCGATCCCTGCCGGCGCACTTGTCACCGTACCGCTGCCGCTGCGTTTAACAGTCAAGGTGTATTTGGGCATCGCCGTAAAGGTCGCTCTGGCGCTCTTAGCAGCGCTCATCGCGATCACACAGGCTCCCGTCCCGGTGCAGGCATTGCTCCAGCCGGAAAACCGATATGCGCCGGCCGGGACAGGCAGTAAGGTGACAACGGTGCCGCTGACATAAGCTTCCGTGCAATCACTCCCGCAGTTAATTCCACGCGGTGTACTGGTCACGTCACCGCTTCCGCTGCGGGTGACGGTCAGTGTATGTTTGGGGCGCAACGTAAAGGCGGCCGTGCATGTTGTGTCCGTGCCGAGCGCGAAAGACGTGCCACAACTGCTCGGAGTCCAGCCGTTAAAGGTTGAATCGTCCCCGGCAGTTGCGGTCGGGGTCACGGTGGTGCCGACCGGATAACGACCGCCGCCGGCAACAACCCCGCTGCCGGTGCCGTTCTTCAGCACGCTGAGTAGATAGGTGACAGGCGGTTCGGGCGGGGCGTCGTGCTCTTGTTTGACGGCCGGCCAAAATCCGCCATTTTCAGCCTGATAGGCGGCAGTGCCTAACCGTAAACTGTCGAGATTGAGAAATTGCGTCTGCGCATCGTCGAACAGATCGACATAGCCGCCGCCGCCGGCGCCCAGGCCAACGAGAATCTCTCCGCGCTGATCACCGTCGATGTCTCCGATCGCAGGGCGGGTCTCACCATTGGCGATGTTGTAATCGGGCCAGTGCACACCCGCCGATGCCATGTGGACAACCGCGGACTGAACATAATCAAAAACCTCGATCGTGCCGCCACCGGCGGGTCCAAGACCGATGACGATTTCCTGGTTGCCATCGCCACTGAGATCACCAAGGGCAGGCCGTGTTTCTCCCACTTGATTAGCGTATTCGGCCCATGACAGGTTCCCCTGAACCTCGTCGAGCCACGGATCGACTCCTGCGGTCAGGCGCGCCGCATCGAAGCCGTTCTTGACCAGAAAGGTTCCGAAGCCGCCGCCGCCCAGACCAATCACCAGTTCATCCCGTCCGTCACCATCGATATCACCCAGGGCAGGCCAGGTTTCACCATTCGCCTGGCCGTATTCCGGCCAGTTGATGTCGGCCCAGCCGATTGGCGCGAGCGCGCGATCCGTCAAACGAAAGATCGCCATTTTCCCGTCTCCACCTTGCCCGAGCCCGATGATGATCTCATCTTTCCCATCGCCATCGATATCACCGATAGCGGGACGCGTTTCGCCGCTCGCGGCATTGTAGTCCGACCAGTCGACCTGACCCCAGAGCAAGTGAGAGAAATCGTCATCGAGAATCTGGAAACGGCCGCCCGGTATGCCGGTTTGGTTGACCGGAGCAAAACCGATGACGATCTCATCTCTCCCGTCGCCATCGATGTCGCCGGTGGCGACGCGCGCCTCGCCACTAAGTTCATTGTAGGCTGACCAGCCGGAGCGGACGTTCTGCTCGAATATCCGACTCAGGTTGACGACTTCCAGTTGACCGCTGTGCTCGGGGCTGGCGCCCATCCCGAAGACGTATCGAAAATATCCGGATGTGATTTCGTTGGAAGAATCGGAAGCCGCGCCGGATCTGCTATTTGCCCTAACGGCAAAGTAATAAACCGTAGCGGGATCGAGGTCGGTGAAGGTGAACGTCGTTTGATTGCCGACGCTCACCGAGTAATCGTAGATACGGGATTCGGCGCCGCGATAAATGGTGTAACCGGTGATGCGAGCATCATTAACCGGCTCCCAAGTCAACACATACTGATCCGATACGGCTGGTGCGGCCATGACGGCAAGAACGCATGACAGGCCCGCGTACAGGTAAGATCCGATACCGCTTTTCATCAGAGAACCCTTCATGGTTAGGCGTCGACCATCGCGTCAGTCAGTTGACCCGCAATCCGGCAAATCCGGCAGCGTTCGTAGCAGCGGTCCGGCATCAGGTATCGCACCGAGGACCGGGAGCGCGAGATAGCGTGCGATGTGCCGCTCCGATTTAAATGAGGGATCGTTAAGCTCAAAAAGACCGATCAGGATCAACACGCTCAAGGAAGAGATCAGCAGCACGGCGATGGTCGGGCGCAGACGGTTCGCGGCCCACGGCGAATGCTCCGTAATCACCTGAATAGTGCCGGCGGGCAGCAATGGCCGCGCCGTCGGGGCGAGTCGGGACTGCGTGCGCATGACGCCATCAGCGACCCGTTTCAGGAGTCGCTCCGTGTAGAACTCGACCAGTACGCGCCCGAGGGTCGCATCGTTGCCCCGGTAGCTCACACGCAAACTGGAATCACCAATTGCCGACAAAGAGAGGCTGGAATGCACGAGCCGACGAAGCGCGTGCTCATCCGCCAACGCGTCCGAAGTCGGCTGCAGCCGCAGTTCCTTTTGTAATTGCGTCATTGCGAAGCCGTCCAGAAACAGCAGGTCCGGATCCGCCAGTAACACGTCCATGGTCAGGGTGTCGACCGGGCTGGTTGATGCGGCTACCGGAAGGTTTGCCGTGTAGGGCTGGACTTCCCGCGAAAGAGTGTAGGTCACATCGCGCAGTGCCGCGCCAATCAGGTACAAAGACAATGCCAGCAGAACCAACAAGGCCCAGCGCTGGTGAGTGCGCAGGGCAATGCCAAAACGTTTCAGGTAAAAGTCCATGGTGATGTCCTGAGTGCTGTTGCGGGACGCGGCGAACGCACGCCCTGGGTTGTGCCGGACGATGAATCTCAGCGCTCTGGTGAGCGCTGGTCGCGCGGCGGCGGCTGGTCTCAGTCATCGCTTCCGCGTAATTTTCCACTGATTATTGACCACCCCCAGGATATTCGCTCCAGCGGTTTCCATAATCTTTTGCGCCTTCCTCACCTGCTGCTTGGGTGTTGCCGCTGATAACACCACCATCACGACACCCGCCGTGATACCCGAAAGTACCACGGGGTCGATCATCAGCCGGTTCGTTGGAAAAATAGCAGCGCTGTCGATGATCACCAGATCATAAGAGTCGTTGGCCTGCTTGATTAGCCGGGCGATGGCCGGTACGATCTGGTCAGTTGATGGCGCTTGTTCCACGTAATCCGCCGGGGCGGTCAAGATGTCTAACGAATCTTGCCCGCAGTGACACACGAGGTGGTCGAGGTCAGTGTCAAGAATCGTTTTTGAAAGATGCTGGTGATCAAGATCGAAAAACCGATGAAGCGCCGGCCTGTACCAATTCAGGTCGAGTGCGGCCACGCGATACTTACCGCTTTTTGCAGCAGTGGTCGCGAGTATCGAAGCGAATACGCTCTTGCCCTCTCCGGGCGCCGCGCTGGTGATGAGAAGCGTGGCCGGAATCTGGTGGTGCAGAGCAAATTCGATAGCGCATAATATGCGTTTCGCTTCCGCGATCTGCTCAAGCACATGGCGTTGTTTCTGTTCAATATGTGTCATAGATTATCATCAGCCGATGTGCCGTCTTTCCGCCCACCAATTGCCACTTTCATGCCGCGCGCATGCTGATAAACATGCGGGTAGGGGCCAGCAAGCGTGCCTCGTAGCGTTGTTCTTTATCCAAGGTGAAAAACTGCCGAAGCAATGCTGCCAAATCGTTGCCGCCGAACTCCGTCATGTGGGGCGGAACGCCTTCAGGATTGGCCTCGCCCAAACGGGATTCAATATAGTCTTTGGTCTCATGAGCCAGGTATTTCAATGTGCCCTTCAAGCCATTCGCTTCATGAATACTTTGCAGTAGGTGGAAACGGCCGCCGGGAACCAAAACCCGGCGCACCTCGCTGAAGAAAGCCGGCTTATCTTTGAAGTGATCCAAGGCCGCGAGAACCGTCACGTCGGTAAAACTTGCCGTCTTGAAGGGAAGATATTCGGCCAGTCCGGCGATAAAGGGGAAATCGTCCGTATCCGGCAGAACGATGGGATCAAGCCCAACATACTCGACGCGGTGCTGGTCGAAACAGTAGCGGAACTTGCCTGGCCCGCAGCCGACATCCAGCAATCGACCCGCCTGGATACCGGTGAAGGTGCTGAAATGATGTTGTTGGATACTGGCCCGCCCCAGTTTGCTGGTGATCTGGATCTTCTCGCGCTCCCGCCGCTCGCGCCGCTTTTGGAAGCCATTCAGGTGTTCCTGCCAGAGTTTCCATTCATCCCCAATCATCGTCGACTGATCAATCAGGATGGGGACGCCGGAGTGGATCGGAAAGCGGTGCGTCGCGGTGCAGCGCAGGCTGCCCTCCATAATGGTTCCGGCCTGCTCGCGGGAGGCTTCCAGGCTCAGCGGTGCCCCGCCACAGGTCGGGCAACCGAGGTAATCCAGTATCGACTGTGTAAACATCGCGATTCCTCGATAAGTCCGATGTATCACACCAGGCAAGGCGCTATCCTTGGAACCTGGCCGAAAAGAAAAAGGCGAGACTGAAAAGCTTAGCCGCGCGACGCCTGCGCGCGACCCGTTGCCGGTCGGCAGCGATGGCGCGGGTTGATCGGAACAACACGGCGAATAATATTATAGTATCATTATGCAGGAGTGTTTCAGAAAAGAGCGCGTGACGGTTCCCAGCCCGAGGACTCTGTAATGCTTCATGTTCCGGCATCTCTTGTTTTTGTGATTCTGATCACACTGCTGTTTGCGGCGACCGGTTCGCAAGCAGTCCCGCCCGATATGCAGGCCTTGGCGAATGGCATCTGGATCGACCGCCAGCGTTTAAGAGCGCTTCCGACTCAAGGGCCGGCCTGGGATAAGCTGAGAGCCGACGCCGATCAGCCGATCGGGTCGCCCGATCTCTCGAATCAGGAAGATCCAACGAACGTGTTGATCCTGGCGAAAGCGTTGGTTTATGCCCGTACGGGTGAACCGGCGTATCGTGATGCGGTGATTGCGGGTTGTCTGGCGGCGATCGGCACGGAAGCCGGCGGTGAAAGTCTTGCCCTCGGGCGGGAGTTGATGGCCTACGTGCTGGCCGCCGATTTGGTTGGCTTGCCGCCGGAGCAGGATGCGGTGTTTCGGGTCTGGCTCGATACGGTGCTGGACGAGAAGATGCTTGAGGGTCGGACGTTGCGCCAGACGCATGAACAGCGACCGAACAACTGGGGAACGATGGCCGGTGCGAGCCGACTGGCGGTGGCGGCCTACTTGGGCGATGCGGCCGAGTTTGCGCAGGCGGCCATCGTGTTTAAAGGTTTCCTAGGTGATCGCACGAGCCACGCGGCGTTCAGATACGGTGATCTCGCCTGGCAGGCGGACCCTGCGAATCCGGTCGGCATCAACCCCCGCGGTGCCACGCGCGAGGGTCACAGTATCGACGGGGTGATCCCGGACGACCAGCGCCGCGGCGGCGGTTTTACGTGGCCGCCGCCGAAAGAGAACTACGTCTACGAGTCGCTTCAGGGCGCGCTGGCGCAAGCGGTTATCTTGCAGCGTGCCGGTTACCCGGTGCTTGACTGGGAGGACAAAGCGTTGCTGCGTGCTTATCAGTGGCTGCATGAGCAGGCGGGTTATCCCGCCGAAGGCGATGATACCTGGCAGCCGCACTTGGTCAACGCGGTCTATCAGACCGCGTTCCCGGTCGTCACGCCAAGCCGGACCGGCAAAAACGTCGGTTATACGGACTGGTCTCACGCCTCACTACCGGCCCCCCAGGGTTTGCGGATCAACCAACCTTGAGGACGCGGGCGTGGTGGCTGGTCGGTCTTGCCGCAGCACATTGTCAGCGCTCAGCACCGATCCTTTGATCGATAGAAAGCGGCGGGGCGCGGGTGCGAATGTGGAACTGGCGACACTGAGCGCGGGTGCTTCGCCACTGAAGGTGATCTGCCCGAGTTCGGCGACGGAATAGAACAGATTGTCGGCACTCACCGGTGCGTCGCGGTGAGCTGTCACCTGTTGCCAGATATGGGGGTATTGTGTTCGGTACGATTCCGTGGCCCAAAAGACCAGCGGCACCCGCAGTTCCCAAGCGGTGTCATGGGCATGTGCGGTCAGGCGGCGCGCGTCGTCGAACAGGTTTTCGCCGTGATCCGGCATGAAAATCAGGACGCCGGGGCGCTGGGCGGACTTCAGCAGCGCGATGATCTCTGCAAGGATATGGTCGGTGAAGCGGGTCGCGTTGTCGTAGGCATTGATCATGTTCGTCTCAATACCTGGCTCGCCGATGGCATAATCGGTCATACCGCGCAGCGACGGCTGCCAGTGATCAAAGGTCTCCGGATAGCGATAGTTGTAGTCCCAATGGTTGCCCATGGTGTGTAGGATCACGAAGCGATACGTTGGACCCGGGCGACTCAGTGTTTGCGCCAGCGGCGCGAGCAGCACCTCGTCGAACGGTGTTTTTTCGAGCTCCGAGCCGTTGAAGAACGCGACCTCATCGGCTTCGGCGGCGTGGGCGGTGATGGTCGTGTTGTTGATGCCGAGTTTGAATTGATTGGACAGCCACCAGGTGCGGTAGCCAGCCTCGGAAAACAGGCCGAGCAGAGTCTTTTCTTCAAGATGACGATCGGGATCGACGGCGGTCGCGCGTGAGATCATCAGCGGCACGGATGTGCGCGTGAGACTGGCCGCGGCGGTGGCGTCGGAATAGGCGACGAGTCCGGCTTCGCGCGCCAGGCGCGGTGCCGTTTCGCGGGCGTACCCGCCAAGCGACCAGGACGATTGGCGCAGCGATTCGCCGATGACCAGGACGACATTTAATCCCGATCCATCGGCCGGCGCTTTGAGACGGGCGTCGAAACGAAACCCGGCAATCCGCTCGCTGATGTCCCGGAGGCGGCGTTGCTCCTCATAAACACGCCAGATGCGCAAGATCAGGCCGACCGGATAGGTCCGTTCGATATTGATGCCGGTCTGGATCAGCGTCTCGTCGAGATTCCAATCCGTTTTGATCAGATTTTTTGCGAAAATAACACCAAGTGTCAGGCTGCCGATGACGATCAGGGATCGCCGCAGTCGGAATGACAGCACGCAGTCGCGTCGGCGCAGGGTACGAACGCCCAAGAAGCAGAGTACCATCAGGGCAATGATTGTCAGGAACGCCGGGACCAGCAGTGGGCCAATGTACTGCAGTGCCTCGTGCAGATCACCCGTGAGGGCGCTGGCCACGATGTTAACCGTTGAGGGGGACTGGTAGACCTGGATGAAGTAGATCTCGAGCGGCAGTATGGCAAATAGCGGCAGACACAGCAGGAACATGACCCATGGCCGCCGAAACAGGCCGAGCAATAGCAGGGCGAGGCCTGCGGAGAGCAGGAAAAATGACAAGCCGGGAAGCGAGAAGATGGACTTCTGGCCATCGCCGAAGGCCAGCAACAGGTTCGGGCTCGACAACGCCAGAAACAGCAGTACGCCCCAGAGGCGCGCCTGGCGATCGCATTTGGTCCGAAGTCGGGGTGTGGTGTGCATCTGGCCGCGGGTTGCTCCGGCGCTCGTGGTTGGCTCTTGCCGGAGGATAAGGTCCGGCGGGTGCTTGATTATAGCCTTCGGACGTGATAACCGGACGTAGGGGCGGGTTTCAAACCCGCCCCTACACGAAAGTCTGTCTGGATATCAGGTGCGAACGCTATAAGTCGGTGGATGTGCCGCGGTTCCAATCGGCGCACCGTCGTGCTGGGGTCGTGGGCAGCCGCGCACGTGTCGCCTGGTCGGAAGGGTGTCGGCGCAACCGTGACCGGCCTGTGCCATGGCGGCAGGCCGTTTCGGAGTTTTAAACCAACGCTGGGTAATTCTATGGGAGACCCTGGTCGTGTTGCCAGAGACCTTGTTCGCAGCGCCTTGTTCACCGCCTATTGGCGTGTTGCCGGGCAGTTGTTGGGACAAGGGCGGGTGTTGCTGGGACGCAACGCCTCGGCGACCGTGGCGATCACTCTGGACGATGGCCCGACTCCCGAGGGCTCACTGCGGGTCGCTGAACGGTTGGCGTCGGCCGATGCCAAGGCGACTTTTTTTTGCATCGGTGAACAGGCGCGCCGCTACCCGGAGATTCTTCGGCGACTGCGGGGCGACGGCCATGTCATTGGCAGTCACACGTACCATCATCGCAAACTGGTCGAGTTGACGACCACTGCTGCCATGGCTGAGATCGACTCGGGTCGACAGGCCATTGAAGATATTCTGGGCGAGCCCTGTCCGTTGTTCCGTCCGCCCCATGGTCGCCTTCCGCTGCGCCTTCTTCCGGCGTTGCGAGACCGTGACGAAGTCTGCGTTCTCTGGAGTTATTCACTGCGGGACTTTGGGAATCCGGCGTTGCATCAGTTGAAACAGCGTTTGCTTGCCCGCGGTGTCCGACCGGGCGACATCTTGTTGCTTCACGATTCCTCGTCGAGCGCAGCGGTGCTGATCGACTCGATCGTGTCGCTGGCGCGCGTGAAACAGCTCCAGGCGACCGCCATCACTGCCGGAAATCGCGAGTCGCTTTAGGCGATTGCTGTCAAATCGCCTGATTCATCGTCCGGGCCGTCAGTCAGGATGTGCCGGGCCGTGGTCAGGCCAGACTCAGGGAGGGACGGCGACGGCTCGCTGCGGCAGGCGTCCCCGAGCGATATCGAGGATCGCGGAGACCACGCCGCGAACGCGGTCCCAGTCGGCACCTTGCCGTGAAGCGGCCAGGATCAGCAGACGGATGATCAGGTAGCCGCCGCAGGCGTACCAAAACAACAGCCAGTCCCACGACGCGCCGTGGACGAGATCACGAAAAAACAAGTACTTGCCGAGAATGAACCGGCGTCCGGTGGCAAAGGGCGCGTGGCGCATCTTCGGCGATTCAAAATGATAGAGTCTGGACTTTGGGGTCAGCACCAGGCGCCAGCGTCTGCCGACCCGGTAAGAGAAATCCAGGTCCTCGCCGATGGCAACCTCGTGATAACCGGGGGTAAAGCGCAACGTGCTGAAAACCTCGCGGCGGTAGGCGCAGACCCCGCCCGGCAGGAAGTCGACCCGGTAGTCGGTGTCGGGCAAACGGCCGGTGTAGCCGTAATTGACACTGAATCCGGAGCGTAGAACCCTGCCTTCGGTTGTGCCGGAGTTCAGGAACAGCCGATCCAGGATGCGTCGTAGGCGACGGCTCGTGTCCACGGGCTTGTGATTGACGATAACCCCGCCGACCCCGCCGATCCGGCCGGCGGCGTCTTGCTCAAATATACATATAGTGTGCTCAAGATAATCCGGAAAGAGTTCGACATCATCATCGAAAAAGAAGAGCAGGTCACCGGTGGCGATGGCGATGGCCAGATTGCGTGATTCGGTCAAGCCGGGAAGCGCTTTGCGCTCCAGTCGGCAGGCGATGCCGGCCTGCTGTAATTGACTGTGCAACGGCAGTTCGGGCAGGTTGCCGTCGTCAACGACGATCAACTCGTCCGGTCGGCGCGTTTGTGTCAAGATCGAGCGTAGCGCGGTAGTGAGTTCGGCGGGGCGATGAAAGGTTGGTATGACGACGGTGGTGCTGAGCATGGTATGGTTGACTGCTTGCGGCCTCGGGGTTGGATCATCGCTGCGGCCATGACCGCGATCATGGGGCCATGGGTCGCGGTGCCGTACGCCCACTCGCGGCTCAACGATAGTTCGCACCCGGACACTGGATTGGCGACTGCGCGCGTGGATCCCCGGTGGTCGGATGTCTCTTTTGATCGGAGAAGTCCGGATGATAGCCTCAAGACCCGTCGGTTTGCTATGGTGGGCGTTGGTCGGGTTGGTCGTCCTGGCCAGCGCACTCCCGCTGCTGACCGCCTATCCTTTGCTGGCGCTGATTCCGGGTTTGGGAGTGGTTTTCCTGTTGGTCATCGGCCGTCGTCCGGAGTTCGGTCTTTACGCTATTGTCTTCCTGATTCCTTTCGGCAACTTTCGCGATTTGGGCGGTCCGCTGGAGAACATCCGAATCCATTGGCTGCTCGCACTCGTGTTGCTGCTGATCGTGGCCGCTCGACTGTTGTCCGATTCCACCTTTGTGGCGCGTTTTCGCTCCAATCTCTGGCCGTGGTTCTTGTTGTTCCTTGCGGCGAGTTTGTTGTCTACTTTCTTTTCCGATTACCAAGGCAGCGCGGCAGCGGAGGTTGTTCTGACCTTGGTCGCCATCGTTTTTTTTGGACTCACCATCGCGCTCACCGATCAAATCGGCGTCACGCGACACCTGCCGATTGTCATCGCAACGTCCGTCTCACTTGGTTCACTACTGGCGGTAATCGGGTCCGTCTTTCATATTGGTTTGTTTTCGGAAGGTGATACGTTCAGCCGCAGTACCGGTGGTACCGCCGACCCGAATGCGCTTGCGATGCAAATCATTTTCGGTCTGCCCTTCGTGGTCTTTTTTATGACCCACACCCGGCGTCATCTGGTACGGCTTCTGGCATTGGTCATGTTATTCATCAATGTCGGGGCGATGGTGGGGACGTTTTCGCGCAGCGGCGCACTGGTCGTCACGCTGGTCCTGCTGACATTATTTTTTATCAATGCTCGAAAAATACGGCCACGGCAACTGGGTCTGCTGTTCGCCGGGGCGGTTGCCGTGCTGCTGCTCGCGTCGCTGATGCTCCCGCAGTCTTTCTGGCAGCGTCAGGAGACGCTGGTCTCTTCGGGGACGGACCGGTCGCTCAACCGGCGCGGATCTTATTTGATCGTCGCCCGTGACGCGCTCATCGCGCGTCCGCTTCTCGGTTACGGGCCTGGTACTTTTCGTGATCTCTACGAGGTCAGTGATTGGGCTCAGCGTTATGATCGGAAAGGTTCGACGAATCGACGTTTCGCTCACAATACTTACATTGAGGTGTTGGTCGGAACCGGGCTGCTGGGTTTCTTTTTTTTCGCCGGACTCCTGATCACGGCCATGCGCAATCTGCTGCGTACGCGCCGGCTATTTCTCGTTCAGGGTGACGGTTACCATGCCGATGAGGTACTGCATCACCTGGTCGCGTTTGGTTTCTTATTGCTTTACATGGCCATGTTCAGCGACGTGTTCCAGAAGTTCATGTTGCTGTCGATTGGTCTGTCGGCGGTTTGGCTGCGTACCGCGCTGGCGGCCGCCGCGGAGACGACCGTCGATTCGTACGGCGCGGCGGTCTCACCGCGATGACCGCCGCGACGCCCCTGCTATTCGGTTTGTTCTTATTGACGCTGCTGCTGGCTCTGGCTAGCGTGCTGGGCCTGCCGTTGCTGTTGCGCCTGTTGCCGCCGCGGAAATCAAGCGTGAACCGACCCCTTGGCGAGCGCCCGCGGGGGTTGTCGTTGATTGTTCCGGTGCATGGATCGGCGCAGCTCCTGACGGCGAAATTCGCATCGCTGCGCGGGTTGGAGTGGCCCGATGGACCGGTGGAGCTGATTCTGTCGCTCGATGGCGCGGTGACGGATCTGCCGTTGTTGCGGCCCGCCGATGCTCCTTATGCAGTGCGCGTGGTCGAAAACCCGCGTCAGGGAAAATATGCGGCCTTGAACGCGGCCGTGGCGATTGCCCGCGGCGACCTTTTGATTTTCTCCGATCTCGATGCGCGGTTGTCGCCAGGGGCGGTTGAGACCATCGCCGCAGCCTTTGTCGATCAAAGCATTGGTGCCGCTTGCGGGCGCGTGCTGGTCGATCGTGCGGATGCCTTGATGCAGGGTCGTTACTGGGAGCACGAGGCGGAGCTCAAGACGCGCGAGGAAGCAGTGTTCGGCTCCATCACCGCCAGTAACGGTACGCTGCTGGCACTGCGTCGCCGACTGTTCGAGCCCATCCCCGCTGGGGTTGTCGACGACCTCTACATCGGCTTGACCGCGGTGATTGCCGGTTATCGGTTTGCTTTCGTGCCCGCCGCGGTTGCGCTGATTGGGCCGCCGGCGGAGACTTTGTCCATGGTGATACGGCGGCAGCGCCGCATTGTTTGCCGTGGACTGACGGCATTGCGGCTGCGCGCTGCCGCGCTTTCTTTGCGTTGCCACGGTCGCTACGCCTTGGCGCTGATGGTACACAAGGTGTTGCGTAGGCTGTTTCCGCTGGCCATCGCGCTTGCTTATCTGCAGCTCGCGCTGCTGAGTGTGGCCGCGCCGTCCGGTCCTTGGTTGATCATGCTGGGAACTGCGACGCTGGCGGTGGTGGGCGCGGTGCTGATGACACTGGCGGTGGGGTTCGACCGTTGCACCCGCGGATTGCCGCGGTGGGTCGGGCTGATCCCCTGGGTCCTTTGTGTCAATGTCGGGATCGTTCTGGGCTGGAAAGATTTTCTGTCCGGGCGCCGGGTAACGCAATGGTGAGAGTCGGCTATATCATGTCGCGGTTTCCGCTGTTGTCGGAAACGTTCGTGCTCGACGAAGTCCTGGAATTCAAACGTCGGGGTTGCCAGGTCACGCTGTTTCCGCTGATCCGTGAAGGGTCGGGTGCACAGCATCCTGAAACCTTGCAGGTGCAGCATGATCTGGTCTACTCGCCGTTCATATCGCGAGCCATCCTGGCGGCCAATTGGCGGATGCTGCGCGCGGCGCCATTGCGGTATGTCCGAACGCTGGTATCGACTTTCGTGCGGGTCGCGCCCAGTCTCAATTTCACGCTGGGCGCCGCGGGCATCTGGTTGAAATCGGTCTATCTGGCGGAAGAGGCGCGGCGGCGTGGCATCGGGCATCTCCATGCGCACTTTTGTACCCATCCAACCCTGGCGGCCTGGATCATTCAGCGACTCGTCGGGATACCCTACAGCTTTACCGCTCATGGCAGCGATCTGCATGTTGACCAGACCATGCTGGCCGAAAAGGTTCGACGGGCGCGGTTCGCGGTGATGATCTCGCGCTATAACCTGGAGTTTGCTGTCGCGCGTATCGGCGAAGCCTTGCGCCCGAAGCTGCTGCTCATCCATTGCGGCATCGATAACACAGCATTTGTCCCGGTGCCGGTGCCGCAGGGTGACCCGCTGCGCATTTTGTGTATCGCTTTATTGCGACCAGTCAAGGGCCATGCGTCATTGTTGCGTGCCTGTCGTCTGTTGACCGAGCGCGGCCTTGCGTGGCATCTGAGCCTGATCGGCGACGGCGCCTTGCGCGGCGAGCTGGAGTCGCTTTGTGATCGTCTTGAGATCAGCGCGCAAGTGGCGTTTCTCGGTCAGCAACCGCGCCCGGTTGTACACGCTCATCTGGGCGCCTGCCAAGTCGTCGCGCTGACCAGTGTCATGGACCGGCAGGGACGGCGGGAAGGTATCCCGGTATCACTGATGGAGGCCTTGGCCATGGCGCGGCCAGTGGTGGCAAGCCGCTTGTCCGGTATCCCCGAACTGATCGAACATGGTCGAACCGGCTTGCTGGCGGAGCCCGGAAACCCGGTCGATATCGCCGATCAGCTGCAGTGGATCAGCCAACATCCGGACGCGGCTCGCGGGCTTGCCCGGCAGGGACGGCAGCGCGTGCGCGAAGCGTTCGATGTGCGAACTAACGCGGCCTGTTTGATCGACGCGATCACCGCCGACGCCTCATCCCGCGCTCCAGTATCGAGCGGATCGACTGGAGCGGACCGCTGAGCAGTGCGATCGGCAGGGGACTCAGCAGGCTCAGAGAGCGCTGTGCCAACCAGTGCAGCAGCAGGAAGACGCCGAGAAACGCGAGAATATGCAGGCCGGTACCGAGCAGACCGGCATCCCGGTACAGATGAGGCAAGAGCCAGATCAACAGACAAGTCAGACCGCTCAATGGCCAGATCCAAATCAGCTGACGGCGCTCGTTGGCCGCGCTTTCCTCAAGCTCCCGGCGCAGCAGCCGCCACAGAGTGAGAAACAACAGCAAGAAGGCGAGCCCACTCGCCGCGGCGACGCCCGCCAACCCCCAACCGAGTTGCAGCATGGCCCAGGCGATCAGGACGTTGGTCAGAACGATCAGCGGCATCACCGCGGCGGCTTGGCTTTGCCGGCCGAAAGCGACGATGGCACTGCGCAAGATCAGGGACAGGGCCAGAAAGTAGACACCGCAGGCGAGTACCTGGGTGGGCACCGCCGCCGGCTGGTAGTCGGGCAGCAGCCAGTCAATGACGAAGGGCGCCGCCAGCGCGACCGGGCCGATCATCAGCGGCATCAGGAAGGCAGCATTCAGGGCGGGCTGCAGCAGATGCCGGCGCAGTAATGTCGGACGCTCGATGTCGGCAAGATCGGCCATCAGTCGGGGCTCCAGGACCTCGCGAGCGGTGCCGGGAATGTTGCGCAGAAAACTGACGATCATCAGTGCGACGCCGTAGTAACCGAGCGCGGTCGTGTCCAGCATGGCCGAGACGACAAAGCGGTCGGTGGTGATGACCAGTATCATTGCCAACTCCATGCTCATGATTGGCCAGCCGCGTCGAATCAAGCCGGCGGTCAGCCTGAGGATCCGCCGCGACCACTTGAGTTCGATGTCGACACGGCGGGCCAGATAGAGCGTGATCGTCAATTCGCTCAGCACCAATGAAATGAAGAGTCCGTAAAGACCCAGTATCGGCAGTAGCAACAGTGTTGTCAGCACGAGGACCGCCGATTCGACATAGGTGGCATGGGCGATGACATCAAAGCGCTGGCTTGCTTTGAGCGCAGCGAAAAATGAATGATGTAATCCCTGTAATACGACCACGGTCGCCATCGCCACCAGGCCGAAGCGCATCGTGTCGTTCCAATTGCCGGTCAACGCGATGGCGGCAAGCGTCGATGCGAGCAGCAAGTCGATCAGTAAGGCCCCAAGGATGCCGCCGCAGACCAGTTCACGGGCCTGTACCAGATCCCCGCGGGCCATGTGCCAGGGATAAAAAATTCGTAACGCCGTCCGGGTGCCGAGGTCGGCGAAGACCGCATATTGCGGGATTAACTTGAGCAGGGTCCAGATGCCGAACAACTCCGGCGATAACAGTCGGGGACGCAGGAAACCGATCGCGGCGCCGACCAGTTGGCTGATGAGTTTGCTCGACAGATAACGCGCGAGTGTGCCGGTGAGGCTATCCACTGCCGTGCTGCCTGGTGACGGGCGGCACGGGCGCGGATGCTGATGCCAGACCGCTGCCCGCTGCCCAGTCGAGGCGCGACTCCTGACCCGGTTCGGTGTCGCGCCAGGCCGCCGGGGCGTTGCTGGCTTCGGTGATCAAGGGGACGGAAAATAACAGCGGCAGACCGGAATATTGCTCCAGATCACGCGGGTTCTTGAAGCTGTGATCGAAGAATTCACGCACGAAACCGAGACTGAAGCCCGTCACCAGACCAGCGAGCAGGCCGACGACCAGGAGCATCGGACGGTTCGGGAACACGGGGAGCCCGGTCGAGTAAGCGCGATTGAGAATGCTGACATAAAAGCGCGACATCGCGGAATCGACCCTGGTGTTGATCTCGGCCTCTTGGCGGCGCTTGAAGAAGGTCGCAAAGGACTGATGCAGCAGCTCGGCCTTACGGTTTAATTGATCAGCTTCGATGCGTTTCAGGTTCAATTCGAGGGTGCGGGCCGCGATCACGCTGATGTGCGTCGTTAAGACGCTTTGTTGCTCGGTGTTCGCGGCGAGGTTTGAGGCGAGGCGATTGCGATAATCCTCAACCTCCTGTCGGAGTTGCTTGAGGCTGGTGAGGATTTGTTTGTCGATGACGGTCACGGCCTGCGCGTTGTCCTCATAATGGCGAGCCGTCTTACCGCGCTCGATCTGAAGATCAACGAGGCGCCCGGCCATCTCGGTGATGGTCTCGTTGTCCAGGAATGAAAAGTGCCTGACGTCCTTTTCAGCCAGCACCTTGTCGAGATACTTGAGATCCTCGCGTAGCGTTGCGGCATCGGCCTCGAGCGTATTCAAACGTTCGCCGAGATGCTGCTTCATAAGCAAATTGTGTTCGATCTCCTTGCTCGGGTCGGGCGTCCCGGCCCCGGCCGCCAGTGTGGTCAGTTGCTGTTCGGTGTCGTCGATCTGCTGCCTGAAGCGGTCGAGTTGGGTGGTAAAAAACTCAATACTGCCCTCGGGGTAGATGATCTGGGAACGTCGCAGGATATACTCGTCGAGGATCGCGTCGAGGATGGCCACAGCTTGATCGGCGTTGTCGCGCTGCAGCGCGATCGTGATGACTCGCGAATCCGGAACCAGATCGGTCTTCAGGTCTTTCTGAATCCGTAGCCAGTCCAAGTGGTCGGCGAAGGTGCGCTGTTCGTCGACCAATCGGCTGACCGCGCCCTGAATGACGGCGGGCGAGCGCAGCAGTTCGAGTTCGGAGCGCAGATCCTCTTCACCGACCTTGAAGGCGCGCACGTCCTCGTTTTCGACCGCATCGGGACTGCGTTGGATTTCGGCGGAGCGCACCAGCACGCTGCCTTGTGCTGAATAGATCGGGGTAGCGAAGAACGCGACCGCGGCGGCCGTCAGGAAAATGATGACGGTGGTGGCGAGGATCAGCGATTGCCGCGCGAAATAGATCAGCAGCAGCTCCCGCAGATAGTTTTCGAATTGCTGACTGCTGTGTTGCAAAAACTTATACCCCGTTACGGGTTGTCGTCGAGGGAGATGCTATCGATGTTGATATTCCAGCCGCGGAACATCAGTGCATCGCGCAACTCGGTGCCGACTTGGGCTGCTTCGTTGAGGAAGGTACGCGGCACAAACACGATGTCATCCGGCATCAGGTAGAACAGCGACCCCCGTCCACCGAGGTCAGCGGAGCGGGTCAGATCAAGCCGGGTGGCGACGATTTCGCGCTCATGGTGACGCCGTGCCACGATGACGGAGCGTAACTCGGCTCCGTCGCTGAAGCTGCCTGCCAGCGCGAGTGCTTGAGCGACCGAGATCGGTTTGGCGATGGTGAAGCCGCCCGGCTCCTTGACCGCTCCGAGCACATAGACCAGCGAGCCGGAGTGCTTCTCGAGAAAGAGATCGACATGCAGTCCGGAGATCATGACCTCGTATTTTTCGTTCAGTTCTTCATTGACGTCGGTGATGCTGCGCCCGGCGACCTGGACCTCGCCAAGCATGGGGAAGACGACGAAGCCGTCGGGATGCACCGTCACCAGCCGGCTCAGACCGCGTGAGGCCGTGTGCAGATCGCGCTTGAGCTCTTTGATCGATGACTGGAACTCGGGGACCTGAACGAAGATCTCCGGGGCGCGCAAGATCCCGGCATAGGCCGCTTTGAGATCTGCCTCGAGTTGCTTGGGTGTCTTGCCGACGACATAGGTCTCGCCGACATAGGGTAAGGTAATCATCCCGTTGGGGCGTACCAACTGTTCTGTATTCAGCTCTGGCGTATAGACGAAGTTGACTGCGACCGTATGGTCGGCAGCGATTTGAAAGCTTTCCTTTTCGATCCAGGTACGAATCTGGAACAGGACGTCGAGAACGTCGCCCGGCGAGATGCGATACTTTGACATCAGATCGAAGTTATTGGACGTCTCGAATGAGAAAGAGCGGCGCCCGACGCTGACCTCTTCGTCGACCGCGATGTCGCGCCGGGTGCCGCAGGCGATGGCGCTCAGCACCAGGACCAACACGGTGAGGATGCGCAACCAGCGTCCGGTTCTGACGCGGACCCGGTTCCGCGGCCAGGCGAGCCGCTCGGAATCGTGCCGCTCAGACATAAAGTCCTTTGGGAATGTAATACCGGCGCTTGTTCATGACGGCGCCGAGCAGATTGGCGTTGCCGTCGCGCAGCCTGTCCTGATAGTTCCTGACGACTTCCCAGCGGGTGCGCTCGCATTCGATGACCAGCACCACACCATCGAACAGGCTGGCGCTTGCGGTCAGGTCGAATTCGCCGAAGCTGCTCGGGCCATCAAGGACGATCAGGTCGTAGCCGGCACTTTCCGTGCCGCTCAGCCATGGCAGTTTGCTGCGCAGACGTCCTGGGTCGTAGCGGCTGGCCCGGCCCGGTCCAGGGCTGCCGAAGGGCATCAGGTCGAGACCCTTTACCGTGGTGGCGCGAATAATGACATCCTCCGCGACACGACCATCGAGAAAATCCGCGAACCCGGGAACGGGATCGCAGCTGAGCAAGTCGGCCAACCGCGGGTTGGCCGGATTGCCGTCGATCAGTAAGACCCGCAGCTCGGATTCCAGTACCGCCGCTCTGGCGATCTGCAGGGCAACGGTCGTCTTGCCTTCGCCCGCGTTGCAGCTGGTGACGATCAGGTTGGTCAGGGTCTGTTTTTGACGCAGTCGAATCAGGCTCGCGGCGACGGCGGCGAGCGGTGCCGAGTCCGCGATCATGAGCGGTGACAGTGACGGGTTCATCAACGCGTCCTAGGATTTCCTAAATCTGTGCGTCGGGCAAGGCGGGTACCGCAATACCCATACTAACCTTTTGTTTGTATGAATTTCTCGCGCCGGGGGCCCCAGGCAATGCGGGGTTCTGAACATCACGACCGGCGTGGGGGGGCGGCGCCACATGCAGCCCGCCTACCAGAGAGCGTATCCGGGCGGGGTTCGGCGTGCAACATGCGAGTCGCTTATCTCGCCCGGGCTGCCGGCTCCCGCCCCGCGGACAGCGGGTCGGGGATCACTCGCCAGCGGATTTCAAACGCCTGATGACCGGTCGCGTTCGCCGCGTGCCCGCACGCGGGTGGGCGCCCGTGCCGATCCGGATGCGCAGTCAGTGATTCGTGTTCATGAGATTCCGCACTTCAGAAAATATTTCTGAAACTTGAATTCATTCAATGGCGTACAGGGCTCCACCTTGAGCACATAACGCCAGCTATCGGCGGCGGCTGCTGGAGTGCGCTTGCTGCGCACTTCGCCTTCGCAGTGTACGATCCGACGTTTTGCCGGCTGCCCTGGCCGATTGCGCGCATAACGTTCCAGACGCAGATGGACGCGGGTCAGGGGCCGGTCGGCATCGCATTGGATGAGGATCGTGTCGCGGTTGAGATTGAGGAGACGGCACGGTATCTCCGGTGCATGTGGCGGTGCGTCGAAGGGCCGCAGGTAGCCGCGCCCATCACGCGACTGGACGCGGTGGAGTGCGCGGCGCTCGTCACCGTGGGGGCGGCCGATCAGGTCGAGGGCACGCCGCCCGCTGATGCGTATCGCCTTGATAGCAAGCAACCAAATCGTGTAAAAAAAGAAGCCGACGTCTTGACTGTTCCGGCAACCGCGGACCTGGTAGAAATGGTCGATCAGTGAGCGTGCACGTTTCGGGCTGCCGTGCGGAGTGAATAGCTGTGCAAAACCGATCAACCCCGGCTTGATCTCAAATCGTGAATCGTAACCCGGAATCTGTCGGCACAGGCGATCGTAGACCTCCGGCCGCTCCGGCCGTGGACCAACGATATTCATGTCTCCTCTGATAACATTGAAGATCTGCGGTAATTCATCGAGTTTGGTGTCGCGGAGAAAGGCGCCGATCGGCGTTTCCAGGTGGTGCCCTTCGTTGAGCAGTGCGGCGCCGATGATCTCTTGGGCACCTGGCCTCAGGGTGCGGAATTTATATATTGAGAATAGTTTTTTGTGCAATCCGAGTCGGGTGCCGGTGTAAAGCACTGGTCCTGAACTGGTGAGCTTGATCAGGATCGGAATCAGAATCAGGAACGGCAGTGCCAACAAGAGCAGGGTCAGGCTGGCGGCAATGTTGAGTACCCCGTGTGCGTTTTCGCCGCTTGGCGACCGGTGCGCGATGACCGACTGCTGGAGAAGGGGGGGTTGAGGTAGGGAGTAATGCATGTGAAACACCCGGGCGCTGAGATCCTGCGATACGATCTTGTTGTGTTAAGTATTCTTAAGTTTTCTTGGGGAATTAGCGTGAACTGGTAAGCGCTTTTGCAATGCGCGAACTTGGGTGTGTGGTGGTCGCGGCGCGGATCAGCAGCGCTCAGTCAACCGAAAAGCACGCGATGTGTCGTATGCGATGGTCAATTCGGCCGCTGGCGTGCTCGGGGCGCTATAGCCTTCGGACGTGATAACCGGACGCAGGGGCGGGTTTCAAACCCGCCCCTACACGAAGGTCTGTCTGGATATCAGGTGCGAACGCTATAACACCCGGGAGTCGGGTGACGCGGCGGTCGGGTGGTACCCGGATCAAGCGCGGAATGGGTTGCGGGTACCAAGCCCGGCAGGGCGGATTTTCCGGCGGAGTGCTCGGCGGGAACCAACAGGATCGGTGGTTCCCGCCTCCAATGTCAGAGCTTGGGCTTGGGTGTGTCCGTGGTCTCCACCGGCAGGATCGGGTAGAGCACCTGCGGCTGCTCACCGGTCAGGGCGGTAAGAAATTGCGCGATCAGCGTGGCCTGGTGTTCTTCCATCTCGGTGCCGAGTTGGGCGTTGGACATGACCGCAACCGCCTGTTCCAGGTCCCAGACCTGACCGGAGTGGAAGTAAGGGGCGGTCAGAGCGATGTTACGTAACGGGGCGGCGCGGAAGACATACTCATCCGAGGCGGTCTTGGTCACCGCAAAGCGACCCTTATCCCCGCGGGGCAGGATGTCGGCCCCCGGTTTCTTGATCAGACCAAAGGGGAAGTAGTCCTGTCCGCCGAAGTTCACACTGCTGTGACAGGCGGTGCAGCCCTTGGTGATGAAGAGGTCCAGCCCTTGCTTCTGCTCCTCGGTCATGGCCTGGTCATTACCCTCGAACCAGGCGTCGAAAGGCGCGGCCGGGGTGACCAGGGTGGCCTCGAAGGCCTCGATGGCGCGGGCCATGTTGTCGAAGGTGACCGGGTCCGCCTCACCGGGGAAGGCCCGGCTGAAGCGTTCCACATACTGCGGCATGCTTTGCAGGGTGACGACCACGGCGTCCGGCTTGTTGGCCATCTCCACGCCGGCTTGCACCGGTCCCTTGGCCTGCTCCTTGAGGTCCGCGGCGCGGCCGTCCCAAAACTGCGCCTTGTTGTAGACCGCGTTCAACACCGTTGGAGCGTTGCGCGGGCCTTTTTGCCAGCCGTGGCCGACCGAGGTGGGCAGATTGTCATCGCCGCCGGTGCCCAGGTTGTGGCAGGTGTTGCAACTGATCAGGCCGCTGGCGGAAATCCGCGGGTCGAAGAACAGCATGGCCCCAAGGTCGATCTTCTCGCGCGTCAGCGGATTGTCCGTCACCTTGCCGGCGCCGTAGGGCAGGGCGGCCAGCCCGGCGGACTTGGCCTGGGCACGCAGGGCAGCGTCATCGGCCAGGGCCACACCGGTGGCGAGGGTGCCGACCAGCGCGGTTGAGCAAGCAACGGCGATCAGGGTGAGTTTCATGGAGACTCCTGGTGTTAGGTACATCGGAACACGTGATGCCTACAACGGCTCGCTAAGGTTAACGACGCGGCAATGACGAGGCTATGACTTTGGTCAGAACTTCTGGCTGATTCTTTTTTCTTGCACCCCGGCAGGGCATGCTGAGTCCAACATGACCCTATCCATCCGCGCCAAGCTGTTCCTGACTCTGCTGCTGGCCTGCCTGCTGGTGGTGGTCGGCACCCATGCCTTCGTGCGCTGGTCCATCGAGCAGGGGCTGATCGAGTTGGCGGATGCGCGCGAGTCGGAGCGGATCAGCACCATTGCTGAGCGGCTCATCGCGGTCTATGCCGAAAGCGGCTCCTGGGGGCCGTTACGCGCGGACAAATCCCGGTGGATCGCGGCCTTACTGGGTCGGGATCCGAAGGATCGGTTGGCGCGCGGTGACCCGCGGCGCGGTCACTTGCCGCCCTGGGTGCGCCGTGTTCTGAACGATGCCGGCGCCTGGCCGCCGACCTGGGCGCTGGCGCGCGGTCTTGAGCGGCCCGCCCCGCTGGAGTTGCGGCTGATGTTGCTGGATGGAGCCGGGGCCGTCGTCTATGGCCAGTCATCCCTGTTACCGGGAACGCGGCGCTATCCGTTGGAGTTGGACGGCCAGTCCATCGGTTCGCTGGCAGCCCTGCCCGGTCCGCCGCTGGCCGAGTTGCCGGATCTCGAGTTTCAGTCCCGCCAAGGCAGCCGGCTGTGGATCATCGCCTTGGCGATGCTATTGATTTCGGCCGTGCTGGCTTATCCGTTGGCGCAGCGGGTGGTGCGGCCGGTACGGCGTATTCAGGAGGCGACCCGCCGCCTCGCTGCCGGGGATTTCAGTGCCCGGGTGAGTGTGCATGGTGGGGATGAGATCGCCCGTCTGGGGCGCGACCTCAACGTCCTGGCCGCTACCCTGGAAGGCAACGAACAGGCGCGCCGCCGCTGGGTGGCCGACATCGCCCATGAACTGCGCACCCCCATCGCCCTGCTGCTGGCCGAACTGGAGGCGCTGCAGGATGGAGTGCGGCCCCTCGACCGGGCCGCGGTGGACGCCCTGCACGCCGACGTGCTGCGCTTGAACCGGTTGGTTGGGGACCTGCACGAGTTGTCGGTGACCGACCTGGGTGCACTGAGCTACCGACTGACCGAGACCGATCTGCGCGAGGTCTTGCAGACGGATCTGGACGCCTTCCGTGCGCGCTTCCAGGCGGCCGGACTCTCCCTGGAACTGCTGGACTGGGCGCCGGCGCCGCTGCTGTTGAGCGCCGATCCGGACCGGCTATCGCAAGCGTTCCGCAATCTGCTCGGCAACAGTCTGCAGTACACCGACCCCGGCGGCGGGCTCGCCGTCACCCTGGACCGCAGCGGCGAGCGGGTGACGCTGGACTTTCAGGACACGGCGCCCGGCTGTCCGCCCGAGTCACTGCCGCGGCTGTGCGACCGGCTCTATCGGGTGGAGGACTCGCGCAGCCGCCATACCGGCGGGGCTGGCTTGGGCCTGGCGATCGTCAAGAATGTCATCGAGGCCCATGGCGGGACCATCAATGCCGCCGCTGCCCCCGCTGGTGGTCTGTGGATTCACATCGAGTTACCCACCTGAGGTCCGTCATGCATCAACCGCAGCGTATCCTGATCGTCGAAGACGAACAGCGCCTGGCCGCCCTGGTGGCCGACTATCTCAAGGCTGCCGGCTATCAGGTCGATCAGCTCCACACCGGTGAGACCGTGCTGGACTGGGTGCGCACGCATCGCCCGGACCTGATCTTGCTGGACCTGATGTTGCCGGGCAAGGACGGGCTGACCCTGTGTCGGGAGATCCGCGCCGAGCCCGGTGAGCCGGGTCGGCTACCCGTCATCATGACCACCGCCCGGGTCGAGGAGATCGATCGGCTGATCGGGCTGGAGCTTGGCGCCGATGACTATGTGTGCAAGCCCTACAGCCCGCGTGAACTGGTGGCGCGGGTCAAGGCCGTGTTGCGGCGCAGTGCCGGGCCGCCGGTGTTCGACGCGCTTGGTGCCGGGACGGCGGACGGCGTGGTCGCTGTCGATCCGTTCACCCTGGACCCGGACGCGCTGCGGGTGCAGGCGCAGGGCCGGGCGATCGAACTCACCGCGGTGGAGTTCGCCCTGTTGGCGACCCTGTACGCGGCTCCCGGACGCATCTTTTCGCGCGAGCGGCTGATGGACCGCATCTACACCGACCGCCGGATCGTCGCGGACCGCACCATCGACAGCCACATCAAGAAACTGCGCCGCCGGCTGGAGGATCTGCTGCCCGGCCGGGAACTGGTGCACTCGGTCTATGGGGTCGGGTACCGGTATGAGGATCGGGGGGAGGAATGAGTAGGGAGTAAAGCGCTCAAATGATGAAATCCGGGCGCCGGAGTGGTTGATTACTCGGCCTTGATCATTAATCCGGCCAGACCCAAGC
>NZ_CAIZIZ010000097.1 GCF_903933125.1 uncultured Lamprocystis sp. | reverse complement strand
GGTGCGCCGCACCAGTTGGGCGGCGGCGAATTTCGTCAACTCAACCGCAGACCCGGACGCCCTCGTTATTTCCCAGCGGGACTGGGAACGCTTGCTGGATCAACTGGCCTCGACGGCCTGAAATGGCCAAAGTCGAGGCAAGGCCACCACGAGCGAACGCCTACACCTGCGATGACGCCCCCAGCGTGTGCTGTTCCGGCAAAGCGGGCGTCAGCCACCCGGTGGGCACACATAAGCGCATGCACGACAAGACAAAAGCCAAGCTAAAGGGCATATTGACTACTCCCGGGGCGGCTTTCACCTATCCGATTGTGCGTGACAAGGGCGTGGAGGCGCACAATGAAACGTTCCTGAACGACCAGGGCAAACCGCTATGCAAACCCGACTGCCTAAAGGCGCAGATTGACGCTCATATGCAAGAGCGAGGCACCGGTGCAGAGATCAAAGTTCGTCGCCAGGACGGCGCGACGAGAGCCAAGTATCCGAAGATCAAGAGCACAAAGAAGGGGTAACCATGGCAACGTTCGCCGAGATGAAAAAATACCTGGAGGCCTATGCTGTCTCCAGCTGTCACGTGCGGAGCCGGGATATCGTTGCATTCTGTACTCAGGATTGGAGTATCGATGATCCCCTCGAGCCGCGCCCGACGATGGTTTTCTTTTATTATCCCAACGAACCACCAGACGAACAATGGGCGGTGTCCGAACTGGACAACATGACCGGTATTCACGGTTGTACGGCGTTCAAGCCGCAAGAGCAGTGCGTCTTTGTTTCAGATCCCGGTGAGGTTTATGTGGTTGGACAGGGATATGACGACGGCGAACAGCCGGTCGATGCGACGTCGTTGAAGCACTTCTCTGCTGTGCGATGCATTGCGACCGGCTATGCTTATGCGGTAGGTATGCGTCGGGATGTCTACAAGCGGACGGCGGCGAACCGGTGGACGCATCTAACTGACAAGTTGCTGTCCTCAGAGCTCCCCCCGTCCGTGGACCATGCGGGCTTCGTGGACATCGATGGCTATTCGGACACGGATGTGTTCGCTTGCGGAGGGCAAGGCGATCTTTGGCACTTCGACGGAAAAACCTGGGCTAAGGAGGACGTCCCGACTAATGCGTCACTCGAGCGGATCTGTTGTAGCAAGAACGGTTTGGTATATATCACGACCGGCTGTAAAGATTTGTTAATCGGCAACAGGTCGTCATGGTCACTGGCAAAACAGGATATCCCGGATGAGTTCCTGGAGGACATCGTTCAGTTCGGCTCGCAAGTGCTCGTGTCAACCGTTGATACGGTCTATACCGTAGCCGGCGATAAGCTGGTGAAGCCGCAGTTTTCTTTGCCCCCGATGAGTTCGTACTCGCATCTGGCTGCCGGCGACAGCATTCTGGTCATTGCAGGTTCGAATGAGGCATTTATGTACGATACCAAAATCTGGACCAAGATATATCAGATATGAACGCAAGTTATAAGCAAGCAATAGGGAACACAGCAATAGAGCAATAGGAGACAGACCACGAATACACCTGCCAATAATGAAGCATCGGCTCGACGTTGCTGCGTATGTTAGCAACATCCCACCAACCAGTTCTGGAGGTCATACAGCAGCACGCCGAGGAATCGGCGATCCTGCGCCACACCCGTTCGGTGCTGGTACGGGCACCCCACGTCAAGCTTCATCACCTGGCGCGCATTGATGAGCGGATCGCCGCGCATCTGGATGGCCTCACGGTAGCCGGCGAGTTCGGAGCGGGGCTCTGCCAGGCGGCCCTGGAGACACCAGGCACCGGCGAGGTCTTCGCGGCAGCAGTGGGGGCAATCGCAAGTAATGATCGGCGCCGCCTAGACCGACTCTTCGCCCTTACCGAGGCACTACCGGAGGCATACCACGGGCTGATCTCCGCCTTTGGCTGGGTGTCGGCCCATGACCTCCAAGGCCTCGTCGTGGAACTGCTGGCGGCCACGGAGCCCGTGCGGCAAGAGGTTGGCATCGCCTCCTGCATCATGCACCGCGTCGACCCGGGGTCAATCCTCACCGCCGCGATCGACGATCCCGATCCGCGATTACGCGCTTGCGCCCTACGCGCGGCCGGGGAGGCCGGTCGGCGTGACCTGATTGATGACTGTCTGCGGCACTTGCAGGACGATGATCCCAGCGCCCGTTTCCGGGCCGCGATGTCATCGTTGCTGCTGGGGAACCGGGATCTTGCCTTGAGTGCGCTCGGTGAGCTTTCTTCGACTCCTGGTCCCTTGCGTGCCCAGGCGCTTGGGCTGTGGCTGAAGGCCGTGGACCTGCCGAGCGGCCACCATGTTCTGCAATCGATCGCCAAAGACGCCGCGAGCCGGCGCTTACTGATCCAGGCGACTGGAGTTACCGGCCAGGTGCACTATATCCCCTGGCTCATCGGGCTCATGGCGGACGATCAGACCGCCCGCCTGGCGGGCGAGTCCTTCTCGTTCGTCACCGGGCTCGACCTCGCCTGGCTCGACCTGGAGCGCCGGCCGCCGGAGGGCTTCGAACCCGGTCCGAGCGATGACCCGGCCGATGAGTCCGTGGACATGGACCCGGACGATAGCCTGCCATGGCCGGATCAGGCCAAGATCCAGGCTTGGTGGGAGGTCAGCGGGCAACGCTTGCAATCCGGGGGACGCTACTTCATGGGCGAACCGGTTACTGTTGAGCACTGCCAACGGGTGTTGCGCGAGGGCTACCAGCGGCAGCGCCGGGCCGCCGCCGAGTATCTGTGTCTGCTGACCCCGGGTACGCCACTGTTTCCGATCGCCGCCCCAGCCTGGCGTCAGGCGCGCTGGCTGGCCGCCGACCAACCTGCAATTTAGCGTCCGATTCACTACGGAACGCTGCCGATCTGCCACCCTTGACCAGTAACCAAGCAAAATGGCGGCAATAAACCGCGCCAGCTCCGGCAATCGTCGAGTCTGCCGGGGCCGATCCGATCCAAACGGATCGCCTACGGTGCTGGGCGCGGTTTAGGACTGCGAATTGCCCGGTTCCCAACTGAAGCGCGGGAGCGCGAAGAAAGCGCTGGACAGACTCGCGCCCCAACTCTGGCTGATGGTCTCCAGATCAGGTGATCCCACCTCCAGTTTGAGCAGATGGGAGGGAGACAACTGGTCCCGCGGGCACAGCGCCACCTCGAACGGCGGCCCGACCGACAGATTGGACCGCGCGGCCCCGACCATCGAGACCAGACAGAGGCGCGCCCCATCGGCGAGCGACAGCCCCGTATGCGCCAGGCGATCGAGCGCGGGCTTCCCGTACTTGCTCTCACCAATTTGGAGATAGGGCGTCTCGCGGGTGGCGGCGATGGCATTGCCCTGGGGATAGATCAAGAACAACCCGTGGGCTTGGCCGGCAATCTGCCCACCGAGGATAAAGCTGGCCTCCGCACTGACCCCAGCCTGGCGCAGGGCCGGACCGTGCTCGTTTTGCACCGCCAGACTCACCTGCCCGATGTAAGTCGCCGCCTCGAACAGATAATTGACATTGAGCAGGGTCGCCGTCGGCGCCTGCTGATAGGGGCTGGGCCGGGGATTGATGGCCTGGTCGAGGTCCCGGCCGATGCGGTCCAACACCTCGCGCGTCGTCGCCAGACTCCCGGCGGCCATCAGCACGAACAGCCGATCGGGCGCGGGCTGCAGGACGTGGAGTTTACTGTAGGTCGAGATGTAGTCGACCCCCGCGTTGGTCCGGGAGTCGGCGGCCATGGTCAGGCCGTCATCGAGCAGGAGCCCCACACAATAGGTCATTTCAGACAGATCCTCCGCGTTATTGGGTGGCCGTCACCGGGTGCCGTGCGCCATTCGGGTCGGCACCCGCGCAGTATATCGCCTTCGCTTTGGTGTAGGGGCGGGTTTCAAACCCGCCCCTAGGTCCGGGCGACGGCCTGGAATCGTCGCCCCCTGCTGATCGCCACGGAAACCAGGTATCCTGTGCCCCCTTGCGATCCTGGCCCCTCGCGGCCTTGATCATAATTCCGGCCAGCGGCATGCGTAGTCAGGGCTTCCAGCCCTGAGGGTGTCAGGCCAGGATGGCCTGACGACGCACCTGGCGAGCCCAAGTGGCCGGAATCTTGATCAAGGCCCCCTTCGCCATGACGCCGTCGCCGACCCGCGGTCGGCCCGCGGTCCAAGGCGGCGGCGTTCGCGCATCATCAGGAGTTCTCATGGAGTTTCAAGACGGCGTCCTGCGCATCGAATCCTTCCTCGCCGTCACCATCGGCATCATTGTGCTGTTCGTCGGCAAACGCCTGAACGACAAGGTCGCAATCCTCCGCGAGTTCAGCATACCGGAACCGGTCACCGGCGGCCTGCTGTTCTCCATTCTGCTTGGAGTGCTCTATTTCGCCTCCGACGTCGCGGTGGCGTTCGACTTACAGGCGCGCGATATCCTGCTGGTCTATTTCTTCACCACCATCGGCATCAATGCCAGCGCCCGTGACCTGCTCGCGGGCGGGCGGCCGCTCTTGATTCTCCTGGCCGTCACCATCGCCTTCATGTTCGCGCAGAACCTCACCGGCATCGGCGTGGCGGCCCTGTTCGGCCTGCCGGCGGCGGTCGGCATCACCGGCGGGTCCGTATCCCTCATCGGCGGCCACGGCACCACCATCGCGTGGGCGCCCGTCATCTCCGCTCAGTACGGCATCAGTAACGCGATGGAGCTCGGCATCGCCAGCGCGACCCTGGGCCTGATCCTGGCCAGCGTCATGGGCGGCCCGATCGCCAAGTTCCTGATCAAACGCCATGGGCTGACACCCGCCCCGCAACTGGTCGAGGAGGTCCAGGACATCGGCCTGTCTGACACCCAGAAAAAGGCCGGCCTGGGTCACCTGGACTTCCTGAGCGCCATCCTGGCAATCCACCTCTGTATCATCCTCGGGTTCCTGCTCAACGGCATCGTCGCCGACCTGGGGCTCAAGCTGCCGCTCTTTGTCACCTGCCTCTTCGCCGGCATCCTCATCACCAACCTGACCCCGAAGAACCGGCCGACCCTGAGCGGGATGCCCTGGCCCACCCGGACCCCGGCGATTGCCCTGATTGCCGACGTCTCGCTGGGCACCTTCCTGGCCATGTCGTTGATGAGCATGCAACTCTGGACGCTGATCGATCTGGCCTGGCCCGTCCTCACCATCCTGGCCGCGCAATTCGTCCTGGCCGTGGCGGTCACCCTCTTCATTCTCTTCCCGGTCATGGGACGCAACTATGACGCGGCAGTGGTCTGCGCCGGCTTCGGCGGCGTCTCACTCGGCTCCACCCCCACGGCCATGGCCAATATGGCGGCCGTGGCGCAACGTTTCGGCCCCTCCCACCGCGCCTTCATCATCGTGCCCCTGGTGTCCGCCTTCTTTATCGACCTGGTCAATGCGCTGGTGATTCCGCTGTTTCTGCGAAATTTTTAGTGGATCGCCAACGCGCTCGGCTGGAGGGCGGTGCCGACCTAAACGCTACGGGGTTCTTCGCTCTGATGGCAGCGGGACGGCAGCTACCGACTCATTCCTGTCAGTGGGCACACCCCTCTGAGCGGCAGATCAGTTCCAGGAGCTGTCACTCGGCGCGGATGAGGTGACGCAGCGACGCGTGCTTGAACTGCTATTTGTTCCGCGCTGGTCACTGACTGCAATGGCGTTTCGGGCCGACGCTCGTTTTCCCAGGAGCATCCTGATCCGGTTGGTCCAGGTCGATATCAGTTGTCGTTGGGAGTCGAAGTCTGACGCTTGTTCGCTGGTGACTTGGTTAGGGTGCAGTACAAGTCTTTGCACTGACTTGCAGGCCGGCGTGATTGGCTCCGGTCGGGAATTGGGCAACGCCGGCCTGGCGCAACGGTCATTCATCTGTGCTAGCCAAGGGCGGATCGATCCAATGCGGTGATGGCTGCCAGGCGGCCAGCCAGTCGGGTAGCTCGTGGGCCGGCAGGGGATGGGCGATGCGGAAGCCCTGGGCCAGCTCGCAGCCGAGTTGCCGCAGCCGCTCGCCCTGCGCCAGGGTCTCCACTCCTGCGGCGACGGCCTGGTGGCGGAAGGCGGTGGCCAGGCATAGGATGCTTTCGACGATCGCCAGGTCATCCGGGTTGTCGAGCATGTGGCCGACAAAGCTCCGGTCGATCTTCAGCGCGGTGACCGCCAGGCGTTTCAGACAGGTCAACGAGGAATAGCCGATACCAAAGTCGTCCAGGGCGCAACTCACCCCGAGCGCGCGGCAGTCCGCGACGATGCGGGCGACCTGGGCCAGATCCTGCGTCGCGCTGATTTCCAGGATCTCCAGCGCGAGGCCAGCCCTGAAGCATGACCGCGCGACCGCAGTCACGGCGCGGGCTGGCGGTGGTTAACGAAAGTTAATGTTCGCACAAGGGGGTAGACACCGCGGCGGGCTTCTGGCAGGATCAATGGCAGAGTAGTCGGTCTGCGAAG
>NZ_CAIZIZ010000096.1 GCF_903933125.1 uncultured Lamprocystis sp. | reverse complement strand
GGTGCGCCGCACCAGTTGGGCGGCGGCGAATTTCGTCAACTCAACCGCAGACCCGGACGCCCTCGTTATTTCCCGCCAGGATTGGCAACGCGTGCTGAATCAACTGGCCTCGACTCCCTGAAATGGCCAAAGTCGAGTCTACGCCGTCATCTGTATCGTCGCGGGGTGGCGCCATTTCACGACGCCGGAGGCCCGGTGGGAATTGGTGACGGTGCAGGCGCTGAACTGGTTTGCACTGATCGTCGCCACCTATATTCTATACAATGCGGGGGTGCAGGGTGTCCTTAACACCAACGCCTCTGGGCTCGTCATGCTGACCCTGTTGGCACTCGGCACCTTCATGGCCGGATTGCAGGCGCGGGTCTGGCGGATCTGCGGGTTGGGCGCGGTGCTGTTCCTTGCCGTGCCTGCCATCGGGTGGCTCGAGCAGTCGATCATGCTTCTGGTGGGCGCCACACTGGTGATCATCGCCATCGCCGGCCTGACCTGGTGGTTGGGCCAACGGCGTAACCGCGCTTTGCAGACTTGAGCGTTTGCATAAGTCGGGGGGGATATTCCTGGTAAGCGCCTGAAGCGTCGTTTTTGCACAAAGAGTACTGTGTCATCTGGGGCCTTCGTACTGGGGCGCTCGGCCAAACCCGGTCACGACGCGAGCGGATTGCCGTCGATCAGCGCCACTGGCTGCTCGGCGCCTATGCCTGGGGCTGGCGTTTTGAATCGCGGCTGACGACCTTCGGCGATCAGGCCATGACCATCCGGCGCGACCTCTTCGCCGCCGTCGGCGGCTTCCCCGAGTGGAACTGGCCCGCCGCGTGCGCCGGTGCAGCCGCGTCGCCAAGCTGCCGAGCCCGGTGACCAACGCCTGATCACGCGCGAACAGCGCGGATTCGACCGACGATTTCTGTAGAATGGCCAGGCGCAAGGTGTCGGTCCGCGCCACGGTCGGGTCGCCGCGGGCCGATGCGTTGAGAATCAAGGCCCAACACCAGACCGGGCGCTGGGGCGTTCGGTACTGCTCGGGAGAGACGCCGGTGCAGAGAGTCGAGTTATCGTCAATCGAGACGCGTGCGGCAACGCGCGGCGAAAGCCCGTTGGATGCGGTCATCGAAGCGCTGTGCCGCCAGGGCTGCCGTCAGGTCCGATCGAGCATGGCGCGTTTGGAACAGGGCGAAGATCTGCCCGAGACCAGCGGTCTGACGGCCACCGCCCGACTGGAAGTCCTCGCCGAACTGCGCGCGATCATGGCCGTCTACGGCGAGACGTGCCGCATTGACTGATCGTTACAGCGATTTGTGTCATACACTGAACCCCGCTCCGTTTCGCCCTCGCCACTGCCCGCGATACCCACTCAAGCAGGACCGCTTCACCGATGCAGACTATCACCGAGACCATCAGCCAAGAGCTCAACGCCCGCGCTTCCCAGGTGGAGGCGGCCATTCGGCTGCTGGACGAGGGTGCAACCGTGCCCTTCATTGCCCGTTACCGCAAGGAGGCCACCGACGGTCTCGATGATACCCAGCTCCGTCATCTGGAAGAACGGCTGGGCTATCTGCGGGAGCTCAACGAGCGGCGGACCGCGGTCATCGCCAGTATCGAGGAGCAGGGCAAACTCACCGCCGCGCTGCGTGCGGACCTCGAGGGCGCGGACACCAAGCAGCGTCTGGAAGATCTCTATCTGCCCTATAAACCCAAGCGCCGCACCAAGGCCCAGATTGCCCGTGAAGCGGGGCTGGAACCGCTGGCCGACGGCTTGCTCGCTGATCCCACCCAGGACCCGGCGACGCAGGCTGAGCGCTATGTGGACGCCGGCAAGGGCGTGGCTGATGGCGCCGCGGCGCTCGAAGGGGCGCGGCAGATCCTGATGGAGCGCTTCGCCGAGGACCCCGAGTTGACCGGTCGCCTGCGGGATCGCCTATGGGAGGAGGGCGTGCTGGTGTCGAAGGTGGTTGTCGGCAAGGAGCAGGAGGGCAACAAGTTCTCCGACTATTTCGATTATCGCGAAGCAATCGCCAAGGTCCCGTCCCATCGGGCGCTCGCCCTGTTTCGCGGGCGCAATCAAGGCGTGCTGAATCTCGATCTGGTGCCGGGCGAGGACGAGGACCCGGACGCCCCCTTCCGCGCCATGGTCGCCGCCCGCTTCGGCATCCGCTCCCAAGGCCGGACGGCGGACGACTGGCTCATCGAGACGGTGCGCAAGACCTGGCGGATCAAACTCCTGACCCGCCTCGATCTGGACCTCAAAGGCCGGGTGCTGGAGGCCGCCGAAGAGGAGGCGATCCGCGTCTTCGGCCTGAATCTCAAGGCCCTGCTCCTCGCCGCGCCGGCCGGGCGGCTGCCGACCCTGGGCCTGGACCCGGGGCTGCGGACCGGGGTCAAGGTGGCCATCGTCGATGCGACCGGGCGGGTGGCCGCCACCGACACCATTTATCCACATCAGCCCCGCAATCAGTGGGATGCCTCGATCGCCACCTTGGCCAAGCTGTGCCAGGCGCATCAGGTCAAACTCATCAGCATCGGCAACGGTACTGCTTCGCGTGAGACCGACAAGCTCACCCGCGAACTGATCAAGGCGCACCCCGAGTTGGGCTTGCGCTCACTGGTGGTGAGCGAGGCCGGTGCCTCGGTCTACTCGGCCTCGGAATTCGCTTCCAAAGAACTGCCGGGCATGGACGTATCGCTGCGTGGTGCCGTCTCCATCGCGCGCCGTCTCCAGGACCCCTTGGCCGAGTTGGTCAAGATCGACCCCAAGGCCATTGGTGTCGGTCAGTATCAGCATGACGTCAATCAGCCCCGCCTGGCGCGCGCCCTGGAGTCGGTGGTGGAGGACTGCGTGAACGCGGTCGGCGTGGATCTCAACACCGCTTCGGTCCCCTTGCTGGCGCAGGTCTCGGGGCTCAACAAGGGCCTGGCCGAGCACATCGTCGCCTTCCGCGAGGCCAACGGCGCCTTCCCCAACCGCAAGAAGCTGATGGCCGTGCCGCGCTTCGGTGACAAGGCCTTCCAGCAGAGTGCCGGTTTCCTGCGCGTGCCGGACAGCGACGAGCCGCTGGACGCCTCCGCCGTCCATCCCGAGGCTTATCCGGTGGTGCGGCGCATCTGCGAGCGCGCGGGCAAGGGCATCCGCGAGCTGATCGGTGACACCGCGACCTTACGCCGGCTGGATGCCGGGGAATTCACCGACGAGCGCTTCGGCCTGCCGACGGTGCAGGACATCCTGAGCGAACTGCAGAAGCCCGGCCGCGACCCGCGTCCCGAGTTCAAGGCGGCGGTGTTCCGGGAGGGGGTCGAGACGCTGAAAGACCTGCAACCCGAGATGATCCTGGAGGGCACGGTCACCAACGTCACCAACTTCGGTGCCTTCGTCGATATCGGCGTCCACCAGGACGGCCTGGTTCACATTTCCATGCTCGCCGACCATTTCGTCAAGGACCCCCATCAGGTCGTCAAGTCCGGCGACCTGGTGAAGGTCAAGGTCCTGGAAGTGGATATTCCGCGCAAGCGCATCGCCCTGACCATGCGGCTGGGTGAGCCGGCGGAGCGGCGGGCCGGCGAGCCCGGCCGCGAACGGACCGAACGTCCGGAGCGCGGGGCCCCGCGCGGCCAGCCGCCGCGCCAACAAGACCAGTCCCGACGCGCGGGCGGCGACCGACGGCCGGCGCCCCAGCGCCAGCCCGCGGAGCAGCCGGTTCCCGCGGGCGGTGCGCTGGCCGCGGCCTTTGAGAAGGCACGCAAGGGGTAGGGCGCAATGTAGCCTTCATACCTGATATCCAGACAGACCCTTGGTCTAGGGGTGGGTTTAAAACCCGACCCGATCGTTCGGATATCACGTCCGAAAGCTATAGCGCAGCGCAGGACATGCGGTTTTCCGCATCCGGCGGTTGAGCCGGCGGGCCGGCGGACGGCCGGCTGAATACTTCCGCCGGACGGTGGTTGATGCGCGACCAACGGGGATTTCCCCGCCTTTGGCTGGAATGTTACCGTCCGCTCTCTCAAAGTGTGACGCTGATCACAGTTTTGCACGCATCGGCAACGCCATGCAGACTGTTTACCCAAGGAACCTCGGTATGTCCAAGATCCCTCGACGACTGCGCCTGTTCCCCGCCGTGCTGGCGCTTGGCAGCGGCCTGCTGGCCGCCGCCGCACCCGACCCCATTGCGCCTGCCGGCGGCGGGGCGGGCATCACCGCTCTCGCGGTGCCGCTGATCCAACCGGCCGCACCGCTGGCCAGCGCGGTGACCGCTCCAGCCGCCCCGGCCCAGGCGCGCATCCAGGCCGACTACGGCAAGCTGCCTTATACCTTCGAGGCCAACGGCGGCCAGGCCGATGCCGCGGTCAAGTTCCTCGCTCGCGGCCCCGGCTACAGCCTGTTCCTGACGCCCGGTGAGGCGGTGCTGTCACTGCACACCAGCCAACCGAACCCGGCGCCGCGGCACCGGCCCGGCGCCCGTCCGGACCCGCTGCCCGTGCCGACGTCGGCCGCCGTGCCGGAGCCGACCGCCGCGGCGACGCCCCCGGCAGTGCTGCGCCTGAGCCTGATCGGCGCCAATCCCGACCCGGTCATGCGCGGCGAGGAGGCTCTGCCGGGCAAGGTCAACTACCTGCGCGGCAAGGACCCCGCGGCCTGGCGCACCGGCCTGTCCACCTATGCCAAGGTGCGCTACGAAGGCGTCTATCCCGGCGTCGATCTGGTCTATTACGGCACCCAGGGGCAACTGGAGTATGACCTGGTGCTGGCCCCGGGGGCGGACCCGACGGTCATCCGGCTGGCCTTCGAGGGCGCAGATCGGATGACATTGGATGACACCGGCAATCTGGTGCTGACCCTGGGTGAGCAGCAGATCGTCCAGCACAGCCCGCGGGTTTATCAGGAGACCAACGGGGAGCGGACGCTGGTTCCGACCCGCTATGTGCTGGCGGACAACCGGCAGGTGAGTCTGGCGATCGGTGACTATGACGCCGAGCGGGCGCTGGTGATTGATCCGGTGTTGGTGTATTCCACCTACCTGGGTGGCGGCGGCTACGACTTTGGCGAAGGCATTGCCGTAGACGGCGCCGGGAATGCCTACTTGGCCGGATATACCTCCTCCACCGACTTCCCGACCCGCCAGGCCCTGCAGCCTGGCCTCGGCGGCGGATTTTACGATGCCTTTGTCGCCAAGCTCAGTGCCGATGGCGCCACGCTCGTCTACGCGACCTACCTCGGCGGCAGCGAAGACGATCGAGGCTATAGTATCGCCTATAGTATCGCCGTGGACGGCGCCGGGAATGCCTACCTGACGGGAGTGACCTCCTCCACCGACTTCCCGACCCACCAGGCCCTGCAACCGGAACACGGCGGAGGATGGTCCGATGCCTTTGTTGCCAAGCTCAGTGCCGATGGCGCCACGCTGGTCTACGCCACCTACCTCGGTGGCGGCGGCTCCGAATCCGGCTTTGACATCGCCGTGGACGGCGCCGGGAATGCCTATCTGACGGGATATACCCGCTCAACCGACTTCCCGACCCGTAACGCCCTGCAGCCTGAGATCGGTAACGGAGGCATCGATGGTGCTGATGCCTTTGTTGCCAAGCTTAGTGCTGATGGGGCCACGCTGGTTTACTCGACCTACCTCGGCGGCAGCGGCTCGGATGTTGGGTACGACATCGCCGTGGACGGCGTCGGGAATGCCTACGTGACGGGGGGTACCAGCAACAGCGACTTCCCGACCCGCCTGGCCCTGCAGCCTGGCTTCGGCGGCGGATACAAAGATGCCTTTGTCGCTAAGCTCAGTGTCGATGGTGGCACGCTGGTCTATTCCAGCTACCTCGGCGGCAACTGGGACGACGAGGGCACTGGTATCGCCGTGGACGGCGCAGGGAATGCCTACCTGACGGGATATACCGACTCCAGCGACTTCCCGACCCGCCAGGCTCTGCAGCCTGACCGCGGCGGAGCCCGCGATGTCTTTGTTGCCAAAGTCAGTGCCGATGGCGCCACGCTGCTCTACACCACCTACCTCGGTGGCAGAAGCTCCGACTTCAGCACTGACATCGCCGTGGACGGCGCCGGGAACGCCTTCGTGACCGGATCTACCCAGTCCCGCGACTTCCGGACGCACTATGCCTTGCAGCCTCATCATGGCGGCGGAAACTACGATGGCTTTGTCGCCAAGCTCAGTGCCGATGGCGCCGCGCTGGTCTACGCGACCTTCCTGGGTGGTGACGGCACCGAAAGTGGCAGTAGCATCGCTGTGGATGGCGCCGGGAATGCCTACGTGACCGGATGGACCGACTCCATCGACTTCCCGACCCGCCAGGCCGTGCAGCCGGACTACGCCGGGTCAGTATTCCAAAGTGATGCCTTTGTCGCCAAGATCGGGGATGCACCCCTGGCGGCATTAGCCTGGCTCGCGGCCGTCGGCGACCTCAGTGGCAACGGCACCCAGCACCTCGCGGTCTTGTTCAAGGATGCGGCCACTGGGACCCTAACCGGTCAGGTCTGGGATGTCGCTAACGGTGCAGCGCGACACACCATCGACTTCGATCCCGCCTATGCCCCGCTTGATCTGGTGGTTATCCCCGACCAGAACGCCAACGGCGCCCCGGAGCTAGCCTCGCTGGGCCGCCATGCCGCGAACGGCAGCGTCCAGGTCGAGGTGCGCGACAGCCTGACCGGCGAGCGGCTGAGCGCGGTCGCTTTCAACTCCGCCTTCGTGCCCCAGCGGCTGGCGGTACTGCCCGATCGCAACGGCAATGGCGCGGCGGAACTGGCGGTGCTTGGCATCAAGACGACGACCGGCGGGATCGCCGCCGAGATCAAGGACGCCGCCACCGGTGCCGGACTGGGCCAGGTGTTCTTCGCCAAGGCGTTCCGCCACGTGGACTTCGCCACGGTCGCCGACGCCGACGGCAATGGCGCCGCGGAACTCGCCGTACTGGGGGTCAATGCCGCCGGTCAGCCACGGGTCGAACTGCGTGACAGCGCCAGCGCGGCCCTGGTCAAAGTCCTGTGGTCCCCGAAATGGACCACCCCGCTCGGCCTGGCCGAGCTGCCGGACGCCAACGGCAACGGGACGCCGGAAGTGGCGGTGCTGGGACGCAGCGGATCGGCCGTCCTGGTCAAGACCGCGGATACGGGCACCGGTGACCAACTCGGGTTCGTCTACTACAACCCGAACTTCACGCCGCACCAACTGGCCGCGCTGCCCGATCTCAATGCCAATGGCGCGGCCGAACTGGCGGTGTTGAGCGGCGACGCCGTGGGTCACCTCAAGACCGAGCTGCGCGATGCCGTCACCGGTGCGCTGGTGCGTAACCTCTGGTTTGATCACCTCGCCCCGCTGGACCTGGCGGTGCTGCCCGACCTGAACGGCAACGGCAGTCCGGAGATCGCCGTGCTCGGCGTGACGACAGCGGGTGGGATCCAGGTCCTGATCAAGGACACCGCGACCCAGGCGGTGATCAGCCGGCTGGACTTCTAGCCCCTTGTGGCGCCGGCTTCCAGCCGGCGCGCATCCGTCGGGTGCGGTGATGAACGCGCATTGGCGGCAAATTCTGCAAGCCGTTGCCTGGTGCATGATGCGGTTCGTGCCTCACCGCACCCGACGACCGGCGATAGTTGAAGCCACATAACGTTCTTCGAGATCACTTCAAAGGAGCTTTGATATGTTCGACATCCTGCCACGACTGCGTTTGATCCCCGCCGTGCTGGCGCTCGGCAGCGGCCTGCTGGCCGCCGCCGCACCCGACCCCGTCCCGCCCGGCCTCGCGGCGCCGCTGATCCAACCAGCCTCACCGTCGGCCAGCGGGGCGGCCGCCTCAACCACCCCGGCCCAGGCGAACATCCAGGCCGACTACGGCAAGCTGCCCTACACCTTCGAGGCCAACGGCGGGCAGGCCGATGCGGCGGTCAAGTTCCTCGCCCGCGGTCCCGGCTATAGCCTGTTTCTGACGCCCGGCGAGGCGGTGCTTTCACTGCACACCAAACAGCCGCAGCCAGCGCCGCGGCCCGGCATCCGGTCGGCGTCCGAACCCGGCCCGACGCCGGCCGCGGTGCCGGAACCGACCGCCGCGGCGACACCCCCGGCGGTGCTGCGCTTGAGCCTGGTCGGTGCCAATCCCGAGCCGACCATGCGCGGCGAGGCCGCCCTGCCGGGCAAGGTCAACTACCTGCGCGGCAAGAACCCCGCGGCCTGGCGGACCGGCCTGTCGACCTATGCCAAGGTCCGCTACGAAGGGGTCTATCCCGGCGTCGATCTGGTCTATTACGGCACCCAGGGCAACTGGAGTATGACCTGGTGCTGGCCCCGGGGGCGGACCCCAAGGTGATCCGGCTCGCCTTCGCGGGCGCGGATCGGATGCGGCTGGATGACACCGGCAGCCTGGTGCTGACCCTGGGTGAGCAGCAGGTCATCCAGCACAGCCCACGGGTCTATCAAGAGACCAACGGGGAGCGCACGCTGGTTCCGACGCACTATGTGCTGGCGGACAATCGGGAGGTGAGTCTGGCCATCGGTGACTATGACGCCAAGCGGGCGTTGGTGATCGATCCGGTGTTGGTGTACTCCACCTACCTCGGTGGCAGCAGCCACGACACTGGCTACGACATCGCCGTGGACGGTGCGGGGAATGCCTACCTGACGGGATTGACCTACTCCACGGACTTTCCGACCCGCCAGGCCCTGCAACCTGACGGTGAAGGATCCGACGACGTCTTTGTCGCCAAGCTCAGCGCCGATGGCGCCGCGCTGGTCTACTCCACGTACCTTGGCGGCGGCGCCGGGTATGGGATCGCGGTGGACGGCGCCGGAAATGCCTACGTGACAGGAGCGGTCGGGTGGTACGACGACTTTCCGACACGTAACGCCCTGCAACCGGCCTCCGGCGGCGAAAGCGACGCCTTTGTCGCGAAGCTCAGTGCCGATGGCGCTACGCTGGTCTACTCCACTTACCTTGGCGGCCTCAGATATGACTGGGGCAAGGACATTGCCGTGGACAGCGCAGGCAATGCTTGGGTCACCGGACGCACCGCATCCGGGAACTTCCCGACACGGAACGCCCTGCAACCTGTCTTTGGCAGCAGCAAGGGCGGCCCGGACGCGTTCGTGGCGAAGATCAGTGCCGATGGCGCCACGCTGATCTACTCGACCTATCTTGGCGGCCTCGACGACGATTACGGCAATGGCATCGCCGTTGACGACCGGGACGATGTCTATGTGACGGGAATTACCCAAGTATATAGGAATGATGCCAGCACGTTCCCGATACGCAATGCGCTGCAACCGACATTCGGCGGATACCAGGACGCGTTCGTGACGAAGCTGAGTGCCGATGGCTCTACGCTGATCTACTCGACTTACCTCGGAGGTAACGGCGGGGATGAGGGCCTGAGCATCGCCGTGGACGGCGCCGGGAATGCCTACGTGACGGGGTCGACCTGGGCCAGAGACTTCCCGACACGCCAGGCCCTGCAAACAGCCTACGGCGGCGAAACTGACGCCTTTATCGCGAAGCTCAGTGCCGCTGGCGCGACGCTGGTCTATGCGACCTACCTCGGTGGCAGCGGCTCCGACACAGGAACTGGCATCGCCGTGGACAGCGCCGGCCATGCGTACGTGACCGGATGGACCTACTCCATCGATTTCCCGACACGCGACGTCCTGCAACCGGGCAGCGGCGGAAACGGTGATGCCTTTGTGGCGAAGTTCAGTGCCGACGGTGCCGCACTGCTCTATTCCACCTATCTCGGCGGAAGCAACGGCGAAGGTGCTGGCGGCATCGCCGTGAACGGGCTTGGCAATGCTTACGTGACAGGATCGACTGGCTCTACCGACTTCCCGACCCGCAAGCCTCTGCGACCGACCTACAGAGGCGAGGGTGATGTCTATATCGCCAAGATCTCGGAAGGTAAGTCCGCACCGGTCATGGCACCTCTGCGTGTCCTGTCGCTTGGCGATGTCTCCGGCGACGGCATCCCGGACATCGCGGTCGTATTGAAGGAGGGGCCGGCCGGGGACCTCAGCGTTCGCATCATGGATGCTGTCGGCGGGGCGTCGATCCGGACCTTCCGGTGCGACCCGGGCTATGTACTGATCGACCTTGCCGTGGTGCCCGACCAGAATGGCAATGGTGCCCCGGAATTGGCCCTGCTCGGCCGCAAAGCAGCAACCTCCGACATGCAGGTCGAGGTCCACGACACGCTCAGCGGCGACCGGCTCCATGCGATCGTCTTCGATCTCGGCGACCGCACGCCTAAACGCCTGGCGGTGTTGGCTGATCCTGACGGGGGTACGGCGCAATTGGCGGTGCTTGCGGCGACCTCAAATCCTGGTTACGCCGCGGTGCAGATCCGGGATGCCCGCACCGGTGCCTGGGTTGGGGATGTGCAATTCGACCCGGACTACGATTATCGCGGCTTCGCCGTGGTCGCGGATGTGAACGGCAACGGCGCGCCCGAGCTCGCCATGCTTGGGATTAAAAAAACGTTTTTTGAAACTGGTAAGAATAAGGTCGAGCTGCGCGACAGCCGCAGCGGGCTGCTGGTCAGGGATCTGTGGTCGCAGACGGGCGCCAACCCGCTGGATCTGGTCGAGGTGCCGGACGCCGCCGGGGTCGGCCCCTCGGACGTCGCGGTGCTGGAGCAGAGAGGCACCAATGTCGTGGTGAAGACGACGGATACGGGCACTGCCGCCGAAGTCGGGTTCGTCTACTACAACCCGAACTTCATGCATCACCAACTCACCGCGCTGCCCGACCTCGACGGCAACGGCGTGGCCGAGGTGGCGCTGCTGGGCCGCAACGCCGAGGGTCAGACCAAGACCGAGCTGCGCGATGTCGTCACCGGTACCCTGGTGCGCAACCTCTGGTTTGAGGGGCTCGCGCCGGCCGACCTGGCGGTTCTGCCCGACCTGAACGGCAACGGCAGCCCGGAAGTCGCGGTGCTCGGCACGACGCCGACGGGTCGGGTCCGCGTACTGATCCAGGATGTCGGGACCAAGGCGCTGGTGAGCAGGTTGACCTTCTAGCAGCCTGTCGGGCTTAGGGTCGCGCGGTGCTCCCACGCAAACACCGAAGCGTTTGCGAGGACCGACAGCCCCAGAGTTCACGTAGCGCTATCACTCTTGGCCAGTGTGGCCTGTCGGGTCCAACGTCCGACAGGCTACGAGGCGGACGCTTTGCGCGTCTCGTAATCATGGGTTGATCATGGTCCCGGCCACACGCCGCTGTGGGTCGGAGTGTGTCGTCAAACCCTCGTACCCGCCTCCACCGCCGAGGTCGGACTGCCGGCCGGGACCTTGAACCTAGAAAGAGCAGTGGCACCACAAAGACACAAAGGACACAAAAAGAATTTCAATGTGTTGCGTTGAAATGGCGGATCACCAGTCAGGTGAGGCGCATCATGACAATAACCCATTGTCTTTCTTTGTGATCTTTGTGCCTTTGTGGTGCGAACTGCCGAATTTAGGTTGAAGAACCCGGAACGCTGGCATTGCTCACAATGCCGGTTCATACCGCAGCGTGAGATAAAAAGCCCGCCCCGGCTGGTTATAGAAGGCGGCGGTTTCGTAGTCCTGGTCAAAGACGTTCTTCAACCGGCCCTGGAGGCGCAGGCTGGCGGTGAAGGCGTATTCGGCGCGCAGGTCCAGCAGGGTATAGGGGTCGAGTGTGTAGACGTTGGCCAGGTCGTCGTAACTGCGCCCGGCGGCGAACAGGGTGGCGCCCAGTGACCAGCGCGCGAAGCGTCGGTCCAGGTCGAGTTGGCCCTGCTGCTGCGGGCGGCGTGGCAGGAGGTTGCCGTCGTCCGCGCCGGCGGAGCGGTTGCGCGGGTCCAGCAGGGTGAGGCTGAACCCCAGGTCCCAGTCCTGCATCGCCGCGTTGGCGCTGAGTTCCAGCCCCTGGATCTCGGCTTGGGCGATGTTGTTGGCGCCCTGGGTGAAGGCGTCGAAGGCGATCATCTGGTCCAGTTCGGTGCGATAGAGATTGAGCCCCCAGCGTCCATCGACCCAGGATTCCGGCAGGGCTCCGTCGAACCCCAGTTCCAGGCTGTTGGATTCCTCGGGGTCCAGATCGGGATTGCCGAAGTAGGGGTAGTAGAGTTCGTTGAAGGTCGGGGCCTTGAAGGCGGTGCCGTAGGAGACCGATGTTTGCAGGGTTGGTGCGAAGCGGTAGCCCAGGGCGGCGCTGCCGGTGGTGTAGCTGCCGAACTGCTCATTGTCGTCCTGGCGCAGGCTCAGATTGATGGTCGCGGCCCGCCATTCACCCTGGTATTCGCCGAAGACGCCGGTGTCCGCGCGGGAGTCCTCGGCATAGGTGACGCTGCTGTCGATGCGGTCGCGCTGGTAATCGACCCCGAGGCTGACGAGGTGGCCGGCGTGGATGCTGATGTCGTTCTGCCACGTCAGGCTGTCACGCTGGGTGTCGAAGTCACCGGCGGGCACCTGCTCGACCTCGACGTCACTGTAGTCCGCCGTGTATTTATCCAGGCTGTAGCCGGCGGCTAGGGTGACCACCCAGGGAGTGAAGGGCACCAGGCGGGTGCGGGCGCCGAAGACCTGCTGGGCGCTGCGCGAGCGGTTACCGGAGAAGATCGTACCGTCGAAGTCCGTGGTGTTGTTGGCGCCCAGGTAGCTCAGGTCGATCTCGGCGCGTTCGCTGAAGCGGTAGCCCAGGCGGGCGCTGCCGCCCAGTTGGGTGGCGCCGTCGCGATCCGGTTCGACCACGCCGCAGCCGGCGAAGGGGGCGATCTGACCGTAGCAGGCGTTGAATCCGTCGGTCTGCGCGAAGTCGCCGCTGACGTTGAACCAGGCGTGATCCCCGCCGCCGGAAAGGCCGCCGGAGATGGCGGCGGTGTTGAATGACCCACCGGTGACCGTCACTCTTGGCGTCAAGTCGCCGCCGCCGCGGCGGGTGAAGATCTGGATCACGCCGCCAATCGCCTTTGAGCCGTACAGGCTGGAGCGAGGTCCGCGCACCACCTCGATCCGCTCGATCTGCTGGGTGGGCAGGTCGGCCCAGGGGGAGGTCCCGAGGGTGGCCGAGCCGACTTTGACACCGTCGACCAGGACCAACACGCTGTCCGAATTGGTCCCGCGCAGGTAGACGGAGGCAACGCCGCCGCTGGTGGAGACGGTGACACCCGGCAGACCGCGCAGGGCATCCGGAACCGAGCGGAATTGACGTTTTTCGATCGTCGCGCGGTCTACCACCGAAACGGAGGCGAGGGTGCGGTCGGCGCGCTCGGGGGTGCGGGTGGCGGTGACCACCACCGGGTCCAGGGTGGTCTGCGGTTCCGGCTCGCTCTCGGCCAGGGCAGAGAGCGCGAACGGCAGCCCGAGGGCGGCCGCCAAGAGAGAGTGCTTCAAGGTACGACTCCAGGACAACGAAAATGGCCCGCGCACACCCGCGGGGGCCGATGCCAACATGGAAGGATCGTGGAGGCGCAATGGACAGGGCAGGGCAGACGCCGTGCGGACGGCGACCTGACGTCCCGGTCGGCCGCACCCCGCGACCCCGGTGATGATCGTCCGGCCGGTCTCCGGGCTCACGAGTGGGAGAGGGTCTCCCCGGTGCGGCGCCTTCCCGTGTGTAGACACAGTGGCATCGTGCCGAACCTCGACTCGTTTACCGTTGCGGGGGCAGCGCCGGGCTGGCGCCCTGACGCGAGGGCGCTCACCGGCTTCCCGTTTAACCCGTGAGGCGAAGGCCCGCGGGGCACCGGAAGATCAAGGGACCGCACTCTAGGGCGTGACCCCCGAGCCGTCAATCACCGCCACCGCACGGCGCGAGTCCGCGCGCCGGCCTGGCGATCCGGGTTGATTTGTTCGCGCCAGCCCTGACCGTCCGGATCATTGACGGATTAACATGCATTTCGTGTCGGACCTGCGCTACTCTAGTCCACAAACCGAGCCACCACCGACCGAGGTCCCCATGATCGACACTGCCGCCAAGATCGAGCCCGCCGCCGATCTCACCCATCGCATCGGTACCCGCCTGCGTCAGGCCAGGCATGACCTGGGGCTCTCATTGAGCGAACTGGCGGAGCGTACCGGCTGCTACTCCAAGTCGCGGATCAGTAATTACGAGCAAGGATTGCGCCGCATGGGCCTCGAAGAGTCCGCCATCCTCGCGTCAGCCTTGGGCACCGTTACGCCCACGTGGCTGCTCTGTCTGGATGACGATCCACCTTGCGAGCCGGAGGAGGCCGACCTGATTGCCCGTTATCGTGCGACGGACGACGAGGGCCGCGCCCGTCTGCGCGAACTGGCGCAATCCCTGCCTGCCGCGAAGGCCAAGCGCGCCAAGAAGACGGCTTGAGTTGGTAGGGTCCGCTGCGCGGACCAACCAATTAGGCAATGCGGACCAACGGTGCTACAGATACCAGACCGGTATCGCCGAGACAGTTGTGGAGAGCGGTACATCCGTCTCCTTGAGGCAGAGTACCGCACCCTCGCCGATGCGCCGCCCGGTTTTGTCCAGGACGCCGAAATCGCCCGCGGTGTGTCGGCTGGGGGTCGCCGTCTTTTTTTATTTCGACCGGGTAGAGGGTGTCGTCCTGCTCGATCAGCAGATCGATGCCTTCACGGTTTTCTGATCGACATCCACATCGCGCGCCAGATCGGCGAAATTGACCAACTGCACGGTCCTGGCCGCGGCTGCCCGCACGCAACGCTGAAAAGCCGAAGCGTCGCCGACCCGGGCGAGACTGCGGACATCCCGTTCGATGTAGGTCTGGAGATAGGAACGATAGAAGATGTCCCGCGGCGTGTCAGGATCCAGTGCGATCCGCGGGAAGGTGCCGCGCCAGATCGCGTGATAGAGTTCCATCAGGGTTGGCGGCGGACCGGCCCGCTCCCGCGCCGATGGACTCCAGGCGGCCGCGGAAGTCATAGGTGTAGCCGATGTGGAAGGCGTCGCGGACACGCAGCGTCTTGATCCGGTCAGCATTATCGTGGGTGTAGTGGAGCGCGGGTGCGCCCTCCCGCTCCACCCGGTTCAACCGCCCCAGGTCATCGTAGCCGTAGACCAGGCTCCCGGCGCCGTCACGCATCTCCACCAGCCGGCCGCGTTCATCCAGGTCGCGGGTCACGATCGTGCCGTCCGCGAGGTGCATTGCGATCTCGGCGCAGCCGACAATTCCAAGTTTGGGCGGCATCGCGCGACCCGTGGTGGATGCGGCGCGCGCGACCGCCGTGCCGGGTCCCTGACAGAGCGGCGCGCCTTATCCGCCCTACAACGGGGCCGATTTCGTCGGGCGGATCAGCGTAGCGCATCCACCATCAGCCTGAGTCGAGCGAGAGCGAAACCCGGCGTTGGCGCTATACTCTCGCCATCGCCACGACCGGAGGGAGCAACCCATGGCCACGACCGCCGACGACGTCTGGGCCTTGTTGCGCGAGTTGACCGCAGCGCAGCGAGAGACCGAGCGCATGTTCCAGGAAACCGACCGCCAGTTTCAGGAAACCAAGCGCATGTTCCAGGAAACCGACCGCAAGTTCCAGGAAACCGACCGCAAGTTCCAGGAAACCGATCGCAAGTTCCAGGAAACCGACCGCCAGAAGCGCCAAACCGATCAGCAGATCAGAGAACTGGGTAAACAGATCGGCGGGCTGGGAGAGAAATTCGGGAGCTTTACCGAAGGGCTGGCCTTACCCTCCATGGAACGGCTGCTGCGCAAGCGCTTCGGCATGGAAGTCATCAGCCCCAGCGTGCGCGCCACCAAAGATGGGCAGCACCTGGAGATCGATGTCCTGGCCTACGCCAACGGCGCCGTCAACGCCGCCTATCTGGTCGAGGTCAAGAGCCATCTGCGCGAGGAGGCGATCACCCAGTTGCAAAACCTGCTGCACCGGTTTCGGGACTTTTTCCCCGAGCATCGGGAGAAACGGCTCTACGGCATCCTGGCCGCGGTGGACCTGACTCCCACCTTGCGCGAGCGGGTCTTGCGGGAGGGGTTCTATGTCGCGCGCATTCACGATCAGGTCTTCACCCTGGAGGTGCCCGCCGGGTTTGAGCCGCGGGCCTATTGAACCCCAGCGCGGCGGAGCCGATCCCAAGCGGCTGACGGTGGATGCGTTGCGCTGATCCACCCGACGAAACCGGCTCCGCTGTAGGATGGATCAGGCGCGTCACTCGGTGTCAGGGATCCGGTCGATCGATCACGCGCCGCATCCACCTCCCGACGCCATTGAAGCCTGGCTGAAGGAGCATCGCAGCCGTGACCATTGACCGATCAGCCGCCACGTCGTCACCCGTGGCGCGCGGTCGCGGCACCCGCAGGTGAGGACGACGGCGACCGGCAACCCGGGCGCGCGCCGTTGGCGGCATCCGAATGGGTCGGTTCTGCCGCTCGGCGTCGGCGTCCTCGCCCTGGGGGTCTTTGTCGCCCCGCTGGCCCTGGCCGCCGAGCCGATCACCTGGCCGCGCGACCTCTACAACCCCGTCCCCAAGGCCGACGACGTGCTGCTGCCGCTGCCCTGCGGCGGCGCCATGGCCTTCCGGTGGGTGCCGACCGCGGACACCCTACCGGCCGACGTGCCGCCCGAGCTGGCGCCCCTGTTCCGTCTGGTCGGCCCCTTTGAACACGCGGGCGGCCGGGCGCTGCTGCTCGGAAAGGTGGAGGTGCGCGCGGACGGGTATCAGACCGTCAGCGCGCTGCATCCGGTGACCGCCGGGCGCTGGACGCAGGCCGTGGTGGAGATGCCGCCGACGTCCACGGTGGGGTTGACGGCGGCCGGGACCGGCGTTTGGGAGACCCTCACCGGGATGGGCGGATGGTGGCGCCGCCGGCCGGCACGCCGGTTGACGATTCGCCGCCGCGCTGCCGAAAGCCCCAGAAGGCCAGCACCGGCCGACTGCCGACGCGAAAGATGTGCGACTGATCGGGGATGGTCGCCGCGTGTTCCAGCAGCCGGCCTAAAGTCTGCCAGGCGGGGCGGTCGTCGCCGATCAGTTGCCGGCTGAGGTCGAGCACCTGGGTGCGTAGCGCCTCAACCTGCTCCAGGATGGCGGATCGCTGCTCGTCGGCAAGCCCGTCCCATGGGGTGACGGCGCCGGGCTCGGGCGCGTACCAATCCAGCGTGTCGCCGTAGGCGTTCTGCTGTGGCACGGCAAACGACGCGGCGACCTCGGCGGCGAGGCGGCGCTGCATCGCGCCCCGTAGCTCGGTTGCCGACCCGAATAAGGTTTCACCGCCGACGCCGAGTGGTTCAAACTCGGTCAGGGTGCCGCTTTCCAACAAGGGGCCGACCATGCCGTTCCTCGCTTTACTATCGGCGATTTTCGCTGAGAATCCTGTATGCTGATTTAACCACAAAGCTGGTCAAGGATTCGACCCCAAACTTGAGTCTTTGAGAGGACACTAAAAGGCGACGACAGCAATTCCAAGTCTTGAGGGCCTCGCGTGACCCCTGGTGGATGCGGCGCGCACGACCGACGAGCCGAATCCCGAGCAGTGTGCGGCGCGCCTTATCCACCCTACAGTAGCGCTGGTATTGTAGGGTGGATCAGCGCAGCGCATCCACCATGAGATCTCGAACCGGCCTGAGCCGCCGTGCCTGGCGTGGACCCGGCCCGACCCTGACCTCCGTGCGGCGGGGCGGCAGCGGCAATCCGGATACAATGTGCCCCGCAAAGATCGCCCTTTATTCACTTAGTGTTCTGATGATGCCGCTTGACTGCCATGCCTAACGTCGCACTCCACGTTCTCCAGGAACAAGTTTCTCTGCTACCGTTCAACACCTTGCGTCTGGATGTGAAGGCGCGCTACTTCGCCGTCGTGCAATCGGTGACGGATTTGGAGCGGCTGCTCAAAGACCCGCGGGTCGCGGAAAACGCGATCCTGGTGCTCGGCGGAGGGTCCAATATCCTCTTGTCGAAGGACTTCGACGGTGTTGTCCTGAAAATGGAGATCAGCGGCCGATCGGTCGTTTACGAGGATGACGAAGTCGTCGATCTCGCGCTCGGTGCGGGCGAGGATTGGCCGTCGGTGGTAGAGTTCGCCGTCGCCAACGGCTGGGGCGGGATCGAGAATCTCGCGCTGGTGCCCGGCACCGCGGGCGCGGCCCCCGTGCATAACATCGCCTGTTACGGCCACAACCTGCATGAGAGTCTGTTGTGGGTGGAATCGATTGATCTCAACAGCGGTGCGCTCTGCCGATTCCGGGTCGACGAATGCGGGCTGGGATACCGCACCAGTATCTTCAAGCAAGAACTGAAAGGGCGACAGATCGTGGTGCGCATCTGTCTGCGCCTGCGTAAGCGCCCGATCCTCAATACCAGTTATCAATCGCGTTACGAATCCGTTGCCGGCGAACTGGAGCGGCTCGGTCCGCCGCCTTACGGGGTGCGCGAGGTCTTCAATGCGATTGTCAGTATTCGCCAACGCAAGCTGCCGGACCCGGCACGGGTGGGCACGGTCGGCAGCGTCTTTATGAATCCGACAGTGACTGTCAAGCAGCTTCAGGCGATCAAAGCCCTGTGTCCGGAGATTCAGTACTATCCGGCTGAGCAATTGGTTTACGGCGAGTTCGCCGTGGACCAGGACCGCGAGAGTGAGCGCGTCAAGATCCCGGCCGCCTGGTTGATCGAGGATATGGGTTGGGCGGGAAAGCAGGTTGGACACTGCGGGGTTTGGAAAACGCAGCCGCTCAACATCGTCAATTATGGCGGTGCGACGTCCCGCGAGTATCTCGATTTCTTACAAGCAGTGCAGGATGCGGTCTATCGGCGTTATGGGGTCAGGCTCGATCCGGAGGTTGTTATCATCTGACTTGTCGGTCGGGGTTCAGGGAATTCGCCGGCATCATCCCCGTTGGGGGCGGCGTGCTCCGGCTGTTCTGGCTTTCACGCGTCGGCGTGGGAGCAGGCGCGGGCACGCTGCCACCAATCCGCAGACCGGACGCGGGAGCGCCCGCTCGACACTCCCACGCGGGAGCGTGGGAGCGAGAAGCCGAACCGCATCAGTCCGCCGCATCAGTGTCCATATCGCGCGGCGCTCTCAATTTGCGCCGGCTCCGGCTGGCAATGGCCGGTGCGGCCTGCGGGGCCTCGATGAGGTTCAGCGTCTTTTCCTGTTCAGACAACCGTCGGTTGGCGATCATTTTTTCCTGCCGGACCCGGACGCCATAGCCGAGTGCCGCACCGCCCGCGGTGGCCAGGGTGAGCAACCCCAGTGCCATGAACTGGGTGAGCATCATGGCGACGCCCAGGCCGACGGCGCCGCCGACGACCACCCCCGACTTCAGACTCATGCCCGCGCCGAGTCCGCCGCGCGCGGCCTTGGCGATGCTGCGTACGTCCTTGATCCGCTGTTGTTCGGCCTTGACGCGGATCTGTTCGCGCTCTTTGGAGAAGCGTTCCGAGGCCCGCGAGACCACATGCTTGCGGTCGGCACCGACGATGGCGCTGAACCAGAGTGCGACTACGAAGCCGATCGACAATCCGAGGGTCAGGAACAGCGGCCAGGTCGTCTGCCAGTTCGTCGTCATCGCCGTGTAGACCAGCAGCCCGGTCACGCCCTGCAAGAGAATGATCCCGATGAGAAAACGGATCAGATTGGGAATCCCGAAGTTGATCATGACCTGCGCACTGCCTTCGTTGACGCACGTTTAGGAACTTTCTTGGCGGGCGGGGCGGCCTTGGCCGCGGCCTGTTTCGCCGCCGGCGCGCTGTTGCCCTGATCCGCGACAGCCGGGGCGGCCGGCTCCGTGACCGCGGGGGGCTGAGCGCCGAGTCGGAAGACCCAGGCGTCTTTGAGTGCCGGGCTCAGATCGACCGCGCTGACCTTGCGGCTGAAGAGTCCAAGGAGGCGGTCGCGAATCGCGGTAAGGCCCTCGGGTCGGCCCTGCTGCTCGGCGGGAACCGGGCGGTCATAGGCATCGACCACGGCATAGAGATATTCGGTACCGATATTCGACAGGTCGGTGACCAGCCGCGGCGCAACCGCGTTGCTCGGCAGCAGGCGCGGTTCCAGACTGGAGATCAGAAAGGGGCCGGGAAGCAACGTCAGCCGCTCCGCCAGCTCCGCCTGATTGCGGCTGCGCAAGTAACGACTCAGGTCGCTGCGCATCCCTGCCGAGAGTTCAGGCGCGCTCCGCTCGATGAGCGTGGTGTCGTCGTCCTCCTCGGGTCGGATGGCGATCAGAAAGGCGTGGGACTCCGGGGTGGGACTCTGCGGCGTCTCCGCGCCGGCCAGGACATAGGTCTCGATAATGCGCAGCAGTTCGGCGTACCGGGCGCGCTGGGTCTCCTCGGCAGGATCGAACGTACCGCCCAGTAGGACGAAGGTATAGATCCCGAAGCCGGGGGTGGCATTGCTGTACAGGGTGCCGGGAGCGGCGGCGCTGGCAACCCCATAAGCGGCGGCCTGGGACGGGAAATAGGCCATGGAGTAGGCGAGGGTTCCTGTCTCGCGGGCCGGTTCGGAGCGCTGCACCGGGGTCACCAGATCCTGCTTCAGCCCGCTGGAGGCGGCCGCCCGGATGGTTCCCTCGGCACCGGGTCCGCTCAGGAAGATCGCGCGATTCAGTACCGCGGCGACCACCGTATTGCCGCCCTGGGCCACCAGCTCACGCACAACGGCAGCCAGCGAGCCGCAATCGCCCTGGATCAGCGCCTCGGTGGCGAAGGCCGGGTCCACATTGGACAGGTACAGGTCGGTCACCAGGGGCGCAAGATAGTCCTGTTGCTTGTTGATCCGCGCCGAGCCGCAGATCAAGGCCACCTCGCGCCGCAATTCGGGTAAGGTCTGACTAAAGGGCGTAAAGATCGGGCCACCCTCGCCGACCGGAACCGGTTCCGCCGCCGGCGTATTGAGGCCCAGGGCCTCGCGTGTCGTGCGCCACTGGGGGGCGGGAGGGGCGCTCAGGTCGGGTGGCGTGGCCGCGGGCGTCGGCGTCGGCGTCGCGTCCGCCTTGGTCGCTTTGGTCGCGGTCTGGACCGCCGCGGGAGCAGGGCCGATCCGCGCCCAGGCCGGCAGGCGCATGGCGCAGCCGGCCAGCGTCAGCACGGCGAGCAGGCCGACGACGAGCAAGGCCCGGGCGGCCCAGCCCCGCGGCCCGCGCCGTCGAGGTGGGACCGGCCGATCGCGTCTTGGTGAGAACTGGCTCAAGGTCAGGGTTCCATGGTGTGGGTGCGCCGCATGATAGCGGATCAGACGGCACCCGCGCGGGCGTCGATGTACGCCAACGCCTGGTCGATCCGGCGCAGGACGGCGTCCTTGCCGACCAGTTGCAGGGTGACGTCGATGCCGGGCGAGGCGGCACGCCCGACAATGGCGACCCGCAGCGGCTGCGCCACCTTGCCGAGTTTCTCGCCGAGTTCCTCCGCGACACCCTCGACGACATGATGCAGTGATTCAGGCGTCCAGTCCTCCAGTGCCATCAGTTCGAAGGCCGCCTTGAGCCGGGTCAGGGGTTCGCGGGCGACCGGGCGCAGATGCTTCTTGGCGGCATCGGGGTCGTAGTCGGCAAAGTCCTGATAGCAAAAAGCGCTGATCGCGGCCAGTTCGACCAGGGTGCGGGCACGCGCGGCCTGGGCCTGGACCACCAACACCGGGTCCGGTCCGACCGTGGGGTCGATGCCGAGCCGACCCAGCTGGGGGCGCAGCAGGTTGGCGACATGCGCCGGATCGGCGACCTTGATGTACTCCTGGTTGAGCCAGTCGAGCTTGTCGGTGTTGAAGCTGGAGGCGGCCTTGTTGACGTCCGTGATGTCGAACAGGTTGATCATCTCATCCATGCTGAAGATCTCCTGGTCGCCGTGTGACCAGCCGAGCCGTACCAGGTAGTTGAGCAGCGCCTCGGGCAGGTAGCCGGCGTCGCGGTAGGCGATCACGCTGACCGCGCCATGGCGTTTGGACAGCCGTGCCCCGTCGTCGCCCAGGATCATGGGAACATGGGCATACTGGGGCGGCTCCACCCCCACGGCGCGCAGGATATTGATCTGGCGCGGGGTGTTGTTGATGTGGTCGTCACCGCGGATGACATGGGTGATCGCCATGTCGGCGTCGTCGACGACCACCGCCAGGTTGTAGGTGGGTGAGCCGTCGGTGCGGCGGATGATCAGGTCATCGAGCTCCTGATTGTTGAAGACCATCCGGCCGCGGATCAGGTCATCGACCACCACCTCGCCGTCCAGCGGGTTGCGGAAGCGGATGACATGGGGGGTCGACGGGTCGACTTGATGTTCGCGGCACCGGCCGTCATACCGGGGTTTGAGTTTTTGCGCCATCTGCTCCTCGCGCATGGACTCCAGACGCTCCTTGGGGCAGTCGCAGCGGTAGGCCAGGCCGCGGGCCAGGAGGTCGTCGATGACTGCGTGGTAGCGGTCGAAGCGCTGGGTCTGATAGAAGGGCCCTTCGTCGTAATCCAGGCCGAGCCAGGTCATTCCTTCCAGGATGGCGTTGACCGACTCGGCGGTCGAGCGCTCCAGGTCGGTGTCCTCGATGCGCAGGACAAACTGGCCGCCGTGTTTGCGTGCATGGAGATAGCAAAAAAGTGCAGTGCGGGCGCCGCCGACGTGCAGATAACCGGTCGGGGATGGAGCGAAACGGGTACGGACGGTCATGATCGCACGGGACTCCCTGGGCATTGGCCCGGACATTGCGTAAAGCATGGCCTGGGCGTTGGACAAGAGCGGGATTCTAGCAGTATGTTGCCGTCATGAGATTTGCCGAAACGAACGACAGCGCTGTTTATCTGGTCCAGGCGTATGGGCCCGAGGGGATCCGTGTCGGCGGGCGTACCCTGACCCGCGGTCTGATCCTGACCCCGGAGCGGATCATCGAGGACTGGGGGCCGCAGCGGATCGCCGACCTGGATTCAGGACATCTGCAAACCCTGATCGCGCTGTCACCGGAAGTGATCGTGTTGGGCACCGGCGCCGCGCAGGTGTTCCCCGACCCGGCGCTGTACTTCGCGGTACTGGAACGGCGGATCGGCTGCGAGGTGATGGACACCGGCGCGGCTTGCCGCACGTACAATATCCTGGTGGCCGAGGGCCGACGGGTGGCCGCCGCGCTGCTGCCCTGGTGATCCCCGGCGCCGGTTTTCAATTACCACTCATCAATTTCAGGAAGTCGTTCCAACTCATGGACCGTAAAATCATCCTTGGCGTGCTGACTGCCGCCATTCTCGGCTTTGTCGGCGTCCTGCTCCTGATGCCCCCGACCATCCAGGACGCGGTGGTGCGCCTGCCCTGGCGGGTAACCACGGACCAGATGGGCCGCACCCAGGTCTTCGGCTTCACCCTGGGCAAGACGACGCTCGGGGAGGTGCGCAAGTTCTTCGGTGAGGACGGCAGCATCAACCTGTTCCAGGCGCCGGACGGCCCCGAGCCGCTGGGCGTCGAGGTCTTTTTCGAGCAGGTCTATCTGCAGAGCTTGCGCGCCGACTTCATCGTCACCCTGGACGTCAGCCAGCGGACCCTGGCACCCATGTACGAGCGCGGGCTGCGCATCAGCCAGATGGAGAGCGGCAGCAAGCGGGTGAAGCTCGACCCGACCGATGTTGCGACCCTGCTCGCCAGTCCCATCCGGACCATTACCTACCTGCCCCACACGCGGCTCAGTACGGAGGTGATCGAGAAACGCTTCGGTGCCCCGGCCGAGCGCCGCATCGAGCCCGAGACCAACGTCATCCACTGGCTCTATCCCGAGCGCGGCTTCGACCTCGCCCGGCACCCCAAGGGCAAGGTCGTCATCCAATACGTGAACCGGGCAGACTTCGCGCGGCTGGTGCAACCACTGGGCGGATCCTGATCCGCCCCCGACGGACTGTTGCAAACGGCTGCTGAACGGTACTCAAATCAGAAGAATCCTACCCCAAACTCAGCGAATGGTGGGCAGCTTTGCCTGACTGCTTTCGTTAGTATTTCAGTCGACAGGTGAGCTGGCATAAGTACCAAAGACAGAGGCTGGGATCATGAACAGGCAGGTTGATGTCGCGGTGATCGGCGCGGGTCTTGCGGGTTTGAGCGCGATCAAAGAGATCCGTCAGTCGAACAAGGACTTTGTGCTGATCAACGGGGGCGGCCCCGGCACCACCTGCGCCCGGATCGGCTGCGTGCCGTCGCGGGTGGCGCTCCATCTGGCGGCGGTGTGCCAAGGCCGTCGTGCCGCCGATTGGCTTGGTCGCACGGGCGGCGCGTCCTGGGAGGTCGACCCGACCGCGGTGCTGGATCAGGTGCGCGTGCTGCACGACTCCTATGTTGACTCGGCGCTGACCGGCAGCGTCGAGGCGCTGGGCGATGCGCTGATCGAGGATTATGCCCGGTTCATCGGCCCCAACACGCTGCGGGCCGACGGCCAGACCATTGAGGCTGGCGCCATCGTGATCGCGACCGGTGCCCGCAGCTTCGTCCCACCCGATTGGCAGGAGCGGTTGGGCGACCGGGTCCTGACCATTGAGACGCTGTTCGAGCAGGAACACCTGCCCGCGTCGGTGGCGGTGGTCGGTCTCGGGCCAATCGGTCTGGAGATCAGTCAGGCGCTGCATCGACTGGGCGTTCGGGTGATCGGCATTGATGCCGGTGAGTGCGTCGCTCGCCTGCCGGACCCGGTCGTCAATCAGGCCGCCGTGGAGATGCTGCGTCACGAGTTTCCGATCTGGCTCGGTGATCCCGCCACGGCGGAGTGCCGTGGTGACAAGGTGCTGGTCCGCGCCGGGCCGAATCAGGCTCTGGTGGATCGGATATTCGTCGCGACTGGCCGTCATCCCAACCTGGATCGTCTGGGCCTGAACATGGCCGGCTGTGCCACCGACGGCCAGGGTGTGCCGATCCATCACCCCGCAACCCTGCGGGTTGGTCGCCTACCCATCTATGTTGCCGGCGACGCGGGCGGCACCCCGGCCAATCTGCAACTGGCCACCGAGCAAGGTCGGGTCGCGGGCTACAACGCGACTCACCACACGCCCATCAGCCTGGCCGCGAAGACCGCCATGTCCATCGTCTTCAGCGAGCCGAGTATCGCGTGGGTGGGTCCCGACTGGTCCGCGTTGGATCATAGTCAGGTTCTGGTGGGGCAGATGCGCTTCGGTCCGGCGGGGCAGGCCGCGTCCGCCGGTCCGCACCGTGCGCTGCTGCGGGTCTACGCGGACCGCCATGATGGTCGCGTCATTGGCGGCGCCATGGTCGGACCCGGCAGCGAGCATTTGGCCCACCTGCTTGCCTGGGGCGCGCAGCAGCGCCTGACCGTCCACCAGATGCTCGAAATGCCCTTCTATCATCCGGTGGTCGAAGAGGTTCTGCAGGACGCCCTGAAGGAGTTGGCGCGCCGGATTCGTCCGATCGGGTCGCGCGCGTCCGCGCTGGGTCGGTTGATTACCTGGCGGGGGCGGGCGGCATGTGCCGCTTGATGGGCGAGGTTTTCGCCGAACGTTCATCCGAGCTGATGGTATTCGTGGTTCAACTGCTTACTGCGCGTTGATCAGCCCCTTGAGACCGCGCCGCCGCCGTGGCCACCGCCTCCAGCACCATCCGGCAGTTCTTCACCAAATCGTCTCCCCGGTGCAGATCGCCGCCGATCAGGAGCATGCAGTCGCGGCCATAGAAGTCGATCAGCTCGGGTACCCGCTCAAGACGCAGGCCGCCCGCCGGTACCGGGAAAATCGGTCTGAAATGACCCATGGGGCGGGCGGCGCCGTCGACGATTGCGCGGCAGTCCTCCTGGGTAAAGGCGAAGCGTCCGCCGTAGCTTGGAAAGATGGTCGCGTCCGCCCCGGCCAGACGGTTGAGTTGACCATAGAGGCAGCCGTGCGCGACGCCGCCCCGCGGGTCCAGGGTGAAACTGCCCTGGAAGGCCGGATGGCTCAGGATCGGCAGCGCCAGGGTGTCGTCATCGGCCAGAGCGCGCAACGCATCCAGGCCGGCGAGCCCTGGGCAGAACAGCAGGCCGCCCGCGCCGGCCGCCCGCGCGAACCGGGCGCGTCGGACGATCTCCAGGGCGGGCGCGGTGACATTGGGCACATAGAGCGTCTGTCCGCCCGTTTCCTGATTCGCCCGTGCGACCGCCTCGCCGCAGCGGGCGACGCGCTCGTCGAAGGGGCAGAACGCCTGATCGGCCAGTCCGTGGTCATCCTTGATCAGGTCGATACCGCCCAGGGCCATCCGGTAGGCCAAATCGGCCAGTGCCCGTGGGCTTAGCCCCATGGGCTTGACGGCCGTGCACAGGAGCGGCCGATCCCGGACCCCGAGTCGGTCGCGCAGCCCCGCCTGTCCGAAGCGCGGTCCGCGATAGAGCAGCGCCAGGCGTTCTGACAGATCGAAGCGCACCAGCCGAATGCCGGGCTTGATGCTGCTATTGCCAAACAGGCAGTTGACGAGTTGCGTCAGTTCCCGTCCGGCGACCTCGACCGGATAGCGGATGACCGCCTCCCAGCGGTCCTCCTCCAACTGCTCCAGGGCGGCAAGCTGCCCGACAATCTGTTCGCGAATGGCCGCATTCGGGATCAGATCGTCCGGAAACTCCGCCGTCTGTTCCAGGCAGATGTCCTGCGCCCGCTGCCGCGCTTGCGTCGCGGTGGCCGCTCCGGCGAGGTGGTAAACGGTGGTGAAGCGCTCACCGCTGAGGGTCAGGGGTTGATTATCGGTATTTATCACGCTATTCCGATACGGTCCTCAACGATGAGGACAATCGGCTTCTGGCTCAACACGGATGCAAGGTCGCTGGCTTTAGGCACGGGTCGCCATCTCCTCTGGCACGAGCCGCAGCCGAGGATCAGCCTTATTCAGTAGCGTGAAGCGTTCGTGACTGTAGACCGCGTCTAGAATATGTTCTGAAACGCTGGTCTTTCCGCAACCGTTCGACCCCGCTAGTACCACCAGGTCGAGTGGACTGTTATCGCCGGCCGTGAGATCCAACTCCAATTCTGCGATTGCCCGCAGATTCATGATTTTGATGCGGGTGATCTTCATAGCACGTGTCTGAACTCCTATTTGCGTTTATCCGCGGACAAGTCGCTTCCTGAACGTCACAGGTCTTCCGTCTTGTCCGCCGTCCCCAGCGTCTCCAGCCGCACCCTGGTCAGCGCCGCCTCGGTGAGCCCAAGCCGGGCGCCGGTCAAGTCCTCCGCCGCGCGCACCAGCGCCATGGCGTCCAGTCCGTATTCACGCAGCAGATAGTCGCGGCCGGCGCCGTGCGCGTAGGTGTCGCGCAGCCCGAGGCGGATCAGGCGCTTGCCCAGACCGGCCTCGGCCATCCACTCGGCGACGGCGGAGCCCAGACCGCCGATGATGCCGTGGTTCTCCAGGGTGATGACGCCGTGCCGGACCCCGGCAATCGTCTCCAGGATCAGGGGGTCGGTGAAGGGCTTCAAGGTCGAGACATGCAGATGGGCGACCGCGAGTCCGGCGGTACGCAGTGCGGCGGTGGCGCGCAGCGCTTCCTCGGTGCAGATGCCGGTGGACAGGACCGCCAGATCCCGGCCCGCGCCGAGCGGTCGGGCCTGCCCGAGCCGCAGCGGCGCGCCGGGGTCGAACAACCGCGGCACCTCGCCGCGCAGCATCCGCACATAGACCGGGCCATTGACCGCCTGAGCCGCGTCGAGCACGGACTCGACCTCGGTGGCATCACCGCATTCCAGCACCGTCATGTTCGGCAGGAGGCGCATCAGCGCCACATCGTCAATCGCCTGGTGCGTCACGCCGCCCGCGGTGGTGAGGCCGGGCAGGAACCCGATCAGGCGGACCGGCAGGTTAGGGTAGGCGATCGACATGGCGACCTGATCAAACGGCCGTCGGCAGATGAAGACCGCGAAGGTATGGACGAAGGGGGTGAAGCCCTCACGCGCCAGACCGGCGGCGAAGCTCATCATGTTCTGCTCGGCCATGCCCATCGAGAAGAAACGGTCCGGGTAGGCATCGCGGAACCCGTCCGCTTCGCAGGAGGCGGTGAGGTCCGCGGAGAGGACCAGAACCTCCGGGCGGTCTTTGGCCCAGCGGACCAGGTTGTTCCCGTGGGGACGTTGGACTGTTTCGATTGGTGTCGTTGCCATCAGGCGGATGCTCCGCGCAGGGTTTCCAGCAGTCGGCTGTACTCGGCGAACTCCTGTTCGCTCTTGAAGCGGACATAATGGAGCTTGGGCGCGCGTGCGCGCAGCAGGTCGATGCCGCGGCAGGGGTCGGTGCGGGCGATCACCACCAGCGGCCGGTCACGCTCCGTTGTGCGGGCGGCGGCGGCCGGGGCGGCCAGCGCATCGCTGTCGTGGCCGTCGACCTCGTGGACCTCGGCACCGAAAGCGCGCAGCCGTGCGGCGAGCGGCTCGATGGTCATGACGGATGACATGGCCCCGTCACACTGCTGGGCATTGGCGTCGATATAGACGCCGAGCCGGCCGATGCGGTGATGGGCCAGGGCGGCGAAGGCCTCCCAGGCCTGGCCTTCCTGAAACTCACCGTCCGACATGAAGACCCAGACCCAGCCGGGCTCCCCGCGCAGCCGCCGCGCCAGCGCGATGCCGCCGGCCTGGCTGATGGCCTGGGCCAGTGACCCGGCGGTGACCTCGTGACCGGGGGAGTGCTCGGCGCCGATCAGTTCCACCGTGCTGCCGTCCTGGTTGAACTGCGCGAGCGCAGCGGGTCCCAGTCGGCCGACCTCGATCAACAGGGAGTAGAGTACGAGCGCATAGTGCACCGGAGAGAAGATGAAGCGGTCGAGCTCCGGCGCCCGCGGGCCGTTGTAATCGGCACCGGTGAAGCTGGCCGGATTGCCGGCGCCGGGCACGCCGGCGAAGGGGCGGGGCGTCAGCGGTGCCCGACTGGGCCCCAGGCGCATCACGCGCAGATAGAGCGTCGCCAGCACCTCGGCCGCCGAACAGGCCTGGCTCAGGTAGCCGCCGTTGTGCAGCAGGGTGTGCTCCAACACCCGACGGCGCACGGCGGCGGCAACCTGGCCGACCTGGGTTCGGGGGTCTGTGGAACTGGGTCTGGCTTGGTCCATCGCGGGTCTCGGCTGGTTTCGATCGCTTGGCCGATTGTATCGCCGATTGGAGCGAAGCGAGCCTGCTCAAGTGATGCGGTCGCGAGCCTCGATCAAGATTCCGGCCACTTGGGCTCGCCGGGTGCGTAGGCCATCCTGGCCTGACACCCTCAGGGCTGGAAGCCCTGACTACGCATGCCGCTGGCCGGGATTACCATCAAGGCCGTGGTTACGAGCCTGTCAGTCCCACGCGGATCTGATATGGTTACGGCAACCCAAGCTCGAAGCCTCGGATCGCGACATGCTTGCGCCTGAACCGACCAACCCCATCCACCGCATCAGCGTCGAGCAGTTCCATCGGATGATCGCGGCTGGTTGTTTCGGCGACGGCGACCGGGTGGAACTGATCGACGGGGAGATGCGCGACATGCCGCCTATCGGATCGCCTCACGGGGGCACGACCGATCGCCTCACCATGTTGTTCGCCCCTCAATTGGCGGGTCAGGCGATCCTTCGCGTGCAGGGAGCCGTGGTGCTGGATGACGGGACCGAACTCTATCCTGACCTGTCGGTGCTGAAATTCCGGGATGACTACTATTGTCAGGCCAACCCCACGGGCGATGACGTGCTGTTGATCATCGAGGTGGCGGATTCCAGTCTGGCCCTGGATCTTGGCGCCAAGCTCGCCAAGTATGCCCGCGCTGGAATTCGCCGCTATTGGGTAGTGGATTTGCGGCATCGCATACTGCATGATCACCGTGACCCGGACCGTTTCGGTCGGCGATACCGCCAACTGCATTCCCTAATCACCGGAGAAGTTGTCTTTGAGCTGGGGGATGAGCGGATCAGGATGCCGGTGGCCTCGATCCTGCCGGACTGACGACGCTCGCGGCGAGCGGGTGCGCGGCGGTCAACCGAACCATCCGGCCGTCAATCCGGTTCGCTCTTCACTTGGCGCTTAAACACAATGCAGCACCGTGATAGCGTCAGCCGCGCTTGTTTCGCCCTGCAAAATAAAGGAAATCTCATGCGATTTAATGTCATGCAAAGCACTCGGCAGCGGCGTCGACACGGCGCGGCACTCATCGGTCTGTGTTTATTCCTCCTTCTCAACCTGGTTCAGGCCGTCGCCGAGCCGGCCGCGCCTGCAGACGAAGACGCTGCCAGCCTGACGCTGTGGGCCGATGCGGCCGGGCTTGAGGCGCTGCTGGGCTCACCCTGGGCGGCGGCGGTCACAGCCGGCACGCCGGAGATGCAGCGGCTGGCCGCCGGCGCTTATTATCACAGCCTGGCCATCAAGCCCGACGACAGCCTCTGGGCCTGGGGATACAACGCGTACGGCCAGCTCGGCGACGGTACCACCGACGATCGGTCAACGCCGGTCCAGGTCCTGACCGGGGTCGCGGCCGTGGCGGCCGGCTGGTTTCACAGCCTGGCCCTCAAGACCGACGGCAGCCTCTGGGCCTCTGGTGGTAATTGGAACGGCCAGCTCGGCGACGGCACCACCACCGAGCGTCATACGCCGGTCCGCGTCCTGACTGGGGTCGCGGCCTTGGCCGCCGGCATTATTACAGCCTGGCCCTCAAGATCGACGGCAGCCTCTGGGCTTGGGGTTACAACGACACCGGCGAGCTTGGCGACGGCACCACCACCGAACGTCATACGCCGGTCCAGGTGCTGACCGGGGTCACGGCCGTGGCCGCCCGCGGCTGGTATAGCCTGGCCCTCAAGACCGACGGCAGCCTCTGGGCCTGGGGTAATCAGGGGGACGGCAGTACCGGCTATCAGTCGACGCCAGTCCAGGTTCTGACTGGGGTCGCGGCCATGGCTGCTGGCTACAGTCACACCCTGGCCCTCAAGACCGACGGCAGCCTCTGGGCCTGGGGAAACAACGAGTACGGCCAACTCGGCGACGGCACCACCACCTATCGGTTGACGCCGGTTCAGGTTCTGACTGAAGTCGCGGCCGTATCAGGTGGCGGGGTTCACACCCTGGCCATCAAAGCCGACGGCAGCCTCTGGGCCTGGGGTTCCAACTATTTCGGCCGACTCGGCGACGGCACGACCACCGATCAGTGGACGCCGGTCCAGATCCTGAGTGGGGTCGCGGCCATGGCTGCCGGCGGCGGTCACACCCTGGCCCGCAAGACCGACGGCAGCCTCTGGGCCTGGGGTTACAACACGCAGGGTCAGCTCGGCGACGGCACCACCACCGACCGCCCGAGCCCGGTGCCGGTGATCGGGTTCGAGGGACAGACCACCACCAACGCCGACTTCCTCGTCACCAACATCACCCTGATCCCGAGCGCCCCGCTCGTCGGCAGGTCCTTCAACGTCTCGATCACCGTCAAGAACCGGGGCACCCAGGCCGGCAACCCAGGGACACTGCGCGTCTGGACCAATCAGCGCACAGCCCCCGGCTGCGCCGTTGCCGGGGACGCCGCCATCACCCTGACGGACCTGGCAGCGGGCGCCAAACAGACGGTGTCGATTCGCCTGCTGGCTGGCCCCGCCGGGACAAAGACCCTGCGCGCCTTTGTCGACAGCCAGTGCCTGAGCACCGAACCCGATGAGACCAACAACCAATCCACCCGGGGCTACCGGGTTCTCAGCACCCCAATCGCGGACTTCGCGGTCACCGCCATCGACCTGACGCCCATCCGCCCGCACGTCGGCACAACCCCTGACGCTGTCGTCCTTGACCAGCCGATCGGTCGGGGGGACGGGCGTCCAACCGCTCCCCGACCAATCCGCAGTGTTGATCAAGCCCAGCGCGGACAGCGGAACGAGGCGAGGCGCGAGACGACGGAGCGGTTTGATGATCACGATGACGATGACAACGACAACGACAACGAGGCTTTGAGGTCGCGGTCGGACTCTCCAGTGGCCTCTAACAGTCCTTCATTGCACTGGCTTGCAACCTAAAACGGCTGGGTTGTTGTGGGGACGACGACGACGCCACCACGCATCCGGTTTGCCGCCATGCCCGAATCTGGGGACAATGGCCGGCTAACCACGCTACCGAGAACACCCCCGATGTCCGACAAGGCCCCTTGGATCACCTACCGTCCTGAACTCAAGGTACTCGACTGCACCATCCGCGACGGCGGTCTGGTCAATGCCCACCAGCTTTCCGACACCTTCGTCGGTGCCGTCTATCGCGCGTGCGTCGACGCCGGTCTGGACTACATGGAGATCGGTTACAAGAACTCGAAAAAAGTCTTTCCGAAGGACAAGTTCGGCCCTTGGCGTCACTGCGATGAGGCCGATCTCCGGCGGGTCGTCGGCGACCATGACGCCGCCCGCACCGGGCTCAAGCTCGCCGCGATGGCCGACGCCGGCAAGAGTGACTGGCAGACGGACATCTGTCCTTGCGCCGATAGCCCGCTCGACGTGATCCGGGTCGCCTTCTATGCCCATCAGGTCTCGGAGGCGGTGGAGATGATCCACCACTGTCACGGGCTGGGCTACGAGACTACCGCCAACTTGATGGCCGTCTCCAACATCACGGAGGAGGAGATCGACACCGTCCTGGAGGCGATCGCCGAGACCCCGGCGAGCACCATGGTCATCGTCGACAGCTTCGGCTATCTCTATCGTGAGCAGATCGATCGGCTCTACAAGAAATACGCCGCGGCCATGGCCGGAAGCGGCAAGGAGATCGGCATCCATGCCCACAACAACCTGCAACTTGCCTTCGCCAATACGATCGAGGCGATCATCCTGGGCTGCAATCGGGTAGACTCGACGATCTACGGCTTCGGCCGCGGCGCCGGCAACTGCCATACCGAACTTTTGCTTGGCTTCCTGCGCAACCCCAAGTTCGACTTGCGGCCCATCGTCGACGTGATTCAGCACCATGTAGCCCCCCTGCGCAAGGAACTGATCTGGGGGCCGTCGCTGCCCTTCAACCTGACCGGCCAGCTCAACCAGCACCCGCGCTCCGCCATCGAGTGGACCGAGGGCCCCAATCGGGATGACTTCCTGGCCTTCTACGACAAAATCGTCTCGGAGATCTGAGTGCGCCATCGTGCCCCATCCGGCAGCCGTCCACCGCTGAACCGCAATGTCGGGCGGCGCGGCCGCAACGACCCGGTCGATCTGCCGGCCCCCGTGGACGCGCCTGGAGAGCGCCTGCAAAAGATATTGGCCGAGCAGGGTCTGGGCTCACGCCGTGAGATCGAGGCCTGGATCCGCATCGGGCGCGTGCGGGTCAACGGCCAAGTCGCCAAGCTCGGCGACCGCATCACCCCCCTGGATCGGGTGCGGGTGGATGGTCAGGAGATCCGCCGCCGCCCGCGGCGCGAGGAGGACACCCAGATCATCGCCTACCACAAGCCGGAGGGCGAGATGGTCACCCGCCGCGATCCGGAGGGGCGCCCGACCGTCTTCCGGCATCTGCCGCGGCCGAAAACCGGGCGCTGGATCGCGGTCGGCCGACTGGACATCAACACCTCAGGCTTGATTCTCTTTACCACCGACGGGGAACTGGCCAACCGCCTCATGCACCCCTCGCGGGAACTGGAGCGTGAGTACGCGGTGCGCATCCTGGGTCAGGTTCCGGACGGCACCCTGGACCGGCTCACCAGCGGCATTGCGCTTGAAGACGGCCCCGCGCACTTCGATGCGGTCAGTGCGCGCGGCGGCACCGGGGCCAACACCTGGTACCACGTGGTGCTGAAGGAAGGCCGGAACCGCGAGGTGCGCCGCCTGTGGGAAGCCGCCGACTGCCAGGTCAGCCGCCTGATCCGGGTGCGCTACGGCAACGTGGAGTTGGGTCGGCGGCTCTTCCCCGGTAACTGGCGGCCGCTGCTCGACGACGAGCGCAAGCTGCTGCTGTCATTGGCCGGGATGGAGTCACAGCCGCATAAGCCGCGGCTGCGCAGCGCCGCCGCGCGGGCTTGGCAGGGCGGGCGGTAGCTACAAATACAGCAAGATCGCAAAATAATGGCTCACGCTGCCGGCCAGCACGAACAGGTGCCAGATACCGTGGCACCAGGGCCAGCGGTTATCCAGAACGTAGAAGATCACCCCGACCGTATAGAAGAGCCCGCCGGCCACCAGCCACCAGAAGCCGGCCGGGGGCAGGGCGGCGATGATGGGGCCTAGTGCGAACAGGATCAGCCAGCCCATCAGCAAATAGATGGCGACCGACAACAGCCGTCCGCCGCCGCCGCGCAGGGTGTCGATCACCATGCCCGCGACGGCCAAAGCCCAGACCGCGCCGAACAGCCACCAACCCGTCTTGCCCTTCAATGCGACCAGGGTGAAGGGGGTGTAGGTTCCGGCGATCAGCAGATAGATCGCATGGTGGTCCATGACCTGGAAGAAGTCTTTCGCACGGCCGCGCAGGCTGTGATAAAGCGTGGAGGAGAGATACAGCAAAAACAGCGTGGCCCCATACACGGAGAAGCTGACGATGCGGGTCGCCTCGCCCTCCACGCCGGCCAGGGTGACCAGCACCGTGGTCCCGATCAGGGCCAGGACGGCACCGACCAGGTGGGAAATGCTGTTAAAGCGCTCGCCGCGGTACATCTTAGTTGTGACCTCTGCCGATCAGCCCGGGCGACCGCGAAACTGCGCCTCGAGCCACTGGCGCATGCGCTGCGAATCTCCCATCGGGGTGCGTTTGCCGGCTGAATCCAGGAACACCATGTCGAGCCGCCGCCCGCCGATCACCGCGCGCATCACCAGACAATGACCGGATTCGCTGACATAGCCGGTCTTACTCAGCTCCACCCGCCAGTTCGGATCCTGCACCAGCGGGTTGGTGTTGCGGTAGGCCAGGCGGTCGGCGTCGCCGTAGGGCTGCACTTCCATGGTCGCGCGGGTGGTGAGTTCCTGGATCAGCGGATAATTGGCGGCAGCCCGCATCAGTTTCACCAGGTCCTCTGCCGTCGAGCGATTGCCGCCGTCCAGCCCGGTCGGGTCCGCGTAGCGCGTGTCGGTCATCCCCAGTGTGGCCGCCTTGCGGTTCATGGCGGCGACGAAGTCCGGCTTGCCGCCGGGGAAGGTCGTCCGTCCCAGGGCGGAGGCCGCCCGGTTGTCGGAGGACATCAGCGCCACCGCCAGGGTCTCCCAGCGCTGCAGGGTGGCCGCCCGATCGATGCGCAGGCGCGAGCGGCTGTGGCGCAGTTGATCGCGGTCGCATTCCAGGATGGTCAGCGGTTCATCCAGCGGTGCGCCGGAATCCAGCACCACCATGGCCGTCATCAGCTTGGTGATCGAGGCGATCGGCTTTTGGTCATGGCTGTGTTTGGCATAAAGCGGCTGTCCGTTCTCATCCACCACCAGCACGGCCGCCGACTGGAGGTTGGGGGTGGTGACGCGGGGTGGAGCGGGGGGCGGGGCCGCGCCTGCCGCGCTGCTGCGCTCCGGGTCGGCCCCGAGGGCCGCGCTCAAGGGGAGGGCGAGGGCGAGCAGGAGGCACGCGGTTCGGTGATTCACGCTCATCTGATGATCCATTAGTAAGTGTTGCGGCGAGCGCCGCGGAATCGGGGGCGCGTGATTTTCGGGTTGTCTGTTCCCCGCAAGGGCAATATGGTAGCCGGGTCGCGGCCGCAGGTTAAGCGCCGATGTGCTTTCACCGCATTTTGCAACGCGAGCCGACCGCTCACACTCCAGCCGATCTGATCCAGCCACCCTCTGCAGCAACGAGCCCAAGTGACCCCAACCCACATCCGCCGTATCGGTACCGACCCGGCCCAACTCCCGGCCGCCAACCTGCGCGAACTGCTGAACCAACTGTATCGCAGCCGGGGCCAGGTCGAGTCGGAGTCCACGCTGGGCCTCGCGGATTTGGCGCCCTATGATACCCTGGCCGGGTTAGCTCAGGCAGTTGAACTGCTGGCCGCCACCCTGAGGTCCGGCCGTTCGATTCTGGTCGTCGGCGACTACGACGCCGACGGCGCCACCGGCAGTGCGCTGGCCGTGCTGGGTCTGCGTGCCCTGGGCACCCAGGCCGTGGCCTATCTGGTGCCGAGCCGCTTCGCCTACGGCTATGGTCTGAGCCCGCCGGTGGTGGACGCCGCGGCACCGCAATGTCCGGGCCTGTTGGTCACCGTCGATAACGGGATTGCCAGTATTGCCGGGGTGGAACGGGCCAATCAGCTCGGCATCCCGGTGCTGATCACCGACCACCATCTGGCCGGGACGGACTTGCCCGCGGCGGCGGCCATCGTCAACCCCAATCAGCCGGGCTGCCCCTTCCCCAGCAAGCACCTGGCCGGGGTCGGCGTGGTGTTCTACGTGCTGGCCGCCCTGCGCGCCCACCTGCGCGCGGCCGGCTGGTTCACTGCCGACCGGCCGGAGCCCAACCTGGCCGAGTATCTGGATCTGGTCGCCCTGGGCACGGTGGCCGACGTGGTGACGCTCGACCGCAACAACCGTATCCTGGTGGAGCAGGGCCTGCGGCGCATTCGCGCCGGGCGCTGCCGGCCGGGTATCCGCGCCCTGCTCCAGGCAGCGGGGCGCGACCCGGCCCGCGCCACCGCCGCTGACCTGGGGTTCTATGTCGGCCCGCGGCTCAATGCCGCCGGTCGGCTCACCGAGATGAGTCTGGGCGTCGAATGCCTGCTGTGTGACGACCCGATCCGCGCTCTGGACCTGGCCGGGCAGCTCGACGCACTCAACCGCGAACGCCGCGAGATCGAGGGGACCATGCGCGATCAGGCCGAGACGCTGGTCGAGCGCATCGTGCTGCGCGGTGACGATCTGCCGCCCGGTCTGTGTCTGTACGGTAAGGGTTGGCACGAGGGGGTGTCCGGGATCGTCGCCGCGCGCATCCGCGAGCGCTATCATCGCCCCGTCATCGCCTTCGCGGACGCCGCCGACGGCTTGCTGCGCGGCTCGGCCCGCTCGGTGGAGGGGTTGAACATCCGCGACGCCATCGATCTGGTCGACCGGCGCCGCCCCGGATTGATCGCGCGCTTCGGCGGACACGCCATGGCCGCCGGGCTGACCTTGAAACCCGAGTGTCTGAGCGACTTTCGGGTCGCCTTCCGCGACGCGGTGCGCGAGCAACTGGGCGAGGCCCCGCCGGTGCATGAGATCCGCTCGGACGGCGAATTGCCGCCGCGGCTGATGAACCTGGAGACCTGCGACGCCCTGCGCCTGGGCGGTCCCTGGGGGAAGGGCTTCCCGGAGCCCTTGTTCGACGGGGAGTTCGAGGTTCTCAGCGCGCGGCTGGTCGGTGAACGGCACCTGAAATTGCGGCTGAAACCCGAGCGGGGTCCGCTGCTGGAGGCCATTGGTTTCGGCCAGGGCGAACGCCTGGAACTGGCGCGCGGCCGGGTGCACCTGGCTTACCGCCTGGACGTCAATGAATACCGGGGTGAACGGACCCCCCAACTGATTCTGGAGCACCTGCAATCGACCACTTAGACGATACTATCGACCCTTTTGATGCCGAGGATGCAGAGGACGCCGCGGACACGGCCGATCCGGTCCGCGGCGCCGGCCACCAGGTTCCCGCGGCGGGGGAAGACTGGGAGGAACGCCCGGAGGGTCCGAGCAAGAGCCAGTTCAAACGCGAGCACCAGGCGCTCCAAGCCCTGGCCGAGCGGATGACCAAGATGCCCCGCGCCCAATTGGAGCGCCTCAAACTCAGCCCGGTCACCTGGCTCGCGCTCGACGAGACGTCCCGCATCAAGGACGTGCGCGCCCTGGGGCGGCACTACAAACGCATCGCCAACCTCCTGCAACGCGAGGATATGCACGCCGTTCATGCCCTGATGGACGAGGCCGAGGCCCGCGAACGCGCGGCGGCCGCCGGCCACCACCGCCTGGAGCGTTGGCGCGAACGTCTGATCGCCGAGGGCGACGCGGCTCTGAGCGACTTCCTGGATGAACACCCGGACACCGACCGTCAGCAATTACGCACCCTGGTGCGCGCCGCCAAACGCGATACCGAGCGCGGCAAACCCGAGGCCCCGCGCAAGCTGTTTCGGTTTCTGCGCGATGCGGTGGACGTTGGGTCCGCTGAGGAGGAGGTGGCGGCTGATGAACCCTTATCGGAGCGTCGGTGATCCATCCGGCAATCACGAACGCATCACACTGGACGCTGAACACGCTGACCGCGACGGGGTGGCCCCGGCGAACCGCATACGGGTGAAAAGCCCCCAACCGGAGGCCGCGGCTTTACCGCGAAAGTCGCGTAGCGACCCCGTGGGAGCGGCGTCCCGCCGCGATGGGGTCGGGCGTGCAGCCGCAGCGTTCGCGGTCACCGCGGCACCGCATCGCGGCGGGACGCCGCTCCCACGGGGGACTTTCATCTTCCGGCGTGTTCCCCTTCCATGGCCGTTAGTCGGTACCGAATGTATCCGTCGTGCGTGGAAATCTCTTGCCACATAGCCCGCTTGCGGCAGCGGTCCCAAGGATAACGATGGCCCCAGCCACAGACCAGCAAACTGAACAGCGTCTTTCTCTTCGCGAACTTGCACGGCAACTGTGGATCATCTCCAAGGCATTTTTCGGCCAAGAGGTCCGATATAAGGCGCTTGGCTTCGTTAGCGTACTACTCGTGCTGGCCCTGTCCGTCGGCGGCGTGCAGGTGCTCATGAGCTATGTGGCAAGGTATTTCATGACGGCCATCGCGAATAAGGACGTGCCGGCCTATTGGCAATGGCTATGGTGGTATCTCGGTACCTTTGTGCTTGCTGTCCCGCTGGGGGTTTACTACCGGTGGACGGAAGAGCGGCTGGCCCTGCTGTGGCGCGAATGGATGGCGCAGCATCTGATCAAGCGCTATTTTAATAACCGTGCCTACTATCGACTGCGCAGCTCCTCCAATATTGATAATCCGGACCAGCGGATTAGCGAGGATGTGCGTAACTTCACCAGTATCTCGTTGTCCTTCCTGCTCATCATCCTCAATGCAGTCGTAACATTGATTGCATTTATCGGCGTGCTGTGGGCGATCTCAGGCACCCTGGTCGGAGTGCTGTTCTGTTATGCCGTAGCGGGTACCGGAATCAGTATTCTCATCGGCCGCCGCCTGATCGGTCTCAATTACTCGCAATTTCAGAAAGAGGCGGATTTCCGCTATGGCCTGGTGCGGGTTCGCGATAACGCGGAATCCATCGCCTTCTATCGTGGGGAGGCGCGGGAGCGGCGTGATCTCGTGGGGCGCCTGGGAGCGGCTGTCCTGAATATGCTGAGTCTCATCGGCTGGAATCGCAACCTGGCGTTCTTTCTCGACTTTGGCCATTTTCGGCGATCTCGATCATCGTGCCAGCCGCGACCGGCAATCGCGGGGCGCGGGTCCGCACGGCGGACCCTGGGGGGACCACGGAACCAACCCGTCAGGCCCGCGGGCGGCCCCGGCGCGGCGGCGCGGAGCGCCGCGCGAGGCC
>NZ_CAIZIZ010000095.1 GCF_903933125.1 uncultured Lamprocystis sp. | reverse complement strand
AGATGTTCACAGATGAAGAAGAACATCTGGGAACATCTGTGACATCTGTGGATGAAATTTCCGTCCCTGGCCCATGGTGGCCTCGATCAAGATTCCGGCCGCTTGGGCTCGCCGGGTGCGTAGTCAGGCCATCCTGGCCTGACACCGTCAGGGCTGGAAGCCCTGACTACGCATGCCGCTGGCCGGGATTACGATCAAGGCCAGATTTCCGCCCCGGATCTCCCGCAAGTTCTACCTGCTCCCGCGCCATGGCCCAGGCCGGCCTAGAATTCGCTTCGCTTTCCGGCGTCGAGACTGCGTTGGAGGGCTTCTTTAATCGGCCTCTCGGCAGCGCGCGAGCTGCTCCGGCGAGTGCGGATAATCCAGGCCTGCGCTGATCAGCCCGAGGTCCTCGAAGATCGCCCTCAGACCCTACCCCCACGCCGCCCGGCTCAGCGGCAAGCGCGCTTGCCCGGTATCGCGCGCGCGGCTATGCTCCAGAACCTCTCCGATCTCGGGTAGTTGAATTTTCTGGTCCATCGTATGCGTCGATTGAGATTGATCGGGCTTGCGCTGCTGCTTGCCGGCTGCTCCGACACCAAGCCGGGGCTCGCACTCGGCACCCTGGAGCGCGACCGCGTCGCGCTCACCGCGACCGTCGCCGAGGTGATCGTCGCGCTGCCGGTAGCGGAGGGCACCCCGGTCACCGAGGGCACGGTGCTGGTCCAGCTCGACGACCAACAGCAGCGCGCCGCGGTCGACCGTGCCAAGGCCCAGGTCGCGCAGGCGCAGGCCAAGCTGCTGCGGCTGCGCAACGGCCCCCGCGCTCAGGACATCTCGGCTGCGCGCGCGCAAGTAGCCGGCCGCACGGCGGATTTGCACGAGGCGCAGATCACCTATGACCGCAATCGCGCGCTGCTCGACCGCAAGGCCGTGAGCCAGGCCGATGTCGATCGCTACCTCGCCCTGCGCGACGCCGCCGCCGCACGGCGCGACGAGGCCAAGGACCGACTCGACGAGCTGCTGGCGGGCACCCGCCCCGAGGAGATCGCGAGCGCCCAGGCGGAGCTCGAGGCCGCGCAGGCGCAGTCCGCCTACGAGCAGGCGCTATTGGCGGATCTGACCGTGGTCGCCACCCGCGATGGGTTGCTCGACAACCTGCCCTGGAACCTGGGCGAGCGCGTCGCGGTCGGCAGCCCGCTCGCCATCGTGCTGGCCGGCAAGGCGCCCTATGCGCGGGTCTATGTCCCCGAGCCCTATCGGGTCAAGATCACCAAGGGCACCCGGCTCAAGGTTCATGTGGATGGGCTCGACCGGGTCTTCGAGGGCACCGTGCGTTGGATCAGCTCGGACCCGGCCTTCACTCCCTACTATGCCCTGAACGCGAGCGACCGCGCCCGCCTGATGTACCTGGCCCAAGTGGAGCTACCCGAGGACGCGGCCGAATTACCCAATGGGGTCCCGGCCCAGGTGGAGATGCCGTGAGCGAGCCGGTGATCGAGGTCCGCGGGCTGACCCGCCGGTTCGGCAGCCTGACCGCGGTCGCCGCCCTGGACCTGACCGTCGCGCCCCGGACCATCTACGGCTTTCTCGGCCCCAACGGCTCGGGCAAGACGACGACGGTACGGATGCTGACCGGGCTGCTGACCCCCTCCGCGGGCGAGGTGCGGGTGCTGGGCCTCGAGCTCCCACGCGATGCCGAGCGGCTCAAACGCCGCATCGGCTACATGACCCAGAAATTCTCGCTTTACGATGACCTGACCGTGGTCGAGAACCTGCGCTTCGTCGGTGAGATCTATGGGCTCGGCCGCCGCGCCGCCCGGCAACGCATCGCGGCCCTGCTCTCCACCTATGCCTTGGAGCCGCTGCGTGATCGCCGCGCCGGGCAGATGAGCGGCGGGCAGCGCCAGCGCCTCGCACTGGCCGCGGCGACTATCCACGAGCCACCGCTGCTCTTCCTCGACGAGCCGACCTCGGCGGTCGACCCCCAGAGTCGCCGTGATTTCTGGGAACGGCTCTTCGATCTGGTGGACGCCGGCGCGACGATTTTGGTCTCGACGCACTACATGGACGAGGCCGAGCGCTGCCATCGCCTCGCGATCCTGAAGGACGGCCACAAGCGCGCCGACGGCGCTCCGGCCGAGCTCATGGCCGCGATGGGCGCGCGCGTGGTCGAGGTCGAGGGCTCCGACCTGCGGGCCTTGAAGCCGCAGCTCGCCGCGCTGCCCGAGGTGCTCTCGGCGGCCCAGCTCGGCAGCCGGCTGCGCGTACTGATACATGATCGCATCCCCGATCCGGTAGCCTGGCTGCGTACCCAAACCCTGGACCCCATGCCGACTCATCTCGCGTTGGTTCACCCGAGCCTGGAGGATGTCTTCGTGACCAGCACCGGGGATGCGCCCGCATGAACGGCCTGCTGCTCTCGGTACGACGCATCCTGGTCATCCTGACCAAGGAGCTGATCCAACTGCGCCGCGACCGCACCACCCTGGGCATGGTGGTCATGATCCCGCTGATCCAGCTCGTGCTGTTCGGCTATGCGATCAACACCAATGTGCGCGACATCCCGGTCGCCTTGGTGGACCAGTCGAATACAGCGCTCAGCCGCGTGCTGGCGCAGGCGGTGGAGGCGACACAGGTGGTGCGCTTCACCGAGCGCTATGCCGAGATCCCGCAGGCCCAGGAGGCGATCAGCGCCGGGCGGGTGCGGGCCGCGCTGATCATCCCGGGCGACGTGAGCGAACGGATCGCGCGCAGCGGCAGCGTCAGCCCCCGGCTGGAGCCTCCGCCCGCGACCGACGGGCCGACCAGTCGCCCGGTCGCACAATGGCTCGTGGATGGCTCGGACACCATGATCGCCGCGGCCATCAAGGGTCTGCGTTCGATGCCGCTCGCGGAGCTGCTGCGCAAGCCGGCCAACCGCATGACCCCGACCTTCGAGGTGGCACTCTTCTTCAACCCGGAACAGCGCACGGCCATCAACATCGTCCCCGGCCTGGTCGCCATCATCCTCACGATGACCATGGTGATGTTCACCTCGGCGGCGATCGTGCGCGAGAGTGAGCGCGGCAATATGGAGATGCTGATCAACACCCCCGTGCGCCCCATCGAGCTGATGCTCGGCAAGATCGTCCCCTACATCGGCATCGGTATCGTACAGACCGCCATCATCCTGACGCTGGGCCATCTGATCTTCGACGTGCCGCTGGACGGCCCGCTCGGCGCGCTCGCGGCGACCACGCTTGCCTTCATCGGCGCCAGCCTTGCGCTCGGCCTGGTCCTGTCGACGATCGCGACCAGCCAGTTGCAGGCGATGCAGATGACCGTGTTCATCCTGCTGCCCTCGATCCTGCTCTCCGGCTTCATGTTCCCGTACGAGGGCATGCCGGTGCCGGCGCAATACCTCGCCGAAGTCCTGCCGGTGACCCATTTCATGCGGACAATCCGCGCCGTGGTGCTGCGCGGCGCCGGCTTGCATGAGGTCGCCTTCGACACCCTCTGGCTGGTCGGCTTCATGCTGGTCGGGCTGGTCGTCGCCTCGTTGCGCTTTAAGAAACGGCTGGATTAGCTGATGATCTTCTTCAGCACCCTGGGCGGCATCCTGATGTTCGGCTTTCCGGGGCTCTTCATCGGCCCGGTGATCGCCTCGCTGTTTGTGGCGATCTGGGAGATCTATGGCGTGGAGTTCGCCGATATTCTGCCGGATGTCGAGATGGTGATGGATCGCCGACACGACACTGAGGTTTCGCCGGGCGATCCGGAGGGGCCGCTGGTCGAAGGCACGCGGGCGGCACCGGAGCCGGATCAGCGACTGGATGAGGAGCGGGCACACGGGTCCGCGGCGGGGGATCCCGGCGATCGGGCATGCTAATCCAGTCGCGGACGGTCCGCATAGCGGACCCTACGGTTACACCGTGACCAGTAAGGTCCGCTGTGCGGACCGACGACCGCTGGTTTTTCCAAGGCGCGACCGCAGTCCGTAGGTTGGGGTGAGGAACGAACCCCAACATCGCCCGGCCTTGCGACGCGGCCAACGCTGGGGTTCCTTCGTCACCCCAGCCTACAGGCTACAGGCTCGGGAATCGGACACGAATCCGCAGGTTCGCCCGCCGCGGGGTCAGCAATTCCTCCAAGTAGGACAGCTGAACGCTGTGCTTGCGCATGGGCCGGTCCTCAAGTGATCTGGCGGGCAGTCTAACCGAAGTCCGGCGGCGCGGGTGCGAATGGTCCGCGCCGGGGTCCTCGGCATCCGGGTCAGGGGCCGCCCAGGACCGCCTCGGCATCCTCGAGCTCCGGCAGGCGGCGGCCATAGCCGTGTTGCTCGATCAGACGGCGGGCGGCGGCGAGGTCGGCTTGGGGGGAACTGGGAGCGGGGGCATCCTGCCCCCGCGCGGCCGTGGCGACATCGCCGAATGGGGGGCGGGACGCCCACCCTCCAAGCCGCGCCCGGTACAGCAGCACATCGGCCTCGAAGAGCGGCATGGGGCCGCGTCGGGCGATCTCCAGGGCCTCGTCGAGTGCGGCACGGGCCGCGTCCGGGTCGCCGCGCAGGGCATGCGACCAGGCGGCGGTGAGCAGGCCGCGCGGCAGGTAGTCCATCTGGCCCGCCTGGCGCAGTCCGGCGACGGCGGCGAGCGCCTCGGGGTCGGGGCCGGGCGGGCGGCCGGTCATCAGTGCTCGCAGCAGGCGGGCGCGGGCCAGGGTCAGGTGGTCGAGGGCGATGTCGAGGAGCCAGCCATTCGCTTCTGCCACCACAAGCGCGGTCTTCGCCCGCCGCTCCACTTCAATACAGGGCGCGAGCGGGTCGGTCGCGGCCAGTCCGTCCGAGTTGGCGGCGGTCGCGGGATCGGGTACCGGGGGACCGGCGGGTTGGCGGCGGTCGCGGGATCGGGTACCGGGGGACCGGCGGGTTGGCGGCGGTCGCGGGATCGGGTACCGGGGGACCGGCGGGCTGCGCGGTGGCGGCGGTCCTGATCGCCGGCTGGAAGCCGGCGCCACCAAGGACCCGCCAGGCGGCGCGCTCGGCCGGGGCCAGCAGCCAGTCGCAGTACCGGAAGCCCCCCAGCGAGTAGAGCAGCGGATACTGCGGCTGCCACTCCCGCTGCATCCGCTCGGCCTCGGCAAAGAGCCGACCGGCCTCGGCGGTCTCGCCGGACTGGTGCAGTGCGTCGGCCGCGGCGGTCCGTTTGCTCATGCGCTGGAAGGCATCGCCGCTGCGGTCGGCGTGGGCGACGGCGGCGCGGGCGTCGGTCACCGCGTCCGGTAGCCGACCGAGGGTGATCTCGAGTTCACTCAGGTTCGAGTAGCCGATCGCCGCATTCTTCCACCGCTCCACCTGGACTTCGGTCTCGCCGCAAACCCGCATCGGCCCCAGTGCCTCGGTCAGGCGGCCGAGTGCGCGCAGCAAGACTGCGGCCTCGTTCAACAGCCAGGCCCGGTCGGGCTCGGCGAGGTTCGGCGAGACACGCCCCCAAGGCGCGTCGAAGAAGGCCGCCACCGCGCCCAGGTTGGCGCCGATTGCGCCGAGCTTGTTCTGGCTGTAGAAACCGTCATTCCCGGTGCCGCGCAGGATGCGCTCGACGTAGACCTTGTCGCAAGCCTCCTGCTGCCGCCCGGCGAGACAGCCGTGGCGCACGGCCTGATAGAGCGGTTGCAGGCCCGCCAGGTCGTCCGGCCTGTGGGGCGTGGCGGCGCACAGGTGCTCGAAGAGCCGGGCATGAGCGGCGGCGAAGGCCGCGGGCCGCTGCAGCCGCAATTGCTCGGCGAAGTAGTCGCGCACCAGCGGGTGGGCGTCGAGCCCGAGTGCGCCCCCGGCGTGCGCGCTCAAACGAATCAGCCGGGCGCGCTCCAGACCGCGCAGCAACGCGCGCCAGCCGTCCTCGTCCAAGCCGGTCAGCGCATCGGTAAGCCCGCGGATGGACGGGGCGGCGCGCAGTGCCGCGAGACAATCGGGGGAGGCGGGGCGGTCGAAGAGTCCGGTCAGGCGCAGCACGGCGAGGGTCCGGCGCCGCGCCCGGGCCGCAGTCGCGGCTTGTGGGTTCCGTCGCCCGCGCAGCGCCCCGGCGATCCGCCGCCAGGTACGCCCCGCTGCGGACCAGGCCCAGCCGCCCGCGGGCCGCGGCGCGGAGGCCCGCGCGGATTGCGGCGGGCACAGCCAGTTTTCGTAGGCGGCCAGCACCTTCCAGGCGGTGCGGTGCCGGTCCGGGGTGGCGCGGTCGGCGCTGTGCAGGTCGATTTGGTCGATACAACGGATGTCGCCGCCGTGGGCGTCGAAGAGAAAGCGCCCGAGCAGGGTCAGGCTCAGTGCATGACAACTGAAGCGCTCGCAGGCGGCGGCCAGTTCGTCCTCGGTGCCGGTGACCTGAAACTGACGCAGCAGCCGGATGGCGTTCGCGCGGGCCAGCTCGTGCAGGTCGCGCTGGTCGCAGAGTGCCGCCGCGCCCTCCAAATCCGGCAGCGCCTGGCGGCTGGTGATGACCAGCAGCTCGGGGTTGCGTTGGAGCAGTGCGCGAATGAAGGTCTCCAGGTCCGGGTCCAGCAGCCGACCGGGCCGGGCGCTGTCGGGCGGTGCTTGCAGCGGCTCCAGCCCGTCGATGACGAACAGGGTGCGCCGCGCCTGGACCAGCCCGGCCAGGCGTTCGCCCTGGCCGGGGCGGTTCGGGTCCGGGTCGCCGAAATGGACGAGCGCCCGCTCGAAGAAGCTGCCGACGCTGCCGACGCGCGCCGCGCGGCTGTCCTCGGCCGGGACCGTGCCCTGGTCGTAGAAGCTCCAGTCGAAATAGGCGTCGGGGCCAGGCAGACCGGCGATGGGCCTGAAATCGCGCGCGAAAAAGCGGGTGTGCAGCCAGTGGGCCACGAGCGCGGTCTTGCCGACCCCGCCCCAGGCGACGATGGAGACGATATGCAGTCCAGCGGCCCAGGCGCGGTCGAGCCAAGCGAGTTCGGTCTCGCGGCCCAGAAAGTCGCGCTCGACCTGGTGGCGGAAGGCGAAACGGGAGGTGGCGTAGGGGCTGGGCGGAACCGCGGGTGGCGGCGCAACGGCCGGGGCCAGGGGCGGTACCGGGCGGTCCTGGCGCGTGCCGCCGTCGCTGGACGGCTCGGCCGCGCCCGACTGCTTGAAGGCGACGACCAACCCGATCACGGTGGCCAGACCGCTGACGAGATCGACCAGTTCGCTATAGGGTCCGCGGTGCAGCGCGGCGAGGACCGGGCCAAGGATCGCGCCCAGCCACCCGTCCAGATCCGGCTCGGGGAGTAGCCCGCCGACCAGGACGAGGAGCGACAGGACGACCAGGATCGAGAGCAGCCCGTTCTCGCGTCGGGAAAGCCGTTTCATGGGGTGCGGTCCGCCGTATTCGACATGCCGCCATACCTTGCCCGATCCGCGGCCGTGTGCGGGCGATTGCCCTTTGTCGGGGGAGTGTAATGCCTGGTCGGCGGGGCGGCTACGAGCAGACGGCGGTGGTCGCGGGGCTGGAGCGGGCGGGATCGGACCGGCAATCGCCGGGGCGGCTTTGATCATTATCCCGGCCATCTCACCGAGAGCGAGGCCGCTGGTCCGCACAGCGGACCCTACGGATCTCGGTCACGATGGCCGCGATCTGGTGCATCAGCTCAGAGCGCAGTTTCAAGTTGGCGGCCTCCGCCGGGGTGTCGGCGATGGCATCCCAGACGCTCGCAAAGGTCTGAATCTCCAATTCGTCGGTTGGGTCAGTCATTGGTCGCCCCGCATGATTCGGTCGAAGCGCATCTTGGTGATCGCGATGTCGCGCTGCGCGGTGGCCTGGGTCTTGGTCGATGCGGCGGACCTTCGGCAGTGTGGCGTAACCGGTCATCCACGTCAGCCGCCCCGGCTGACCTTGGCTGCCAGCAGCCGGCAGGGATCTCCTCTCAACCTCGAAAGACCAGTTCTCACACAATGACACAAAGATCACAACGTTCTTCAACGCGCTATGCCGGTCAAGCAGGCCACCCGCGCGGTGATCGGTCAGGCGAGTTCAATAATCTGTTTTTCTTAGTGTTCTTTGTGTCGTTGTGTGAGCAATTGCTGGACTGAGGCGCAGTGGCGGCGTCACGACCCGGCATACCCGCACGCCCCCCCAAGTCCGTCGGCCCGGTCTCCAACAGGTCGCAGAACCGAAATCCCAGTGCAACAAAGACCCCTTACCATGCTCAAGTAACGGCTCCGGCCGAAAAGCCCCGTAGCGCCGTGATCACGGCCAAGAAAACACAGCCGACAGGAGGCACCAGGGTGAAGATCCAGCACCGCCGTTTAGCGAATCCGTTCCTGTGCGCATTGACGATTGCCGCGCTGCTCCCGCTCCCGAGCCAGGCCGCTCAGGGGTACGGTGGTTCGGTGGCGCGCTTTGCGACTTTCAATGTCTCGCTCAACCGGGGTACGCAAGGGCAGTTGGCGGCCGACCTGGCCAGCGGCGACAACGCCCAGGCGCGTGCCGTGGCCGAGATCATTCAGCGGACGGCGCCCGAGGTCATCCTGCTCAATGAATTCGATTACGACGCCGCGGGTGCCGCGGTCGACGCCTTCCGGGAGAACTATCTCCAGGTCTCCCAGAACGGTCAGCGTCCCATCCGCTACCCTTACGCCTTCTTCGCATCCGCGAATACCGGAATCCCGTCAGGATACGACCTGAACAACGACGGTACCGTCGGCGGCCCGGACGATGCCTTCGGCTTCGGCGCCTTCCCCGGCCAGTACGGCATGGTGGTGCTGTCACAGCACCCGATTCTGCTCAATGGCGTCAGAACCTTTCAGACCTTCCGGTGGCAGAACATGCCGGGCGCGCTCCTGCCCGACGATCCGAACACGCCGGAGCCGGACGACTGGTATTCGGCCGAGGCGCGCGCGGTGTTCCGGCTCTCTTCCAAGAGCCACTGGGACCTGCCCATCGCGATCGACGGGCATCTGGTCCATGTACTCGCCAGCCACCCCACGCCGCCGACCTTTGACGGCGCGGAGGACCGCAACGGCCGCCGCAACGCGGACGAGATTCGCTTCTGGGCGGATTACGTCAGCCCGCGACGCTCCGGCTATATTTACGACGACGCAGGTGTGAAAGGCGGTCTCGAACGCGGGGCGGCCTTCGTCGTCATGGGCGATCTGAATGCCGATCCGCAGGACGGGGACAGCTTCCCGGGCGCCATCGCGCAGTTGCTCGGGCACCAGCGGGTCGCTGCCGCGGTCACGCCGGTCAGTCCCGGCGGTCCGGACGCCGCCGTCCGGCAGGGCGCGGACAACGACACCCATACCGGCGATCCCGCCGAAGACACCGCGGATTTCAGCGAGCCGCCCGGCAACCTGCGGGTCGACTATGTGCTGCCCTCCCGGCCGCTGTCCATCCGGGACGCCGGTGTCTTCTGGCCGACCGCCGATGACCCGCTCTTCGGTCTGGTCGGCGACTATCCCTTTCCCAGCTCCGATCACCGGCTCATCTGGGCCGATGTGCAGCTGGCTGGCGCACCCCAGGTTTCCGGGCTCAATCTCGCCTTCATCGGTGAGGCCGTCTTCCCGACCGGGTACCGCTTCGCGGGGACCGAGGTCGGAGGCCTGTCCGGGATCGACTATGACCCGCACCGCGGCACCTTCGTCGCCATCAGCGACGATCGTTCCCAGATCAACGAGGCCCGCTTCTACCGGCTGGCGATCGATCTGACCGACGGCCAGCTCGCGCCCGCCGACGTCCGCTTCCTGGACGTCACCACCCTCCTCGACGAGACGGGCGCCCCCTTCGCGCCGTCCAGCCTGGACCCGGAGTCCATCCGCATTACGCGGAAAGGCAATTTCTTGTTCTGGACCAGCGAAGGCGATGCCGGCCGGCTCATCTCGCCCTTCGTGCGGCAGATGACCTGGGACGGCCGTTTCCTGCGTGAGCTGCGCACGCCCGAGACGTTCGCGCCGACCGCCGACCAGAGCGCCGGCATCCGCAATAATCTGGCATTCGAGAGCCTTACCCTGAGCCCTGGAGGCTACCGGCTCTTCACGGCCACCGAGAACGCCCTCTACCAGGACGGAGCGGCGGCGAGCCTCGCCACCGGGTCGCCGATCCGCGTCATCGAATATCTCCTGCCCAACAGGAAGCCGCTCCACGAGTTCGTCTACCAGACCGACCCCGTTGCCGATGCGCCCGACCCGGCCGACGGCTTCAGTACCAACGGGCTCGTCGAGATGCTCGCCATCGGCGGCGACCACTTCCTCATGCTGGAGCGCGCGTTCTCGGTTGGCCGGGGCAACCGCATCCGGCTCTTCAAGTCCCACACCCGCGGGGCGACGGACGTCGCGCGGCGGTTCTCGATCCTGGACGGCAGCACGCCCCAGCCCATGAGCAAGCAGCTTCTGCTGGACTTCGGTCGGCTGCCGGGCGTCGTCCTCGACAACGTAGAGGGGATGACCCTCGGACCCCGGCTCGCGGACGGGTCGCGCACGCTCATTTTCGTTTCCGACAACAACTTCAGCCCCGACGGCCAGTTCACCCAGTTTCTGGCGTTCAAGGTCGTCGAGTGATCCCGTCTTGGAGCCTGCTTTCATGTGGTCAACCCTTTCACGCCGCCGCTTTCTCCAGGTCCTCGGCACCACCGGTCTCCTGGCCGGTGCTCCGGCCATCGTCCGCGGCCGGAGCATCGACAGCGCCTATGATCGGCGCTCCGACCTCTTCTCGCTGGGGGTCGCATCGGGAGACCCGGACAGCCACTCCGTGGTGCTCTGGACCCGGCTCGCACCGGACCCGCTCGAGGGCGGCGGCATGCCGGCCTTGCCGGTCCCCGTTTACTGGGAGGTGGCGACCGATCCGGACATGAGCCGCATCGTTCGCCGGGGGAACCTGATCGCCCAGCCGATCAACGGACATGCCGTTCATGCCGTGGCGAGGGGGCTGCCATCGAACGCCTGGCTCTATTACCGCTTTCGCGCGCTGGGCATCGACAGCCGGATCGGGCGTACCAGAACCTTCCCGAACCGGCGGGAAGACACCGAGCGGATGCGCTTCGCCGTCGCCAACTGCCAGAACTACAACCAGGGGTTCTATCCGGCCTATGCCGACATGCTGAAGCAGGACCTGGACTTCGTTTTCCACGTCGGCGACTACATCTACGAAGAGGGTCCGGCGTCCCCGCCGATTGCCCCTGGACGCGTGCATCGGGGCGCTGAGGTCGTGTCCATTACCGATTACCGCAACCGCTACGCGCTCTACAAATTGGACCCCAACCTGCAGGACGCGCACGCCGAGCTTCCGTTCATCGTGACACCGGACGATCACGAGGTGGACAACAACTACGCGGGTTTCAGCCCGGAAGCGGCCAGCCCAACCCAGGGCCGTGATTTCGTGCGGCGGCGCTGCCGCGCCTACCAAGTCTATTCCGAGTCCATGCCGCTGAGACCCGAGAATCGATACGACGGCAACGGCGCCGGCCTCCAGATCTATCGGCACCTGGCATTCGGGGATCTGGCCGCGCTCCACGTCCTGGATACCCGCCAGTACCGCACCGATCAGCCGGCCGGGGACGGATTCGGCTCGACCGACCCCGACAGTCGGTACCTGGAAGGCGTCCTCGAAGACCGGCTGTACGACGCCGAGGGCATCCTGGACCCCGCGGCGACACTCCTGGGTACATGCCAGGAGGCGTGGCTGGAGCGGGGCCTGAAGCGCTCCACGGCCAGGTGGAACATCCTGGCTCAGCAGGTCATGGTCATGCCCTGGAACCTGATCGCCAGCGCCCGCAAGCAGCTCGAGCTGAACCCGAACCTCGACGCCGCCACGCGGGCGCAGTTGCTCGCCGCGGCCGACCGGGTCGATAACCTGTTCAACGTGGATTCCTGGGACGGTTACCAGGCCGCTCGCCAGCGCCTGCTGGGCATGTTGGAAGCCATCCGGCCCAGCAACCCCCTGATCCTGACCGGCGACATTCACTCCGCCTGGGCGGCCGATCTGTTCAGTGACTTCGACGCCCCCGACCAGGCCGACCTGCTGGCCGTCGAGCTCGTCTCGACGTCCATCTCCTCGACCTTCCTCGCGCTCGACCCCAGGCCCAGCGACTACGTGGTGCGCCACAGCTTGGCCGACAATCCGCACATCCGTTACTTCAACGGACTCTTCCGCGGCTACTTCTATTGCGACATCGACCGCGATCACTGCCAGGCGACCTTCCGTGCCGTCGGGCAGCCCTGAAGCATAACCCTGCCGCCGACCGACATCGGGCATCGTCGGCGCCGGTCGGCGCTGGCGTTGGCCATTGCGGCATGGGTTTGACCTCACCAGGGAGGCAACGGGACGCCCGGGCGGGTACCGGAAGGGTGGT
>NZ_CAIZIZ010000094.1 GCF_903933125.1 uncultured Lamprocystis sp. | reverse complement strand
GTCGTTGTCGTTGTCGTAATCGTAGTCGAAACTTGATTCGGGTCGGTCGGCTCATGCCCAAGTTGAGTCGCTTCGCCGATTACGACAACGACAACGACAACGAAGGGATCGTTGTTTCACTTATTGTTGACTCGACACTCAGCGCGTTTTGCCAAACCGATAAGGGTATACCGCCATGGCCATGGTTGAATCGAAATCAGTCATCTACCGCAAGCTGGCGGCTCATGCTTTTCTGTGGTTCTTTCTCGCCCTGATCATCTTCCCGCTATTGATGGTCATCGCCATCTCGTTCCGCACCGGGAATTTCGCGGTCGGCGACATCATCCCCAGCAATCCCACCCTGGATCACTGGCGGCTCGCGCTGGGCATGTCCATCGTCGATGAGGCCGGACGGACCATCCCGCCGCCCTTCCCGGTCTTGCTATGGCTGTGGAATTCGGTCAAGGTGGCCGTCATCTCGGCGATCCTGATCGTTGCACTCTCCACCACCTGTGCCTACGCGTTCGCCCGGCTGCGCTTCTCGGGCCGCAGCCTGTTACTCAAGGCGATGCTGATCTTTCAGATGTTCCCGGCGGTCCTGGCGCTGGTGGCCTATTACGCCTTGTTCAGCCGGATCACCGAGTATTTTCCGCCACTGGGGCTCAATACCCACCCCGGACTGATCTTTGCCTATCTCGGCGGTATCGCCCTGCACGTATGGACCATCAAGGGCTATTTCGAGACCATCGACAAGTCACTGGAAGAATCCGCCATGCTCGACGGCGCCTCGCCCTGGCAGGCCTTCCGGCTGATTCTGCTGCCGCTCTCGGTACCGATCCTGGCGGTGGTCTTCATCCTGGCGTTCATTACCGCCATTACCGAATATCCGGTGGCCTCCATCCTGCTGCAGGACGAGGCCAAGCTGACGCTGGCGGTGGGCTCGCAATACTATCTGAATCCGCAGGAATACAAATGGGGCGACTTCGCCGCCGCCGCCGTCATGTCGGGCCTGCCGATCACCCTGGTCTTTCTGCTCGCCCAGCGGTGGCTGGTCGGCGGCCTGACCGCCGGTGGGGTCAAGGGGTAGGGTCCGCTACGCGGACCGACGACCTCTGGCGATTTCTGGCCTTGATCGTTATCCCGGCCACCGGTGTGCGTAGTCAGGGCTTCCAGCCCTGACGGTGTCAGGCCAGGATGGCCTGACTACGCACCCGGCGAGCCCAAGTGGCCGGAATCTTGATCGAGGCCCGATTTCTTTCAATCGCCTAAGATTCCACGAACCCCGCACCCCATCGACAACGCGGCGGGATCAAGAAACTAACCGGGGCCACGACGCCCACCAGGAGCTTGTAAGAAATGGCTGACGTCAAGATCGATCACCTGGTCAAGAACTACAACCCCGGCGTTGCGCGCGATGTCCTGCGCGATATCAACCTGGACATCAAAGAGGGTGAGTTCGTGGTCTTCGTCGGCCCGTCGGGCTGCGGCAAGTCCACCTTACTGCGGGCCATCGCCGGACTCGACGACATCACCTCCGGCGACCTTTACATCGGCGGCAAACGGATGAACGACGTGCCGCCGGTCAATCGCGGTGTCGGCATGGTGTTCCAATCCTATGCGCTCTACCCGCACATGACGGTGCGTGAGAATCTCGCCTTCGGACTCAAGATCAAGAAGATCGACAAGGCCATCGCGAAGGAGCGGGTGGCTCAGGCCTCGGCGATGCTGGGTCTGGACAGCTTCCTGGAGCGTAAGCCCAAGGCGCTCTCCGGTGGTCAGCGCCAGCGGGTCGCCATCGGCCGCGCCCTGGTCCAGCACCCCGATGTCTTCCTGCTCGATGAACCGCTGTCGAATCTCGACGCCGCCCTGCGGGTGAAAACCCGTATCGAACTGGCCCGGATGCACCAAGAACGCGGCTCCACCACCATCTATGTGACGCACGATCAGGTCGAGGCCATGACGCTGGCCAACAAGATCGTCGTCCTGAGCCCGCTCACCGACGATGGCGCGGCCAGCAACCTGGAGCAAGTCGGCCCGCCGCTCGATCTTTATCATGCACCGGCCAATCGCTTCGTCGCCGGCTTCATTGGTTCGCCCAAGATGAACTTCCTGGGCGGCATGATCGAGGAGGCGGGCGAACAGCGGACCCGCGTCAAGCTCGACACCGGAGTCAGCCTGACCGCATCGGTCGACAGCAGCCGGGGCCGGCCAGGCGACAAGGTCGAGGTCGGCATCCGGCCGGAGCACACGGTCCTGCTCGACGACCCGCGCGCGGACAATCGGATCACCGGCACCGTTCAGGTGGCCGAACACCTGGGCGCCGAGACCTTCGTTTATCTGGAGGTCGGCGGCAAGGACTTCACGGTCAAGGTGCGTCCGGAGACTCCGGCCGCACCCCAGAGCCAGTTCGACATCGGTGTGCCAACCGACGCCTGCTACCTCTTCGATGCCAAGGGACAGGCGTTTCCCCGCACGGCGCGCTTTAACCGGACCTGATTTCTGAAGTGACTTACGCCTGGGCCTTCCGCATGGATGCTGGGGATAGGCGCTCGAGCAGCGCACGGGCCTCCATCAAGTCCTTCGTGTCCTGGCCTTCGGCGAGCAAGGCGAAGATGGGTGCCAGCACGCCTCGCGCGGCTTCGTGTTGTCCCTGTTCCGCCAGAAGCCCTGCCAGCAGCACCGCGGAGCGCAATTCCCAGGACTTGGTGCCCTGCCGACGCGCACAGTCGATGGCGGCGCGCAAGATCTGCTCGGCCTCCAGGTCGCGGCCCAGGCGCATCATGAGCCAACCCTTGATGCGCAGGACTTCGGCCAGCCAGATCCGCTCCTGGTAGGCCGGGCGCTCAATTTGCTCGATGCACGCGTCGATGAGCCGCATGGCTTCGGCCAGGTCGCCCCCCTGGGCCAGCGCCTGCGCGAGGACCGATTTCAGATAGGGGATGCGCACTCCGCCGCCGACGTTAGCCCAACCCTCGATGCCGCGGCGCAGCAGGTCAATGGCGTCTTGCGTCGGCGCCTGCTGGAGCAGGCCGATGCCGATCGCCTGCGGAATGGAAACCTGGTTGAAGAAGGCCAGACCCTGTTCCTGCGCGAGACGATCCGCCAAGGCGAGGCGCTCGAGCAAGGGTTCCGGCTCACGACCGTAGGCGAACAGGTAGGCGGTATAGGTTAAGGACCAGACGCGATTGAAGGCATGTCCGACAGCACGCGCGTGCGCACAGCTTTCGTCGCTGACCGCCATGGCCCGTTGATAGTCGCCCTGCATCCAGATCCATTGACACGAGTAAACGCCGACAAAGGTTTTCAGGTCATGCCCCGCCAGTTGAATCCACTGCTCTGCACGCTGTGGATCATACAGCGCCAGGACCCGGTCGGCGTGGGTCTGCGCCTCGCGCAACTGGCCCAGGAGGAAATGCGTCACCATGGCGGCGGCGGGGCCGAAAATCTTGAGATCCACATCGTCGGTTCCCTCTCCCTCGTCCAGTAAACGCTGGGCCAATGGCAGTGAATCGGCGATGCGGCCCTGCGTAATGGTATTGGTCCACATCCACCACAGACCGATGATCAGACTTCGGGTGTTGCCCTGGCTCGAAGCCAACCGCAGGATCCGCGCCGTGTTGGTACCGATCGCTGCGCCGGCCCATCCCCCCAAGCCGGCCCAGACCGCATTGAGTTGCTCACGAATCGTGAGTTCGAGTGCGTCGCGATCCCGCGTTTCGGGCTGTTGGCTCGTGAGGGTCAACGCCTTCTGCAGGTGGGCGAGCGCCTCGTTCAGCGCCACGCGCTCGATGGCTAGGACGCCGGCTTTGCGCCACAGTGGGATCGCGTTGTCGAGGCGGCCCGCTTGGGTGTAGTGGTGCGCGGGCAGCTCGGGACTGTGGCCCGCCTGGTCGGGATAGTCCACCTCCAGGGTCTGCGCAATGCGGGCGTGCAGGGTTTGGCGACGGCTCTTGAGCAGGAGTTCATAGGCGGCGTCCTGCACCAGCGCGTGTTTGAATGTATAGATGACATCAGACGGTGTCTCCCGGCGACTGATCAGCTCCGCCTCGACCAGCCGGTCGAGGGCATCGTCGAGTCGAGCGGTCTCCCATGCCGCCACGCGGTAGAGCAGCGCGCGGGAGAACTCCCGGCCGATGCAGGCGCCGATTTGCGCGATCTCCTTGAACGGGGCCAGGCGGTCCAGGCGCGCCGCGAGCGAATCCCGCAGCGATGTCGGAATGGCCAGAGCGGGCAAAGGGGCCGCGAGCGTGTAGCGGTTCCCAGCCTCGCGTAACAGCCCCGATTCCAGCACCGACTTGGTCAGCTCTTCGACGAACAGCGGAATGCCATCGGTGTGGGAAATGATCTCGTTCAGCACCTCGGCCGGAAGTTGTCGGCCCCCGGTCATGACGCCCACGAACGCACTGATCGTGCTCGGCTGCAGTCGACCAAGCCCGAGGCTGGTCACATAGGGTAGACCCTCGAAGGGCAGGGAATAACCGGGGCGGTGGGTCGCCACCAACAGCACCGGCAACCGCGGAAGCCGAGGCACCAGTGCGTCGAGAAACGCCTGGCTGGTTGGGTCCATCCAATGCATGTCTTCGAAAACGATCAGGACGGGCTGCCTCCGCGAGAGGGCTTCGACTTGTCCGACCAGCACCTCCAGGGTCTTGTCTTTCTGTCGCTGGGGCGAAAGGTTGAGGGGTGGATAACGCCCGGGGGGCAGCGACAGCAAGTTGGCAATAAGCGGCGCGGCCTCGGCTACCAGGCTTGAGTCCCCGACGAGCAGGGCTTCGAGTTTGTCGAGCTTCTGCTCGGGGCTGTCCTCACGGGCCAGCTTTGCCGCCAGCTCGAGCTGCGCAATGATTGGCTGAAGCGCGGAATTGGTGAAGTGGGGGGAGCACTGGTAGCGCAGTACGGTATGGGCTTCCGCGAGGCCCTGTCGCAGCGCGTGGCAGAGACGGGATTTCCCGATGCCCGCCTCACCACTGATGAGGACAACCTGCCCGAGACCTTCACGCGCGCGTTCCCAGTGGCCGCGGAGCAGAGCCAGCTCGTCCTCACGCCCCACCAGGTCGGTCAGTTGCTTCCCCGCATGAACAGCGTCGAAGCGCCCCGCCGTTAGGCGAATGGCGTCGACGCGCCAGACCGGGACCGGCTTGGCGAACCCTTTGAGGCTGTGCGTGCCAAGATCCGCCAGTGCAAAGAGATTGCCGACCAGGCCTCGGGTTGTCGGGTCGATGACCACCTGGTCCGGCCCCGCCAGGCTCATCAAGCGGGCCGCGAGATTCGGCGCCTCCCCGACGGCCAGCTTCGACTCGCTGTTGTCATGGCACGACGCTTCTCCCACGACGACGGTTCCGGTGGTCAGGCCCACGCGGACCGCGAGCGGGGAGGCCGCGCGAATGGCGTTGACCGCCCGCACGATCTCCAGCCCCGAGCGCACCCCGCGCTCGGCCTGGTCCTCGTGAGCCCGCGGCCAGCCGAAGTAGATCAGTAATCCATCCCCCAGATATTGCGCCACATGGCCGTCATAGCGTGCGACCACGTCACCACAGGCCTTGCGATAGGTCTGGATGAGCTCCCTCATCTCCTCGGGGTCGAGATGGGTGGAAAGAGCGGTGGATCCCACCAGATCGCAGAACATCACGGTCAACTGCCGCCGCTCGCCCACCGAGTCGATTGGCGGGGGCTGCTCGGTCACTCGCCGCGGGACGGCATCTGGAGGTCGCGGCGGTGCGATTGCACTGAGGATTCGCTTGCGCGGACCGAATCCCAGGCCGAGCTCCTTGAGGTCGGACTCCGTCAGGATTTTCAAGGTTTTCAGGTCGACCTCGTGCTCGACCAAGAGCGCCTCGAACTCGCCTAGGTCATGCGCCCGCAGCCAGTCACCCAACGCCTGCGTCACGCCCGCCCCCGATCCATCGCCATCGCCCCAGCCCGCTTCGGGACCAGCAGACCTGTAGGGTCCGCTGCGCGGACCGCCGACCGCGCCGATCGCGCAATGGCCGGGTTGATGACCAAGGCCACTCCCGCGTGCTGCGGGATCAGCAGCCCCCGGGAAACCAGCCAATGGGCAATGGCCGATCCCTGTTGGGGAGGAACCCGGGGCATCCAGGATCGCACGAGCTCGGGCGCTGTCATTCCCCGGCGGACACACCGCACCAGTGGTGCGAGTTCCACCTCGTTTCGGGACCGCGCGGCTCGTTCCCGGTCTGCGATTCCTCCGTCATCGGGCGCCTCAGGCTTGGTGTGCAATGCGTTTCCCCGTTGGGCAGTCTTGCTGCTGCAGCGACGACGCGGGCTTGACCGGTTCGGCAAGCCGATAGCCCAATCCGCCTATCACGGACTTTGGGGTTTTGCAAAGAAACCCAAGCAAAGCTCCGGTTCCGGGCTCTAAGCTGGTGGGTAATACCTTCAGCCGGGCTCCCTTCAAGACCGTCGCGCTACGCCTGATCGAGACCGCGCGCCGCTCACCGCGTTGGCAATGCCTGCTCGTCGATGGTCCTTTGCTGGACCGTGGGCTTGGGCTTTTCCGTCAACGCTCCGACAAGGATTGGAGCTTGACGGACTGCATCATCTCACAGAGCGTCCACGTATCTACCTTAGGTGACTAACGACACGCACGCAACCGCGGGACGCCTCGCACCGCCGCTCCGGTCCTGGCGGAGCGGCGCTCGCCGCTCAGTGGCGACCATAAGTGATGCGGTGACTGCGTAAAAACGCGCCGGCTCAGCCCACCAGCCGCTGCACCCGCGCCTGTTCCGCCAGGCGTTCCGCAAGCTGTGAGGCGATGGCCGAGAGCAGCCGGATCTTGAGCCCCGCCTCGATCGCCGCAAAGGGGACGCGCCAGCAGGCCCCGCCGTCGCGCGCCACCACATCGGCCGAACGGGGTTGGCCGCTCGCCAGGGGCAATTCGCCGAAGTACATGCCAGGGGAAAGGGTGGAGAGCCGCCGCGGCGGCTGACCGGGGGCCGGCAGCAGGACCTCGAAACGGCCTTGGGCGATGAGGAACAGCGCATTGGCCGCTTCGCCGGTGCGAAACACCGGTGTCCCAGCGGCGAACTCCAAGCGCTGCGCGATGGCCGCAAGCCCGGCGCGCTCCTCGCCGGACAGCGTGACACAGAGGTCGTTGTCGGCGAGCGCGCTCTCCTGGGTCGGGTCGGTCGGGGGCGCAAGCGTCGCGATCAGTCGATCCTCCGCCCACTCCAGGGCGTGGTCGCTATCGCTGAATTGAAAGATCGCCAGGTCCTGAGACTGCGGCCACGCCTGGGCCACCAACCGCATAAATGCATACTTGTTGGCCGCCCCGGGGATCAGCACGGTGCGCCCCTGACCGGTGAGGTCGCGGGCCAGGTCCGCCAGCATCCGGGCGGCGGCCTGATCGACGTTGACGACCCGCGCCAGGTCCAGGATCAGCACCTCCACCCCCGCCAACTCGTCCAGCACTTCATGGACCAGTGACTCGGTCGCCCCGATGGTCAACTCGCCCTGGAGTTCGTAGACGCGCACGCGGGCGCCGTGTTGCGCCAGCAGGTCCCGCTCGGCCAGTCGGCGGCGGCGCTGGGAACCGACCAGCATGGCGTCATAGCGGGCGCGGATGATCGCGGCCGAAGTGGAGCGGCTGGTGTGGAAGAGATGCAGATCGAAATCCCGGGAGATTTCCTCGCAGACCCGGATGCCGCGGCAACTGTTGCCGCGGGCATCGAGCAGCGGCGAAAACACGGCGATGCCGACCTGACCGGGCAGGACCGCCACGATGCCGCCGCCCACGCCGCTCTTGGCCGGCATCCCGACGCTGTAGATCCATCCGCCCGAGTAGTCATACATGCCGCAGGAGGACATGACCGACAATACCCGCGCGACCTGGGCCTCCGGCAGCGCGCGCACCCCGGTGACCGGGTTGACCCCGTTATTGGCCAGGCAGGCGCCCATCAGGGCCAGGTCACGGCAGTTCACCAGCACCGAACATTGGCGGAAATACAGGTCGAGCCCCGGTTCCGGATCGGTCTCGATGACGTCGAAATTGCGCATCAGGTGGGCGAGTGCGCGATTGCGGTGCCCGGTGCGCGCTTCGGAGGCATAGACCCGCTCGTCGACCACCATGGGGTGGCCGGTATAGCGCGCGAACATCTCGAGTATCCGCTGTTCGCGCTGCTCCGGGCTATCGCCGGCGATCATGCAGGTGGTGGCGATGGCACCGGCGTTGATCATGGGGTTCAGGGGGCGCCCGGTGCCGGGCTCCAGGCTGATCGAATTGAAGGCCTCGCCCGAGGGTTCGACTCCCACTTTGGCCAAAACCCGCTCGACCCCAAGATCGGCGAGTGCCAGCCCGTAGACGAAGGGTTTGGAGATCGATTGGATGGTGAAGGCCTGGCGGCTGTCGCCGACCTGATAGACATGACCATCCACCGTCGCGACGGCGATGCCGAACCACTCCGGGTCGGCGCTGGTCAGTTCCGGGATATAGGAGGCGAGGTCACCCTCGCGCAGGTCCGCGACGCGCCCGTGCAGCGCCTCCAGGTATTTTTGAATCGGGGAGTCGACGAGCGCCTTGACCGCCATTGGCAGAGACACCTGAGTGGAACACGGGGTAAAGGGACAAAGCAAAGTGCGAGCCAGATCGGCACCTGGGCCGGCCCGTGGCTGGGCCGTGCTTGGGGTGCCCCGCACACAACGCCTTCAGCGAACCCCTCCGGCGGTCAAACCGAGGACGATGCACCATGGGGTGGCACAGCGCTCCGGGTGCGGTCGATTTCGGGGCGACCGCACCGGACGTAAAGGTGGGTTTCAAACCCGCCCCTACACCAAGGGTCTGTCTGGATATCAGGTACGAAGGCTATATTATCTCCACCAACCAGTCCTTGGGAAAGCCCTGGACAGAGTCAACAGGTTGTCCCCATGAACCAACCTCAGGTCGCCGAATCGCCGTTTCCCGACCTGTCCCGGGCACCCTTCGCCGTCCTGTCCGGGGCCGCGCCGGAGACGGTCGCCAACGAGATCGTCGCTTGCCTCCAGACCGTCGAGCAGCTTGAGCGGCCCACGTGCCGGGTGTTCGAGGCGGTGGCCGCCAACGTCGGGATGAGCCCGCGCGACCCGCTCGCCGTTGCCGGGATGCGCATCGCCGTCGATCTGGATGATGGGGTGACGGGTCAGGCTCGCAACGCGTACCACAATAGCCGGCATATCTGCGAAGTCCTGCTGTGCAGCCTGTTCCTCGCCAAGCACGCTGGGCTTGCGGGCGCGCAGCAGGCGCGGATCGCCGTCGCGGCCCTGGTGCACGACCTTCACCATGACGGCACCACCAACGCCGGCCAACCCTTTCGGCTGGAACGATTGGCGATAGACGCGGCCCGGCCCTGCCTGGCGGCGGCAGGGGTCGCGCAAGCGGAGATCACGCGCATCGCGGCCTTGGTGCTGGCCACCGAGGTCACCATCGGGGGGCCTTATGCACGCTGCTGTTTCCGGCACTTTCACCAGGGCGGCCCGGCATCCGAGGCGCCGCCCGGTGCCGACCCCCTGGGGCTGCTCGCGACCGACCCGAACCTGGCGTTTCAGGCCGTCCTGCTGGCCGAGGCCGACCTGCTCCCGTCGGTCGCCTTGACCTTCGATCACGCCATGCAATGCCAGGAGCGCCTGTCGCGGGAGGATCGCCGCATCGCCGCCACACCCGTGCAGAAACTGGCCTTCCTGGACCGACACCGACAGGAAGGGCTCCTGGTAGCGCGCTTCTTCGAGCCCAATCTGGAGGGGTTGCAGTGCCTGATCCGGGCTTCCTTAGGCAAATGACTTTGCTGGTGCGGCAAAGAAGTTCGAGCGGTGGAACAAGGAAGACGTCAACGGTGAGAGGCCGGCCCAAGTCGGCCTTGATCATAATTCCGACCACTCGTCGTTGCGGCAGCCCGTCGCGGCCGGGGGCCGCTGCTGCGGTAGGAGCGGCCCCCGGCCGCGACGC
>NZ_CAIZIZ010000093.1 GCF_903933125.1 uncultured Lamprocystis sp. | reverse complement strand
TGTCAAGAAATTTTGGAACTGTTCAGGGTCGTGGCGGTAACCAGCGACCCTGCGGCAGTTTGCGAGGCCCCGTCGCGGCCGGAGGCCGCTCCCACAAGATCACCCGTTCATCAGCCGTCGTAATGAAAGCGACAGGCGATGATGACCAACTCGGTGTCGGTCGCACGGTAGACCAGGCGATGGGTGTCGTCAATGCGCCGCGACCAGTAGCCGGATAGATTGCCGCGCAGCGGTTCCGGTTTGCCGATCCCGGCGAAGGGCTCGCGGACGGCCTCATTGATCAGGAGGTTGATGCGTCTTAGCGTCTTGCGATCCGGCTGTTGCCAATAAAGGTACGCATCCCAGGCGTCCGGGACGAAACGAATCCCGCGCATGGTCAATCGCCGTCCGCATCGATCAGGGTCCGCGGTTGCGCCTCGCCCGCCTGATCCTGCCGGATCGCGCGCGCCAAGGCCTCGGCGTTGGCAGGGGTCGACAGCAGGTGCAGCGTCTCCATCAGGCTGTTGTAGTGATCCAGCGACATGACCACCGCATCACCCTCGGCATCCCGACGGCTGATGATCGCCACGTCCGCGTCCCGTACGACCGTATCCAGCAAGGATTTCAATGCATTGCGTGCATGGGAGTAGGTGACGACTTTCATGGCATCAAACTTGTTCAATAAGTTGATCAAGTGTAACATGTTGGTGCGCGGCGGTGCCAGGGGCCGGTGGGGGGCTTTCATCGATAAACCGCGTCAGCGACAATACTCCTGATCGTCGAAGGGCACGTTGTCACCGAAAACCTCACCTATCGCTCAGGACGCGGTTTATGCCGACCTTCATTTCTGAGGACCAGATCGAAGCGGCCATGCTGCAACGCTTGCAGTTGCTCTATGGCTACGACGTGCAGGACTGCCACACCGCCGATCCGGCGGATCTCAACGACGGCTCGGGACGCACCGATAAACGCGAGGTCATTCTGTACGACCGCCTGCGGGCGGCAGTGATCGACCTGAATAAGGGCATCCCGGAAGCCGCCATCGACGATGCCATCAAACAGTTGTGCGACAAACGTGAGGCGCAATCCGCCATTGCCGCCAACCGGGCAGTGGACGACCTCATCCGCAACGGGGTACAGGTCGAATTCAAGGACGCGACCGGCCGCACCCGCAAGGCGCGGGTCAAGATCATCGACTTCAACAACCCCGCCGCCAACCAATTCCTCGCGGTCAGTCAGCTCTGGATTCTGGGTGAGCGCGGCTACCGTCGTCCGGATATCCTGCTTTATATCAACGGGCTGCCGCTCGTCTTCATCGAATTGAAGAACTCCAACGTCAACCTCAGGTGCGCCTACGACGACAATTTGACCAACTACAAGGCGGAGATCCCGCAACTCTTCCTGACCAATGCACTCTGTGTCTTTTCAAACGCCATCGAGACCCGTGTCGGCAGCCTGACCGCCGAGTGGGAGCACTTCTTCCACTGGCTGCGCCCCGAGGACGAGAAGGAGAAGATCAGACGCGAGCAGATCGCAGCGCAAGGCACCAGCGCTGAGCGGTTCCTCGCCGGTCTCTGCCCCAAGGACCGACTGCTCGATTACATCGAAAATTTTATCCTGTACCACAAAGAAACCCAGAAGATCATCGCCCAGAACCACCAGTTCATCGGCGTCAACAAGGCGTTCGACACCTTTCTCGGCCGCGCGGGGCTCGACGGCCGGCTCGGTGTTTTCTGGCACACCCAGGGCTCGGGCAAGAGCTTCTCCATGATCTTCTATGTCCGGAAGATATTGCGCAAGTGCCAGGGCAACTTCAGTTTCCTGATCATCACCGACCGCGATGATCTCGACGGCCAGATCTACCGCACCTTTCTCAACACGGACACCGTCCGCCAGGCCGATACCGCTCAGCCCAAGGACAGCGAGCAACTGCGCGCCTTCCTGGGCCAGAACAAGCGACTCGTTTTCACCCTGATCCAGAAATTCCGCTGGCCCAAGGGCAAGCCCTATCCGCTGCTTTCAGACCGTGACGATATCATCGTGATCGTCGACGAGGCCCACCGGACCCAATACCAGTCACTCGCGGAAAACCTGCGGGTCGGTCTGCCCAATGCCCAATACATCGCCTTCACCGGCACCCCGCTACTCGGCAACGCCCGCAAGACCAATGCGTGGTTCGGCGACTATGTGTCTGAATACAATTTCAGCCAGTCGATGAATGACGGCGCGACCGTGCCGTTGTTCTACAGCAAACGCGTGCCGGAAGTGCAGAATCAGAACGACGATCTGAGCGCCGACTTCTACGAGATCCTCGAAGACGAAAATCTCGATTCAGTCGCGCAGGCCAAGCTCGAACAGCGGTTTGCCAGTGAGTTGGAGGTCATCAAACGGGATGACCGGCTGGAAACCATCGCCCAGGATATCGTCTACCATTTTCCCAGGCGGGGCTATCTCGGCAAGGGTATGGTCATCGCCGTGGATAAGTTCACCGCGGTGAAGCTGTATGACAAGGTCCAGCGCCTCTGGAAGGAGGAGATCAAGGCCCTGCACGGCCAGATCAAGCAGACCGGCGATGAACTGCTGGCGGCACGCCTCAAGCGGATGGTCGAGTACATGCGCCGGGTCGAGATGGCGGTGGTGGTCAGCGCGGAGAACGGCGAGGACGAGAAGTTCGACCAGCAGGGCCTGGATATCCGCCCGCACCGCAAGCGGATGGACCAAGCCGACGAGAACGGCCACGACCTTGAATACAACTTCAAGAACCCCGAGGACCCGCTCCAACTTGTCTTCGTCTGCGCCATGTGGCTCACCGGCTTCGATGCACCCACGGTCTCGACCCTCTATCTCGATAAGCCGCAGAAGGATCACACCCTGATGCAGACCATCGCCCGCGCCAATCGGGTGTGTGCGTATAAAATCGGCGGTGTCGAGAAGAAGAACGGCGAAGTGGTCGACTATTACGGGGTCTTCGGACGACTGAAGAAGGCGCTCAAGGACTATGGCGAGGGTGATCAAAGTGTCGGCGAGGCGCCGGTCAAAGACAAATCCGAGATTTTCCGCCTGCTCGACGAGGCTATCGATCAAGGCCGCGCCTTCTGCGCATCCATCAATATCCCAATCGATAAGGCGCTTGAAGGCCGCGATATCTTCCAGAAACTCGGGCTCTTCGAGGGTTGGGCCAACGCGATGCTTTATAAAGACGAGTATCGCAAGAGCTTCAGCGTCTACGAAAACACCATCACCGGCCTTTACGAGGCCGCGAAGCCGGAGGTTCTCGGCCGGCCGGTGGTGCGTACCGTTGCCGTCTTTCAATACCTGCGAGGCATCATCGACAGCATCATTCAGCAACAGGATGTCGCGTCCGCCATCCGGCGGATCGGCGCACTGCTCGATGAGAGTCTCGTTGTCGATGACGCGGGATTCGCGACGGTCAAGGAAGCTGCAGCAGGCTTCAGGATTGCGCAACAGGGCAAATCCTGGGACCTGAGTACGATCGACTTCGAAAAGCTCAGGGAGGACTTCAAAACGACCGCCTGCAAGAATATCGAGATCGCCGATTTGCGGGCCTTCCTCGAAAAGAAGCTCAGCGACATGCTCAAGCAGAACCGCACCAGGCGGGACTTCGCGGAACGCCTGCAGGGGATCATCGACACTTACAACGCCGGGAGCACCTCAGCCGACGCCGACTATGCCGCGTTGTTGCGATTTACCCAGGCGCTCCGGGAGGAAGAGGAGCGGCACGTCCGGATGGGGCTCACCGAAGACGAACTCGAGATTTACGACCTCCTGCGCAAGGACACCATGACCAAGGACGAAGAGCAGCGGGTTCGCCTCGCGGCCAAGGCACTGCTCAAGCGCCTGACCGCTGAATCCCCGCGGGTGCTCGTCCAAGACTGGTTCAAAGACTGTCAAACCCGCTTGACGGTCCGCGACGAGGTCGGCAAGGTTCTCGACCTGCATCTTCCCGAGCCGGGTTACGACAAGGACATCTTCACGCAGAAGCGCGACCAGGTCTTTGAACTCACGCTCGATCTCGCCATCAACCACAGAAAGTGGGCGGCCTAGCCAGGCAGCGTCGCGCCAATCAACACGATTTCATGCCAGCAATTCCCGGCCAATTTTTCCTTTATAAACAATATGATAAATTCTTTTTCCGAAGGCGTTTTTACGGATTCGTGACTCTGCTAGAATAGCGAATTGGACTGCCTGCAATGATTCGATTGCGCATCTTTTGTTACTAAGGAATGACGATGGCACGTCAATTTCAGCAAAACCTCACGAACTCGACATTATTGTCGCTGGTGCGTGAAACGTTCTAGTCGATCACCGATCACCGGCAAACCACAAAATGCCGCATTCCTTTAGTCGACGCTTTAATGTCAGGGTTAGCGGTCTTTGCCCTAAAGGTCCCTTCGCTACTTAAGTTTGATGAGCAACGCCAAGAAAAACATAT